>CAKOHH010000004.1 GCA_934085675.1 uncultured Bacilli bacterium | reverse complement strand
TCGCAAATTCATTATATCACTTTGTTTATCAAAAATAAAGTTTGTTAACAAAAAATTACTTTGTCAACAACCTGAAAGTGATGAATGTCACTTTTTTTTCTTTTTCATAAACTACTCTAGGTGATATAAGTGAGAAAACTAAAAGTAGTTGTTTATGCCATTTGTAAAAATGAAAGTGCTTTTGTAAATCGTTATGTTGATTCTATGAAAGAAGCCGACGAAATTATTGTTTTGGATACAGGATCTAGTGATGATACCGTCAAGAAACTAAAAAAAAGAGGAGTTATCGTTTATCAAAAAAAGATTAATCCATGGCGTTTTGATACGGCCAGAAATGAATCTTTAGCCTTAGTTCCAGAAGATGCAGATATTTGTGTTTGTACGGATTTAGATGAAGTTTTAGAAAAAGGTTGGCGTGACATCTTAGAACAATATTGGCTTCAAGAAAAGCCGACAAGAGCAAGATATAACTATAATTGGAAATTAGATGAAAACAACAATCCTTTAGTTAGTTTTAAGACTGATAAAATTCATGCTCGCATGGGGTATCACTGGATACACCCTGTTCACGAAGTATTAAGTACTAGTTTAGAGGAAAAATTTATTGATGTGCCAATTACCTTAAATCATTATCCTGATAAAGCAAAAAGTAGAGCTTCTTATTTACCTTTGCTTGAAATTAGTGTTTTAGAAGACCCATTAGACGACCGCAATTTACATTATTTAGGTAGAGAATATATGTATTATCAAAAATGGGCAAAATGTATTGAAACTTTACATAAACATTTAAAATGTAAAAAAGCAACTTGGAAAGATGAAAGATGTGCATCTATGCGATTTATAGCCAGAAGTTATGAAGCGTTAGGCTATGAAGAAGAAGCTTTAATGTGGTATGAAAAGGCTATTTTAGAAGCTCCTTATTTAAGAGAAGGGTATATTGAATTAGCCAGTTTTTATAATTTACATAATGATTATGAAAAAGCCTATGACAATTTAAAAAAAGCGTTAAATATCAAAGAAAAAAGCAAATCCTATATTAATGAGGAATTTGCTTGGAATGATTATTTTTATGATTTATTATCAATAGCGTCTTTTTATACAGGACATTATGAAGAATCTGTAGAGTATTTAAATAAAGCTATTCTTCTGAATCCAAAAGAGAAACGTTATCAAGAGAACTTGAATCTTGTTCTTCCGTATTCTCTTCCAAAACAGCATGAATAACAAGCCTTTCATTATCACCCGTACATGTAGATAAAGTAAGCAATTTATTCTCAGTTGTTACCGGAGTATCAAAATTTTTGATACTTCTTTCTTTAGTCATATTAATGTACTGTTCTTTTTCTTCTTTGGTATCAAAGCTAACTTTTAAGTAATCGTTCGTTTTAGGAGTCGTATAAATAGAATAAATTTTCCAATTCATAGAAGCATACATTGTATCAAAAGTGATATTTAAATTATCTTCATTATTATACCAGTTACCATTCAAAGTTCTGTGAAGTGTTCCAAACATAACCCCAGAATAATACATATTATGTCCATAAACGATGGTATTGTCATTTAAATATTTATCGGAGTTACGAAAATCCATATAGACCCAGCCATTTTTATCTTCTTCATTATAAAGATTATGCGTTAAATAATATTTATTATCATTACTTGTTACAACAGGATAATCAATGTTAGTGTTTTTAACTTTTAAATAGCCTATAACATCTTTATTAATAGTAAGCAAAGAAGCAATGTATTTATTCTTAATAACAAGACCTTCTTCTTTTTTATCTTCTGGTATAGTTATTTCTTCTTTACCCATTTGTTCTTTAACATGTTCATTAATTTTAGCAACATCTTTCATAGCATAATAATTATCTAAAGAAATATAACCAATCATGCCAACGATAAATAAAATAATGATAAAGCCACATAATTTTAAAGTATTTAAAATTATTTGCTTCATTAAGTTATCTTCTAAATATTCTTTAGAGTAATAAAGACCAATTTTAAAATTATTTTTCTTATATTTTTTATTCATTTGTTTTAAAAATAAATAATCTTCTTCTTTGGTAATGTTATCATGAAGTTCGATGTAAATATTTTTGAAATGATTATCAAGAAGAGAAGTGAAAATAAAATCAATAGTTTCTTTATTATATACCATTAAAGTAATGACTTTTAAATAACGATTTATTTTTAAAAATGTTTTAAAGTCTTCTTTATCTTCATCTGTTAAATTATCATAAAATGTTACTTTCTTGGTGTAATATATTTTAGAATAATTTTTTAAGTTATTTTTTGCCATAAAAGGGGAGATATAAAAAATCTCATTTTTGGTTTGAACCTTTATACCTTTATTATCAAGCATTTCTAAAAGGTATTCGGGGATACTAAAGCATTCTATTTCTTTTAGCGTTTTAATTTTTAATAATTTTTCACAGACAGAATATGTTAATTTTTCTTGCTTTTTAATTTTAATTTTATAAATCTTTATTTTATTAAATAATAAAATTAAAAAATCAGCCAGCTCATTATTTTGAAAAGTAATTGTATCAATTTTATTCATTTCACAAAGTTCTTCTAAAAAAGGCGTGACTAATTTTTGGTTTTCTAAAATATAGTCTTCGGTAAAGACCAGTTCTGAATCTGAAATAATATTAGTGTTCATTAAATCTTCCCTGATAGGGCCTTGTTTACGATAGGAAAAATAAAGGGTGCTGTTTTGAATTAAAATAATAATCTTTTTCAATCTTGACACCACCATTTCTATTCTTTATTATCATACCATATTTTTTGTAAATTATTGTAAAAAAAAATAAAATATATAGAAATATTGTATTTTTATGTTATAATAAAACCATAATAAAAAAAGAAAAGAGGTTTATATTTATGAAGAAAAAAGGATTTATGTTATCTGTCTTTTTCATTTTATGTGCTTGCTTATTAACAGTTAATGTTAATGCCGCTAGTGGTATCATTTTTGGATCAACAGATAAAAACTTTACATCAACAACATTAAGTAGTGATGAATCAGCTTCAACAGGTTCTATTTCTATCGAAAACAAGGGTGCTAATTCAACACTTGTTATTGGTATTAAAGCTACAAGCGCTATTTCAATTGGCACTGAATTAACAGCTGAAATTAAAATGGGTAATTCAAGTTATGATTTTAAAAGTTGTTCAAGAATTAGTGGCTCTGGTTGGGATGTAAGTTGTAAAGAAAGTACAACAGATTCTGACGTTATTATTATGTCATTAAAATCAACTGCTCAAATGACTGCTGGTCAAAAAGTAGCTATTTCAACTGTTACTTTAGATGGTACAAATGCTACAAGTACAGACCCTTGTACTATTACCATTGCAACAGGAACTACTCCAGTAGTTGAAAATCCAAAATGCCAAGTAAAAGGTGAAAAATACTACTGTGCTAACGGTACAGAATGTACTGAAACAGAATATAAATCACAATGCGAAACAACAGAAAATCCTCAAACAGGTTCTTTCTTACCATATGCAGTTATTGCTGGTGGTCTTGTTTTAGCAATTGGTTTATATGTTTCAACTAAGAAAAATAAAATTTATCATATCTAATTTATAGAAAGACTGGTTGTAAAGGCCAGTTTTTTTCTTGAACTAATATTAAAAAACGTGTATACTTTAGAAAGAAAGATGTTGATAATATGCTTAAGAGAATTATAAGTGGAATACTTTTATTCGTAGTATTAATTCCTATTGTCATAAGTAATGGCAAACCGTTTTTAATTATGATAGGAGTTTTATCATTATTAGCTTTAAAAGAAATTTTTGATTTAAAAAAGAGCCATGATAAATATCCTAGCGGTATTGAGTTTGCAGCTATGATTAGTATGTTTTTACTTATTTTTTACGAATATGAAGTTCATGGTGAAACAAACGGTGTTAGCAGTGTTTTATTATCATTATTATCGATTGTTTTTTTACTTCCTACAATGCTAACGTATAAAAATACAAATTACGAGACAAAAGATGCCTTTTATTTAATTGGAGTTTTGCTTTTCTTAAGTACGGCCTTTCATCAGGTTATTGTTCTTAGAAATCAAAATGTTTGGTTACTATTATATATTTTGCTTATTTCTACTATTACAGATATCTTTGCCTATCTAATAGGAAAACTAATGGGCAAGAAAAAAATATTTCCTACCATAAGTCCAAATAAAACTTATGCTGGTACCATTGGTGGAATTATCTTTGGTACAGTTATTCCCACTGTCTTTTATGTTTTGGTTATCTCTAATGAATGTATACTAGAGGTTGCCATAACAAGCTTTATTCTTTCTATAATAAGTGTTTTTGGTGATTTATTATTTAGTAAGATTAAAAGGGAAAACGACATTAAAGATTTTTCGGACTTAATTCCCGGTCATGGTGGTATTTTAGATAGATTTGATAGTTTTATTTTTGTAGTACTTGCTTATACTATTATACAGAGATTTATATAGAAAGAGGATTGTTATGTGGATATTTAGTTTAATTGTGTTTATCTTAGTGTTAGGACTAATCATCTTAGTACATGAATTTGGTCACTTTATATGCGCTAAAAAATCAGGAGTTCATATTTATGAATTTTCAATTGGTATGGGGCCATTAATTTTCTCTCATAAGGGAAAAGATGGCATTAATTATAATATTCGGGCTTTACCTATTGGTGGTTTTGTCCAAATGGCTGGGGAAGTTTACGAAGATGATGGTGAAATTCCTAAAGAAAAATTTATGTGTAATCGTCCTTGGTATCAAAGATTAGCTATTTTAGTAGCAGGTGTTTTTAATAACTTTGTTTTAGCGATTGTTTTACTATTTATTTTAGCTATCATTTGGGGACCAACAAGTAGTACTCCTAAAGTATTAAATGTTCAAGAAGATTCGGCAGCATCTACTTCGGGAATGCAAAGTGGTGATATCATTAATGCAATTAATGGTCATAAGTTTACTTCTTGGGATGTTGGCCAAATTTATTTATATTATAAAAATAATGATAATGTGTATACTTTTGATGTCACACACGAAAATGGTCAAAAAGAAACTCTTACTTTAGTTCCTAAAATAACTAAGGACGAAAAAGGAAATGAGACAAAAACTTTTGGTATTCAAATAGATAATCGTCGTGATAAAAACTTTATAGAGTGTATTAAATTTACTTTCCAAAAATTCATTGATATCATGAAATCAATGGCCATTACTGTATGGGGACTTTTAAGTGGACAAGTTTCTGCCTCTAATTTATCTGGCCCAGTTGGTATTTATAAAGTAGTTGATCAAAGTGTTAAATATGGTATACAACAATTAATTTATATTACTGCCTTTTTATCTATCAATGTTGGCTTTATTAATATTTTACCATTCCCAGCTTTTGATGGGGGACATGTCTTCTTTATGATTTTGGAAAAATTAAAAGGAAGCAAATTAAATGCTAAATTTGAAAACACATGTAATATGATTGGTTTTGCACTTCTAATGCTTTTAATGCTTTATATTACTGTTCAAGATATTATAAAATTCTTTTAGTTAGAAATGAGAAAAGTTTATGTGCTTTTCTTTTTTTTATTTTAGATAATATGGGAATTTTTTTTGAATATTGTTTTGGTTAGAAAATAACATGTTTTATGACGTTACTATTTCATTAGTCTGATCATGTATTCAAAGGTGGCGTTGTTTAATAAAATTATTTTTAATGTAGCACAATATAATTACACATGTATCATTATCAGATGGCGAGTTTACTTACCATTACATAATTTAATTGGGGATTAAGGCGGCTGTATTTGAATGATTGAAATTATCTAGAACGATGATAAATACTGTAAAAATAGTAATTTGTCCTGAAAATACTGAAAAAAATATTGAAATATGATATGATAATACATATTTATAAGAATAGGCGGTATTTAATCTTTTTAAGATGAATACTGCTATTTTTTTTGAAGCGAGGTGTAGTATGGTAAAGAGAAAATATGAGACACAATTCAGTATTTATAAAGTTGATTATGAAAGATCAATTAAATATTTTGACGAAGAACATAATATTAAAATTTCTTCTTATTCGGAACTTGAAAATAATATATTGGATGCAATAAAAATGGATGTATTGAAGAAAAGAAAAAATGAAGTTGCAAATTTTGCTAATAATGGTTTTAAAGGATTAGTATTTAAAACATATCATTATCCAACATGGTACGCAATGATAGAGAACATAATTGAAGAAGATATTGATTTATCAAATACTCATATTTCATATATTTTGTCTTATCTAAAAGATGATAATATATTTTTGCTTACTGGTGGATTGGGTAGTAATTATATTTCTGAGTATACTCAAAAAAATTATGGATTATATTTATTACCTAAAATAATGAAAGAGAATAGTCCTGCAATTAAGTCTGTTTTAGAAAATAGAATGTCTGGTAACAGGTTATCAAGTAAACATTCTAATAGAAATGCAACAACTATAAGTATCGAAAATGATATGAGTTCAATATTTAGAGAATTATCATTAGAAATTGATAAAGAAATAATTGAACTATTAGGTATAGAGATAGATGAAAATAAAAAAATTAAAAATTTAAATCTTGTAGCAAAAGATTCGATTGTTGTTCGAAAATCAATAAGTATTGAAAATTTAATAATAATATTAAATAAATTAATTGATATAGAAAAAAAAGATGATAATTTTTCAATAGGTTACTTTATTGACGCAAAAAAGAATGGATATTCTTATAAAAAATTGAATGAACTATTTATTCAATATTTAATGCAAGGAATTGGCGATAATTTTATTTTGGTGGGAGACGAATATTCTGAATATTGCTTTGGTGGTAATTTATATGTTGTACAAGATAATGAACAGAATACATTATACCAAAGTGATACTCCAATCACAATTAATGATTTATATAAAAATTGTTTGCCAGAACCAATTACTAAAACTTCTATTGAAAGAATGTTAAAATATAGTTTAGTGGTATATAACGATAAAGAGGTAATATTATATCCAACAAAGATTAAGCAATGTATGCAAGGATATATTGAGAACGAGAATAAGCAACCATTTTTTCTTTTTAATGATAAATGGTTAATGTTTGATAATAATTTTATATCTAATTTAGATAGAGAATTTAAAAATAATTACGCACAAATGATTAAAATTGATACAAAATTAAGAGATATATTATCAAATGGTGATATTTCATTAACTGAAGACGCTTATAATAAAACTTTTAAGGAGTCTGCTGACATAATACTAGCTCATACAGTTTTAAGTAATAATATAGAATTGGCTGATTTAATTTATTATGACAAAGAAAACTTATATTTGATACATAATAAGTTAAAATTTCAGGGAAATGGTGCAAGAGATGTATTAAATCAAATTTTAACATCTGCTGAATTTATAAATCACTACATGATGGAAAAGAAATCTCTTCTTGAAAAATATTATGAAGATATATTAAAAAAATATCCCAACAATAAAATCAAAGATATAAGTAGAGATGAATTCATTGATTTATTTAGTAAAACTAATGTGTATTATGTAGCCGGATTTATGCATAATCTTTCTGATAGTACAGACTCTAATTACGCAAAATATATTACAATTGATGCCAACAAAAAATTGAATGAGAAAGGTTATCAACTATTATTATTTAATATAAATGGGTAATTATGTATAACAAAATTGAAGAAATATATAAAAAGAAAAGTGCTTATAATAGAATAACGAGAAAATTTTTTGTTGTATATGTTGTATCTTTTTTATCTATATGGATATTTGGAGTGTTGAGGCATACCTATATAAGTGTTGCTTTAGTATTGATTTTAATATATTCTATGAAAGAAATTAGTGAGCGTGAATTAAAGAAAAAG
The DNA here is from genome assembly GCA_934085675.1 of uncultured Bacilli bacterium. Lineage (GTDB taxonomy): Bacteria > Bacillota_I > Bacilli_A > RF39 > UBA660 > Ventrenecus. Next base: position 98,517 of record CAKOHH010000004.1, on the reverse strand, counting down.
TTTTACATTAGTATGAAATTTGATAAAGCAAATGATAATACATTGCAAGCTGAAATTAACAAACAGGAAATATCAATTATTAAAAATTATCTTATGTTGAACGAAATATATAATGAAAAAAATATTACAAATATTATTAGTCATTATAGAAATTTAATTGTACCAAAAGGAAAAAATGATAACTTTTGGAATATTGTTACCTTAATTATTACGTTAATTGTTCCATTTGTTAATAAAGATGGAATAAATATTGATATGATAAGCTTAATATTGCCATACTTTATAAGTTTAATTATTGTCTGTGGGATAATTTATTGCTCATATAAACAAATATTCACGTTAACTAAATCATTAACGGGAGAGTTAAGAATGTATGAAAGATTAGAAGAAATCTTTAGTGAATTATTAGTGGAAATAAATTGTGATCGGATGTGCTATAATAAAGAAGGTGATATTTCTATGGATGAAAAAGAGTTAGATTCAAGTGCTAATGAATATGAAGAACAATATAAGTCTAGTAACTATGTAAAACAATTACAATGGGATATGGCCATTGGTCTTCAAGAAGTTGATAATTTAAAACCTTCTAAATACTTGGAAAAATTATTAGAAGAAGAAGTAGAAGGTAATTTAACAATAAAAGAAGTAGAAAAGGAATTAAAAGAATATTACATTGAAAAAGAAAATAAAAATGAAATAAATCATAATGAATTAGAATGTGATTTTGTATCAACTCGAATAGTTGAATTATTAAATAAAGATAATTTCAATTTATCAGTTGATTATTTAAAATATGTTCATAAATTTTTATTTCAAGATGTTTATGAATTCGCTGGTGAATTTAGAAAGATAGATTTTTCTAAACATGAAAAAATTCTTAATAATGATTCAGTAGCATATGGAGATTGCACTACTTTAACTGAATCATTGGAATATGATATATCCCTAGAAAAAGAAAAAAACTATAAAAAAATGAATATTGTTGATGTTATTAATAACATAACTAAATTTTCGTCTAGTATATGGCAAGTGCACCCTTTTAGAGAAGGAAATACTAGAACAACAGCATTATTTATTGAAAAGTATTTAATTAGTTTGGGGTATAACGTAGATAATACTCTATTTAAAGATAAATCGATTTATTTTAGAAATGCTTTAGTAAGAAGTAATTATTTCAATAATTATTTGAATATAAAAGAAGATAGTAGTTATTTGGTTAAATTTTATGAAAATTTATTATTAAATAAGAATAATAATCTACATTCAAAGGATTTAATTGTTCAAGAATTGTTTGATAAAAAGTAATTTGATTATTGCTTTTTTAGTAGTTTTGATATATTAGTCATGCGAGAAAAAAGTAAAAATACTTTTGTAAGGGGTCTATTTTAGGATAGAGTCCTATTTTTATTTTTATCGTGATATGATAGAACAAAAAAAGTGTCTTACGGTAGAATTAACTAAAAAAACAAGATAGTTTGCTGAAGAAAGATAGTGTCGGCAGTTTAATACATCAGAAAATTTAGCTAAATTAATCTCAATAGAAGCTGGAGAATTGTTAAAATGCTTCAAATGAAATAATAATTATGCTAAAGAAGAATTGCAAGATTTTACTAAATCCAATCTGCTTGAAGTTGTTAATTATATTAAAAGAAATAATGAAATAAAAATCAATAATCTTTGTAGGTACTAACTTTGTGGAACAAATTAAATGTATATAGTCATAAAAAATAAAGGTTGCTGCAAGGAGAAAGTTTTTCTTCTTACAGCAGCCTTTTTCATATATATAATATAAGTATTTCTTTATGGTGTTCTAAGGGAGATTCGAACTCCCGACCTTTAGCTTCGGAGGCTAACACTCTATCCAGCTGAGCTATTAGAACATGTTCCTATTATATCACATCGTCTTGATTTATGAGTAATAATTTTGCTATACTTTTAAGAGAAGGTGACTTATGAAAAAAAGTAAAGTGGGAACATGGCTTTTTGTTATCATTGTTTGGCTAATTTTAGCTGGAATGGTATCATTTGGTGGATTTATTTTAATAAATGTTAATTATCAAATAACATTAGAAGATGAAATCTGGACAATTGAAAATGAAATGAGTGACGAATATGTTGATGAATATTTTTTAAATGAAAGATTTAATACTATTGTTTCAGATGGTAATTATAAAGATGTTGAGAAAGCTATAAAAAGTTACTTAAAAGAATATTACAATACTTATAAAAACATTCGAACCGTTTATGAAAATGATAAAATTACAAGTATCTTATCATATGAAAATATGTTGATGGATGGTCCTAATTTTGAAACTTCTATTCCTTATACCGAGAAAGTTATTAATAAATTAAATGAATTAAAAGAAACAGAAGAAAAATTATATAATCGTGATTACTATATGAATTTTTATGAAGGTAATGATTCTTTTTACAAAGAATATTATGAAGAACAAATCAAAGATTATCTTGGTAATCAAAAAAGTATTAAAGAAGATATGGAAGAAGTTATTAAAATTATTACATTAGAAAAAGAAATTCTTGTTTTTCTAAAAGATAATCAAAATAGTTGGTCTTTACAAAATCAAAATATTTATTTTACAGATCAAAATGTCGAAAGAGAATATTATCTTTTAATTAATAAATTTTCTGAAAGCGAGGAAAGTGTTGATTTATGAAAAAATTTCTTAAAAGTGTCCAAAGTGCTTTTAAAGGTATTTTAGTAGCTTTAAAAGAAGAACGTAATATGAAAATTCATGCCTCTTTTGTTATCTTAGTAAGTTTAGCAGGGCTTTTATTAAAAATAAGTTTAGTTGAATGGCTTTGTTGTCTTTTTTGTTTTGCCCTTGTTATTTCTATGGAATTGATGAATACTGCTATCGAAAATTTTGTTGATTTTGTCGAGCCAAAATATAATGAAAAAGTTGGTAAAGTAAAAGATATTGCCGCGGGAGCCGTTTTAATTAACGCTTTATTTTCAATCATTATTGGTCTTATTATTTTCTTACCTAAAATTATTCTATTATTTTTTTAAAATTCAACTCAAAGTTGAGTTTTTTTCTCTTTGCAAAAAGAAAAAAATTTTATATAATGACGAAGAAAGGTGGAACAAAATGAAGAAAAAAAATTTTCTCTTACTTGGAGTAGGAGTAGTGTTAATTTTATTTTTAGGAGCGGTTTTTTTAGAAATAAAAAATACAGCCGATACACCTATTGATAAAACAATTAGTTTAGTTGAAAAACAAAACGAGAAAGATTATAATACAGAAGGGTATACAATAGATAACCCTAATGTTGTTTTAAATCCTTATGATATTTCTCCTTTAAGTGCTTTGGTTTTATTTGAAACAGAACAAGAAGAAACTGTTAAAGTTACGATTAAAGGAAAAGATGCTTTAACAACTTATACGCATACTTTTGAAGCAGCTAAAAAACATTTTTTACCTATATATGGCCTTTATGCTGATAAAGAAAATGAAGTTGTTATTAGTTATGGTAAAGTTTCCAAAACAATTAAAATTAAAACAGATAAATTACCTGATGATATATCTTTGCCAACGAGTGTAGTAAAAGATGCTTCAAAACTTACTAATGATTTATATTTTTATACGCCATCTAGTAAAGGATATACTGCTGCTTATGATGTCAATGGCGATGTACGTTGGTATTTAACAATTAATTCTATTTGGGAAGTAAATCGTCTGCAAAATGGTCATCTTTTACTAAGTACTGAAAGACTTGTAAATAGCCCATATTATATGACAGGTCTTTATGAAATGGATATGTTAGGTAAAATATATACAGAATATAGCCTAGAAGGTGGATATCATCACGATTATTATGAAATGGAAAATGGTAATTTAATTGTTGCCAGTGATAATTTTGCTAATGGTAAGACCGTCGAGGACTATGTTGTAGAGTTAGACAGAAAAACAGGTAAAATTGTTAAAACTTGGGATATTTCGAGCATATTAAAACATGAAGATGGCAAAAGTGAAAACTGGAGTGAATATGACTGGTTTCACAATAATGCTGTTTGGTATGATAAAAAAACAAATTCAATAACATTATCAGGAAGACATCAAGATGCCGTTATTAATATTTCTTATGATGATGGTAGTTTAAACTGGATAATTGGTGACAAAACTAATTGGAGTGAAGATTATCAAAAATATTTCTTTACACCTAAAGGAAAGAATTTTGAATGGCAATGGAGTCAACATGCTGCGATGATTACGCCAGAAGGATATGTTTTCTTATTTGATAATGGTAACAATAAATCAAAAATTGAAAGTAAATATGTGGCTGCTTCTAAGAGTTATTCAAGAGGTGTTATGTATAAAATTGACACCGAAAATATGACAATTGAACAAGTTTATGAATATGGAAAAGAACGGGGTAGTAGTTTTTACTCTCCTTATATTTCAGATGTAGATTATTTAGCTTCAAATCGTTATATTGTTCATTCTGGGGGGATTGTTTATGTTGATGGTAAAAATTCTAATCAACCAGCCGGTTTTTCCAATAATGCAAGTTTAGTATCGGACACAGTAGAACTTCTAAATAACAAAGTGATTTTTGAAATGAAATTTGCAACTAACAATTATCGTGTAGAAAAAATGAGTCTTTATGCCGAAAATGAAAAATATTCAAATGATAAAGCAGTTCGACTTGGCTCTTTAGGAAAAACAGAGATTGCTAAAAAATCATTTAATTTAAATTTATTCGTTCAAGATATAGATGATGATTATAATAATAAAGAAATATCTATAGCGGAAGAAGTAGATCGTTTTGTTTTCAAAGGAAAATTTAAACGTGGAACGAAAGTAAATTTAATTTTATATCATGATTTAACGTATACTTATTATAATGTCCCTGTAAGTAAAAAGCCTTATACAGCTTTATGTGTTGATATTTTTACGGAAAAAGAGCAACAAGAAGGTATTACAGTCACCAAGTATATTAATAAAGAGGGTTTAAAAGAAGGAACTTATCAATTTTTAGTAGAAATTGATGGCAAAATTTATAATACAGGAAGGTATGGAAAAATAAATGAATAAAAATGTAGTAATAGGAATTTTAATATTTGTCCTTTTAATCGGGGGAACAGCAGGCTATACTTACTATAGTCACAAAGATGGCATTAATAAAAATGCTACGGTTGAGGACGTCAAATTTGATAATAACAAAATAAATGTTTATATTTTCTGGGGCAGTACTTGTGCTCATTGTGAAGAACTTTATGAATTTTTATATTCTGTCGAAAAAGAAGAAAAAAAATATGCTCGTATTTATGGCTTTGAAGTTTGGGAAAATACCGAAAATGGTTTATTAATGGATAAGTTCCTTGCCGCTAATAATGGTAAAACAGGGGAAAGAAGTGTTCCTTATATCGTTATTGGTGATACCGTTTTAACTGGTTTTAGTGCTTCCGATAAAGAAAAAATTAAAACTTTAATTAAAGAAGCTTATGATAATAAAGATAAATTTAATTATCATAAAGATTTATTAAAAAATGAATAAATAATTTTAAAATTAGGTAGCAATATCTAATTTTTTTTATTTTAAATTTGATATCAAATTATGACGTGATAAATGAAACATTTTAATATGTTACAATGTCTTTTTTACATTTAAGGAAAAATCTGGTACAATACTTTTAAAGTAGGGAGTGTTATCATGGCAAATTTAGAACAAAGTTATTTAAAAGTATTTGATGAAGAAAAACTAAAGAAATATCATTTAACTAAAGATGACCAACAAAAGATTGTGGACTTAGTAAATGAAGGTATAGAAAAACACCTTTATACGGATACTAAGGATTTTCAACATGATTTAAAACATATTGAAAAAGTCCTTTCTTATATCCAAATGATGTTAAATGAAATGCTTAATCGAGAAGTAGATGAAAAGACGTTACTATTAGCAGGACTATATCATGATATAGGAAAAACAATAGGTGCTTCCGGGAAAGATCATGGTAAAGTAGGAGCCGAAGAATTTATTAAAATGTTTGAAAATAAGATAGACGCCAAAGAGGCTCTAAAAATATCTTTGCTTATTCGTCAACACGCCAGTGAAGAGGATAAAATAGATTTTACTAGTACTCCTTTTTCTTTAGAAGAGCAAAAAGAAATTCAAAAAATGTCTGACATTTTAAAAGATGCGGATGCATTAGATAGAAATCGTCTTAACTATCCAGCCCCTTTAGGGAGTTGTGATATTAATAAATTAAGAACAGATGAAGGAAAAAGAATTTATTCTTTAACTAACGATTTTTATATGGATTATAATTTAGCAATTATTTATGAAAGAGAAAGAAAAAATCAAACTAAAATTTTAGATAATTATGAATTATTAGGGAAATGGCTTTTAGAATGGTATAAAGGTGATATAAACATGTATCATGCCTCTTTAGATCCTAGTATTTTAGTTTTAAAGCCGAATGAAAGTACCCAAAAGGGAAGTTATGTTTATGCTGGAAAAAATCCTATAGATTGTGTTTCTATGGCCTGTTTTCGTTCTTCTGCAATTTTTCCTCGTTGTGTCATAAATCAAAAAAAGGGAATTAAAGAAATATTTCCTGATTCTATAAAAAACACTTTAGAATCTAAATATATTACTATTTATCAGTTACCAAAAGAAAAATTCCATGAATATAAAAAAGATGTAACTTCTGCTCCAAGTGGTGAATGGATTAGTGAAAATGCTGTAAAACCACTTTCCCAAGTTTCTTTTAAGGCTCTTGATTTAGTAAAATATTTTGAACATCTCGGTTTTATAAATATTGTTCAAGATTATTCTTTCGAAAGTCAATTATCTTCCTTTTTAAAAGCAGTAGAAATGTATATCTGGGGTATAAAAAGCTACCGTAGTGATTCAGATGTAATGGATAAAAAATGGTTTACTTTTTCTCGAGTTATTCAATACTATTTTAAAGATGAAAATGTTTTAAATCTTTTTAATATGATAAAAAAAGATATTGATAAAGAAATAACAACGTTTATAGAAGAGTTTAAAAATACAAATAAAAGAGAACCTGATTTTGATAATGAAAATGAATGTTTAAAGCCTTTAATTACTATCTATCGTCATAAATATTTTGTTTATGATGATTCAAATCATCAAAGAGTAAATTATGCTTATTTAAATGAATTATGTGTTAAAAATGATTTTCCGTTTAAAATAGTAGATGGTAATTTACAAGAACAAGATACTTTAAAACGAACTAATAAGATATCTGGATATATTAATTATATCAGCATTGTTTTCCTAACTATTTTTATGGGAATTTTAATAGGTTTAATTTTTATTATAAAAGGTTAGAAAGGTTTTTTATGAAAATAGCGTTAATAAATGAAAATAGTCAAAAAGATAAAAATGAGTTTATCTATAAAATTTTAAATAAAGTGGCTTCTAAATATGGACATGAAGTTTACAATTATGGGGTAAGTAATGATAAAGAAAGTAGTATAGATTATGTTGGAGCAGGTATTTTAGCGGGTCTTTTATTAAATAGTAAGTCAGTCGATTTTGTTGTTACTGGTTGTGCCTCTGGAATAGGTGTCACCATGAGTTTAAATGCGATGCCAGAAGTTTATGCAGGATATGTTGCCGATAGTGTTGATGCCAAATTATTTTGTAAAGTGAATGCTGGCAATGCTATTGCCATTCCGTTTGGTAAATATTTTGGGACAGGTTCTGAATTTTTATTAGAAGATATTTTTGACACTTTATTTACAACCGAGTTTTTAAGTGGTTATCCAGCTAAAAGAAAAGAAATTCAAAGTTTACAAAAACAAGAACTTGTTCACTTAAAACAAACAACTCAGATAGCGATGAGTGAAATATTAGAAGAATTAGATAAAGACATGTTAAAAGATATCATTTATAATGAGTATTTTGAAGAAAATTTCTTCAAAAACTGTGATAATGAATTTTTAGGTATTTTGGTTAAAAATATTTTTGATGAATGGGAAAATGAGGAAAGCAAATAAACTAGACTTTCCTTTTTAGTTTCGTTATAATAATATCTCCAACAAAGGAGAGGGATGTAATGCCAAAAGTAAGTGTTATTGTGCCAATATATAATGTTTCCAAATATTTAAGCACATGTTTAAATTCTTTAGTCACGCAGTCTTTACAAGATATGGAAATCATCTGTATTGAAGATAAAAGTACGGATAATAGTAGAGAAATTTTAAGGGAGTATGAAAAAAAATATCCTCGCTTAATAAAGGCTATTTATTTAGAGGAAAATGGTGGGCTTTCTCATGCCAGAAATGAAGGACTTAAAGTGGCTAATGGAAAATATATTGGCTTTGTCGATTCTGATGATTTAGTTTCTCACACTATGTTTGAAGATTTTTCTAAAACTTTAGAAAAATATGATTTACCTATTTTAGTAGGAAATTGTTTTCAAATAAGAGAAAATGTTTACCTTCATAATGAAGTCTTTCCAAGGCAAAAAAAGGCTATACCTCATATCGAAGATTATTTACAAACACCTGCTTCTTTTTTTCTGGAAACACCCGCTGTATGGGATAAACTATTTTTGCATGATTTTATACAATATGAAAAATTTATAGATGGTATTGTTTACGAAGATGTTGCTTTTACATATCCTTTACTTTTAAGGGCTAAAAAAAATGTTCAACTTCATCAATACGATTATGCCTATAGACAAAGAAAGGCAAGTATCATGGCTAATAGTTCTTTTAAAAATATTCAAATATTAGATATGTTTAGAATTTATGAGAAGTGTGCCCAAAGTAATTTAGAACCAAGGTTAAAAAGTATGCTTTTAGATCAAATTAAGTATGGAATATTTTCAAGAGCCATTCAAATGAATCATTGGGATATATCTTCTAAAGAAAAAAATTACTTGTTAGAACTTTATTTAAAACTTGCCGAATATAAAGTGAAAAATTTTTGGCATTATGAAAATGAATATCCTCAGATATATTATTGTAATTTAAATAAAATTTTGCAAGAAAAAATAGAAGGCAAAAAGAAAATTTTAAGTGACAAAGAAGCTCGAAATATCGAAGAAAAACTTATTCGAACTATAAAAAGATAGACGAATATCTTTTTTTCTTTTATAATGAATTTAGGAAGGGTGAGGTACATGTTAAAAGTTAGTCATGTAACCAAATACTATGATACTCATAAAGCTGTTGATGATTTATCTTTTACCGTAAATGATGGTGAAATCTTTGGGCTTTTAGGTGTTAATGGTGCTGGTAAAACGACGACATTTAGGATGATTATTGGTTTATTAAAGCCAACAAGTGGAGAAATTACTTTAGATGGTAAGCCAATTGATTATTCTGTTACTGATAAAATTGGCTTTTTAACGGAAGAGCGAAGTTTACTTACTAAATTAACCGTGAAAGAACAAATCATTTATTATGGGGTTTTAAAAGGTTTAGATGAAAAAACTATTTTAGAAAGATTAGATGTATGGTTAAAAAAATTTCATATTGAAGAATATAAAGAACGAAAAATAAAAGAATTATCAAAAGGAAATCAACAAAAGATTCAATTTATTTCAGCGGTGATTAATGAGCCTAAGCTTCTTATTTTAGATGAGCCATTTACAGGACTTGATCCTATTAATGTTGAGATGTTTATGGAAGCTATTCGAGAATTTAAAAAGAAAGGCTGTAGTATAATTTTTTCTTCGCACCGGATGGAGCATGTGGAAATGTTTTGTGAGAAATTAGTGATTTTGGTAAAAGGTAAAGCCGTTTTAGAAGGTGATTTAAAAGAAATTAAAAAAGATTATCGCCGTAAAACAATTCATATTGTTGGTGATATTAATAAAGATGAACTTTTAAATATAGAAGGTGTTTCTAATGTTTTTGAAAATGCTGATGAAATAACAGTTTCGGTTTTAGAAGATAAATATATTTCTAAAGTATTTGATGTCGTGAAAAAAGGCCAAAACATTACTAAATTTGCCGTAGAAGACCCAAGTTTAAATGAAATCTTTTTAAGTAAAGTAGGTGAATCATATGAAGGCTAAATTAAAATTTTTAACCAAGCAAAGTTTAAGTAAAAAAATAAAAACAAAATGGTTTAAAGGAGTCAATATCCTATTGCTTATTTTACTTATTGTTGTTACTAATATTGATCAAATTGTTCGCTTTTTTGGTGGTGACTTTGAAGATGTTACCAAAATAGTTGTTGTAGATGAAATGGGAGGTTATGATTTATTTAAAACTTCTTTTGATAATTTAACAAATGATTTTAAAGACACTTATCACTTTGAAGTTTCTAAAACAACAGATACCCTAGAAAGGGAAAAAGCTTCTTTAAAAGATGATGATAAAAAAATTATTGTCCATTTAAAAGAAGACAAAGAAAACTATTTAAGTGCGGATTTAATCAGTTTCAATGAGTTAAAAACAGTCGAAACACAATTTTTAGAAACTTCCATTAATAACCTTAAAAGTTCCATGGCTATTTTAGAAAGTGGTTTAAGTGAAGAAGAAATATCTAAATTAACTCGTCCAGCTTCTATTTTTCTTGTTGTCACAAATGAAGAAAAAAGTAATGTCAAAAATAAAGACTTAATTACTTCAGGAGTTATTTTGGTCGTTATCTTACCTTGTTTTTTCTTAATACTTATGTTAGTGCAAATGATAGGTAGTGAAGTAAATGATGAAAAAACAACAAGAAGTATGGAAATCATTATTTCTAATGTTTCACCGGAAACACATTTTCTTTCTAAAGTTTTAGCTTCCACTTTATTTGTTGTTATTCAGGGATTGTTATTACTAGGGTATGGTGTTATTGCCATTGTAAGTCGTTTCTTATTTGGTGGAGGTAATATCGTAAATGATATGGGAACAGGCTTAACTAGCCAAGTAACTTCCATTTTAACAACCGTTAAAGAAACAGGTATTTTAACAACTCTTTTACAAGGACTTCCCTGGATTCTTTTACTTTTCTTAGTTTCCTTTATTTTATATGGTATTGTAGCGGGGGTTTTAGCCTCTATGACAACTAGTATGGAAGACTTTCAACAACTCCAAACACCGATTATGTTAATTATTATGGTAGGATATTATTTAGCTATCATGGCTAGTCAATTTGAAGGGGCTACATTCATCAAAATAATGTCTTATGTTCCTATGTTAAGTTTTATGCTTTCTCCGTCCTTGTTTTTACTAGGGCAGATAAGTATATATAGTCTAGCTATGGCTACTTTAATTAATATTATTGTTACATTTATTGTTTTTAAATATGGACTAAGAATTTATAAAGTAGGTATTTTAAATTATTCCTCTACAAAATTATGGAAAAAAATGTTTACTTCTTTAAAGAATAAGAGCTAATAGCTTTTATTTTTTTCTTGACTTTTTTTCTATTTTCTATAGAATAATAACCATCAAAGGGAGATATTATGACCAAAGAAGAACAAAGATTACGGGCAGAACAAGAAGTTTTAAAAGCAATGGAAAGTGGCGTACCTATTGTTGATTTAGATATTTTTAAACGCGTTCAAAATTTAACTCTAAGTGAACAAGCATTGAATCAAATTTCTTATACAGAGGATCTTTATAAAGAGTATCACGATATAATATTGTCACTTCCAGATAATTTAAGAAGTGATTATTTACAAACATTAAAACGTGAAGATATTATTAACAATCAAGTGGTAGAACAAGAAAACTCCTTTTTATTAGCCCTTTATTATAATACACATCCTAAAAATGCTATGGATGAAATGATTCGTTGTTGCAATTCAGAAATTACTGCTAGTGAGTTTATCAAAATACATGATAAATTATTAGATGGAACTAGTAGTGAAGATCAAAAAGGCTTACGGGAAGACAATTTAAAGTTTGTTGGAAAATATATTTTTGGTCAAAGACAAATTGTGTATTTTCCTATATTAGCAAAAGATATAACGGAAGCCTTAACAAAATATTTAGATTTAATTAATGATAAAAAAGCCATTCAAAGTAAAGAAGATGCTTTTTTAAAACCTATTATATACCATGGCTTACTTGCTGCTTTACAACTATTTAAAGATGGTAATACTCGTTATGCTAGACTTATTCAGCATGTTAATTTGTGGTATTATACAAATCAAACATTAGGCTATAATTTTCCTTTACCAACTGTTTACGCAACCAGGCAATATGCTGGTTCACGAGCTCATTATCGCGAATTAATTAAAAATATTGCTGTTACCGAGGATAATAAAGCTTGGAACGAATGGATAATTTTTAATTTAAAATGCCTTCAAAACAATATATGGGTTAATCAAAGTAATATAGAAACCTTAAAAAGAAGAAATAGGAAGAAATAGATAGATAAATTTTATAATAGTCAATAAAACAAATTTTTGCTATACTTATAAAGTAGGAGATGTATTAGTATGGCTCGTCGTAAAAGGAAAAAAAAGTCTTATGTTACCCAAGTAAGTATTATTATCTTTTTAGTATTTAGTTTAGTAAGTTCACTTTGGTTTAGTGATTATGATTTTAATAGTCTTTGGGAGCCTAAACAAAGTTATTCCATAGAAAATATTCCTTCTTATAGTGGAGAAGATTACATTGCCATTAATAATAATGTACCTTTTTTTAAAGAAAGTGAATATACCACAACTTCTTTTGAAAGTTATAGTGATTTAGATAGTTTACAAAGATGTGGTGTTTCCTATGCTTTAGTTGGTTTAGAAACAATGCCATCTGAACCAAGAGGAAGTATTGGCATGATAAAACCAACCGGGTGGCATACGGTGAAATATGATAATGTCGATGGTAAATATTTATATAATCGTTGTCATTTGATTGGATATCAATTAACTGGGGAAAATGCAAACGAAAAAAACTTAATTACCTGTACAAGACAAATGAATATTGGCCCTATGTTAACTTACGAAAATAAAGTAGCTGATTATGTTAAAAAGACCAATAATCATGTTTTATATCGGGTGACACCTATTTTTGAAGGTAATAATTTACTTGCCAGTGGGGCTTTAATGGAAGGTTATTCGGTAGAAGACCATGGTGAGGGGATATCTTTTAATATTTATGTTTATAATGTTCAAAAAGGTATTGAAATAGATTATCAAACAGGAGAAAGTCGTCTCGCATCTTGACAAGGACGTCTTTTTTTGTTTTTATAGTAAAGGTTAGGAAGTGTTTTATGAAATTTTATATATATACTTTAGGATGTAAAGTCAATGCTTATGAATCTGAAGTCATTAAAGAAGAATTTTTACAAAGTGGTTATCTTTTAGACCAAGAAAAACCAGATATCATTATTATTAATACGTGCTCAGTTACTAATATTGCTGACCAAAAATCACGGAAAATGGTTAGAAGATTTAAAAAAAATCATCATGATGCTCTTTTAGTTGTCTGTGGTTGTTCTTCTGAAAATAATCACGTTTCTTACGATGAAATGGGAGTGGATATTTTAATTGGTAATGTCGGCAAAAATGACATCTTGCATCTTGTTGAAAACTATATGAAAAACCATGAAAAATATCAATACTTTACAAAAACAAGAGATGTTTCTTTTGAAACGATGCATATTAATAAATTTACGACGCATACAAGAGCCTTTATTAAAATTCAAGATGGTTGTGATAATTTCTGTAGTTACTGTATTATCCCTTATTTACGTAAACAAAGACGAAATAAAGATTTTGATGAAGCCCTAGAAGAAATAAAAACATTAGTTTTTAATGGCCATCAAGAAATTGTTTTAACAGGTATTCATACCGGTTCTTATGAAAGTAATGGGAAAGACTTAACAGACTTAATTCATGAGGCTAGTAAAATAGAAAATTTAAAAAGAATTCGTATTTCTTCTATTGAGATTACCGAATTAAATGAAAAATTTATGAAGGAATTAAAAAACAATCCTAAAATTTGTAATCATATGCACATTCCTTTACAAGCAGGTTCTGACGAAATCTTAAAGAAAATGAATCGTAAATATAATTTACAAACTTATAAAGAAAAAATTTCTGAAATAAGAAGCATCAGACCTGATATTTCTATCACTACCGATGTTATTGTAGGACATCCTTATGAAACCGAAGAATTATTTTTAAAAACAATGGCTACTTGTGAAGAAATTGCTTTTAGTAAAATCCATGTTTTTCCTTATTCTATTAGACAAAATACCGCGGCAAGTAAAATGCCTATGCAAGTTGAAAGCAAAGAAAAACATCGCCGTAGTAAAGTCCTTTGTGAATTATCTGATAAATTAGAAAAAAATTATGCTGAGAAATTTATTGGCCACAAAATGGAAGTTTTAACAGAACAAGATAATATTGGCTGTACTTCTAATTATTTAAAAGTTCATTTAAATACGACCGTAGAACCTAATAAAATGTTAGAAGTAGAAATTACGACTTTAAAAGAAAACGAATTAATTGGTAAAATATAGATGGAATTAAATCCTAAATTTTGCTAAAATAATAATAGAATATTTGGGGTGATAAAGGATGTTTCAAAATCCAGAATATAAAGATTTACAGTGGCTTGACAATGGTTTACAAAAAGGTTCTATCCATGTTAACACTGATTTTGATTTTAAAAGACCAACCATAAGACCATTTGTTAGGACGAAAAAGGGAACTATTTTGTCAGTAGGACGTGTTAACTATGGACTTTTAGATAATTTTATCATAACATCTTTAAATGATTATTATCAAAAAGGTATCCAAATAAAAGATGAATATAAACGTAATGCTTTTATGAAAGAGTATAATGAACTTTACATTTTATGGTATACTATTACGCAGGCAAAAAATACCCAAAATCCTAATTTAAATAGTTATTATGATGATTTAGTTTATCGCCTTTATTTACTTGGGTACAAAGAGTGATTTCATATGAAAGAAATAGATAGAAAACTAAATTTATAGAACAGAAAACTAAAACTGGTTTTCTTTTTCTATGTCTTTCTACTAATACTTAAAATAATTCCAATCGAAGCAAATGTGACTAGTAAACTACTGCCCCCATAACTAAAGAAGGGTAAAGTGATGCCAGTCACAGGCGTAAGACCAATTACCACGCATAAATTTAAAAGAGCTTGGATTAAGATACCAATGGCTAGTCCAAAAACTAAAAACTTGTCAAATAAATCATTACATTTTAAAGATATTTTAACGGCACGATAGAAAAGAAAGAAGAAAAAAGAAACAATAATAAGAACACCTAAAAAGCCAAATTCTTCACTAATAATGGCAAAAATAAAATCTGTCTGGGGTTCTGGCAAGTAAAAATGTTTTTGATGGGATTTTAAAAAGCCTTGTCCCAAAAGTCCACCTGGTCCTATCGCATATAAACTTTGAATAATTTGAAAACCACTTCCTAAAGGATCACTCCAAGGATTTAAAAAAGAAACAATCCGGGCCATACGGTAAGGGGCAAGGATGATGAGTAAGACAATTCCTCCTAATCCTATTAAACCTAAACTTACAAAAAAGGAAAGTTTAACCCCACTTATAAAAATTAAACTAATTAAAGAAAGTGCCATTACCATTGCTGTTCCAAAATCTGGTTCTAACATAATTAAAAGGAAAAAAATACCGATAAAAATAAGAATAGGTAAAACTCCTTTTTTAATACTACGTAATTCTTTTTTATTTTGCGTTAAATACTTAGAAACAAAAATAATTAAACCAACCTTGGCAAATTCACTTGGCTGAATTCCAAATCCACCAATTCCAAACCAACTTCTAGAACCATTTCTAATCGTCCCAATACCGGGAATAAGGACTAAGACAAGTAATAAAAAACATAAAAAAACAATTTTATTGGCTTTTTCTTTCCAAAAAGAACTAGGAATTTTACTTAAAAAAAGACATTCTATAATACCAATTATCCAAAAAACACTTTGAGCTTTAACAAATTTGAATGCATCATGAAATTTATATTCGGCCCAGATAGAAGATGCTGAATAAATCATAACAATTCCAAATAAACTTATCAAAATGACTGTGATAAATAAAGTTCTGTCAAAATGCTTCATTTTCATCTCCTCTTTTTAGTTAAGTTTATGCCTGTTTCATAAAATTATGTTCAATCTGTAGTTCTTCGCACGTAATTTTGATATAATAAAAGCATAAAATTTATGGGAGGAAAAAATTGTGAAAATAGTTGTAACTGCAGGTGGCACCATGGGACATATTAACCCTGCTTTAGCCATCATTGATGAATTTAAAAAACATGAAAAAAATTTAGAAGTAATCTATTTTGGAACACATAACCGCATGGAAAAAGATATTATTCCTAAATTAGGTTATCGTTATATTCCCTTAGAAATATATGGCTTTAGTAAAGATATTTTAAGAGATATTAAAAATGTTTTCTTAGTAAAAAAAGCCATTTGTCAAGTAAGAGAAGTATTAAGGGTAGAAAAACCAGATGTTGTCATTGGGGTAGGAGGATATGTGACTTATCCTGTTATTATGGCAGCTCATAAAGAACATATTAAAGTGTTTATTCACGAGCAAAATAGTATTCCGGGAAAAAGTAACAAAATGATTAGTCGTTATGCCGACATTATTGGTGTCACTTTTAAAGAAAGTGAGAATCACTTAAAAACAAAAGGAAAAGTTATTTTGACAGGTCATCCTTGTGGTGCTTGGGCTTTAGAAGTACCAGCTAAAGACAAAAAATCTTTAGGCTTAGATGAACATAAAAAATTAGTTACCATTGTCGCAGGAAGTCTTGGAAGTGGTTCTTTAAATGAAAAAATGCTTTCTTATTTAAAAAGTATCGGTACTGAAAATTATGAAGTATGCTACATTACCGGAAAAAATCATTATGAAGAATATAGTCAAAATAAATTTCCTCAAAACGTTCATTTGTTTCCATATATGGAAGAATTACCAGGCCTTTTAAAAATTAGTGATGTTATCGTATCAAGAGCCGGTGCGGGCAGTCTAAGTGAAATTTTAGCCTTAAAAAAATTATCCGTTATTATTCCAAGTCCTAATGTTGCCAATAATCACCAATACTATAATGCCAAAGAATTAAGTGATAAAAATCTTATTTACCTTTTAGAAGAAAAAAATCTTACTAAAGAAACATTAGAAGAAGCCATTAAAAAGTTATTAAATGATGCTGAAACAAAAGCCAAAATGAAGAAAAATTTAGAGCAAGAGAAAACAACCGATAGTGCTAAAATAATTTACGAGGAAATCAAGAAAATAATTTAAAAAAAAGTATAAGAAGGGTGATACCATGCAAAAAAAGAAAGTAATTAAAAGAAAATTTAAGTGGAAAACTTTTTTGAAGTTTTGTCTTTTTATCCTCATTCTCTTTTTAATTTTTACTTATTTATGGAATTTAAAAACAAAAAATATTTTTATTGAAGGAAATACATTTGTGGAAGACAATGATATTATTACCACTTCTGGATTTAAAGATTATCCATATTTATTTAGAATAAAAACAAAAGATATTGAAAAAAAAATTTTAACAATTCCCTATATAAAAAGTGTTAAAATAAAAAAAGGTGTTTTAGGTAGTATTACTTTTATTATTTCTGAAGACAAACCTTTATTTTATAATCGTAATAATGGTAAAGTGGTTTTATCATCAGGTCGGGAAATTACCGCTAATTTAAAAGGCATTCCTATTTTAATTAATTATGTTCCAGATGTTTATTATACAAAGTTGATTCAAAAATTGGGTGATATTGATAAAAATGTTTTAACTTTAATCAGTGAAATTGAGTATTCACCATGGACTAGTAATAATGTCTTAATAGACGAGGAACGTTTTTTACTTAGAATGAATGATACAAATACTGTTTATACCAATTTGCTTCATATTGATAAATTAAATAAATACATTGAGATTTATGCAACCTTAGAAGATAAAAAAGGAATTATTTATTTAGATTCTTCTAGTGATAAGATATCTTTTTCTTCGTATTAGAACAATTTGTGATAAAATAATAAATGCACCTAGAAAGGATGGGGCTTATGAAACTTAATAATACATCTATCATTCTTAATCATAAGACACACCGCGCAGGATTAACTTCCAATAAGCAAATTACAATTAGTCATAAACAACTTGCCAAACAAATAACTTTTGATGAGCATACTAAAAAAATTATTCAAGTAAGTAATAATGAATTTATTAGTTTTAAGGAAAATAAAGGCTCTAAAAACTTTAGTCATTATTATCTATATGGCCTAGAAGAATATACTGAATTGATGAGTTTTCAATATTCTTTTTATCAAGGGGTAACTAATAATATTTGGAGTTTTACATGTTATGAAGACGAAAGACAAATTTTATATAATGCAGAAAAGCACATTATGTTCGTTTATCCCATGATACCTTTACCTGATAAAACATTAGTCATAGATAATCAAATATTATATCCTTTTATAACTACAAAGTTTGGAAAAAAAGTTAAAATATATCTTACAGAGAATTTGATTCCTGTCATGATTCAAGATAGTCATAAGGAAGAATATCAAAATATTTGCCTACAAGATGGTGAAACTTATGCTGAGGCTTTAGATCGAACAATTTTAAATTTAAAGAATAATAGGAGTTTAAAAAGAGTACTATGGAAAAAATAAATTATGATTGTTTAATGAAAAAAATCATTATGGAAAACAGGACAAAAAGTAGGATGCCAACGCTTTTACTACATACTTGTTGTGCACCTTGTTCTTCAGCTGTTATTGAAAGATTAGCCAAAGATTTTAAAATAACAGTTTTTTATTACAACCCTAATATTGAACCATATGAAGAATATTTAAAAAGAAAAGAAGAACAAAAAAAATTTTTAAAAGTTTTTCCAAGTCCTAATCCTTTAAATTTCTTAGATTGTGATTATGAAAATGAAGAGTTTAAAAAGTTGGCTTTAGGTCTTGAAAAGGAAAAAGAAGGGGGACCACGTTGCTTTAAATGCTATCATCTTCGTCTTTTAAAAACGGCCCAGAAAGCTAAGGAACTTGGTTTTGATTATTTTACAACTAGTCTTTCTATTAGTCCTTATAAAAATGCTCAAAAATTAAATGAAATAGGTTTAGAATTAGAACAAGTCTGTGGTGTTTCTTATTTAGTAAGTGATTTTAAAAAAAACGATGGTTATAAAAAAAGTATTTTATTTTCGAAAGAATATAATCTTTATCGTCAAGATTATTGCGGTTGTGTTTATTCTAAAAAAGAAAGAGATGAGAGAGTTAGTCAAAAAGATTAACGTCTTTTTTTTTCATTTTTTCATATATTTTAGTGGTGATACTATGGATGATATAAGTTCTGTTTTAAAAAGGCATAAACAAAGATGTCATCAAGATGTTTCAAAAGAAAAGAAATCAAAGATAAGTCAAGAATTTAGCAAAATTTTGATTAGTATTATTTTCATTTTAGGAAGCATTATTTACATTAAATTAGACGACAATAATTTAGGAAATTATAAGAAATATATTTTTGAAAATAATCTTATGTTTACTAAAATAAACAATTGGTATACTAAAAATTTTGGCAATATTTTACCAACAGTATCTACTCCCAGTGAGGTAAATGTTTCAAAAACAGATAATATTTCTCCTCGAGAAAAGTATTATGATGGTTATAAAATTAATGATGCTTCAGGTCCAGTCACAAGCCTAGCCAGCGGCCTTTTAGTTTTCATGGGTGAAAAAGAAAATTACGGTAATACCTTAATTATTCAAGGAGTGGATGGTACGGATATTTGGTACGGAAATATTGGGGATGTTAATTTAAAACTTTATGATTATGTGGAAGCTGGCTTTATTCTTGGTAATCCTAAAGATGATTACTATTATTTAGTTTTGCAAAAAGAAGGAAACTATGTCTCTTATGAAGATTATCAAAAAAGTTTGCAAGCTTAATTTTTCCTTATATTTATTTTTTTTATTATCTTTTTTATGTGGTTATTTTAAACCAACACTTATAATCTTTTTAATTGTTGTTACTCATGAATGTGGTCATATTTTTTTTATTAAACTATTCCATTATCAAATTGTTAAAGTTGAACTTTTTGCTTTTGGAGGTTTAACAACAATAGAGAAACCTATCAATTCTTCTATCAACAAAGAAATGATTATTTCTTTAGGAGGTTTTTTTTTCCAAGGCTTATTATTTATAGTTTTTTCTTTTCTATTTAAAAAAATGCTAATTACCGAAACAAGTTATCAATTATTTTTACTTTATAATAAAACAATTTTTTTCTTTAATTTATTACCTATTATACCTTTAGATGGTTCAGTATTTATGCACGCTTTGTTAGAAAAAATTTATTCTTATTATCATTCTTTTCAAATTTATAAAGTGATTTCAATTTTAAGTTTTCTTCTTTTTATCGGTTTAAATTATTGGCAAAATTTAAACAATTATTTTATTTGCTTGTTACTTTTTTTTCAATTTTTATTACTTCTTAAAAATGAAAAATATTATTTCCAACGGTTTTATTTAGAGAGATTTTTAAATGATTATCCTTATAAAAAAATTGAAAATGATTATGTTTTAGACAAGAAAAAATTAAAAAAAGAAACGAAACATTATTTTTATACTAATCACCATTTTATTGATGAGAAAAAAATGTTGGCTAAGGAATACGAATATTTTTCCTAAGAGCTTTTTAATTTAGGATATTGAAAAAGTAATTTGTTTCTGATACAATTAGTGATAGATAGAGTCTGGAGGGGACAATATGGCTATGGGTAAACTAAAAAAATGGTTTTCAGATGATGAGAGTGAAGATACATCAAGATTAGATGATGATTTTTATACAGTGAGTGAGGAAGAAGCTTTAAAGGAAGCCGATAAAACAGGAAATAAGATGATTTTATTAGAACCACGGGCATTTTCAGAATCACAACAAATTGCTGATCATTTGAAAAAAAGAAATAGTGTTGTTGTTAACTTTAAAAGGGTAACTGCAGCTCAGGCAAAGAGAATTATTGACTTTTTGTCAGGATGTGTTTATTCTATTGGTGGAACGATGCAAAAAATAGGTGTTGGTATTTATTTATGTACACCTAATAATGTAAATATTCAAGGTAAAATATCAGATGATAATGAGCCAAAAGAAAAACAAGATGCCGAAGACGAAATTGGCTGGTAAGATGTGAGGTGGGTAATTTGCAAAAGTTTAAAACAAGTTTAAATGGTTACAATAAAGACGAAGTGAATCATTTTGTTTTTGAAGTTACCCAAGAATATGAGGGCATGCTTAATAATTTAAAAAATAGAGATGCTGAAATAGCGTCTTTAAAAGCTCGCCTTCAAGAATATCAAAATATGGAGAGTACTTTAAATAAGGCTCTTTTAGTTGCCGAAAATGCTGGTAATCAAATAAGAAAAGTAGCCCGGGATGAATCCAAAGCAATTTTAGATGATGCCAAAAGAAATGCTTCGAGAATTGTAAATGATGCCCTTTTAAAAGCAGAAAAAATGGAAGCAGATGGGGAACTTTTACGGCAAAGAATTATGGCTTTCAAAAGAAGATTCCGGGCAATAGTGGAAACTGAGTTAGATGCGATTGAACAAATTGATGAAAAATATTAAACTGTAGATTTGCCTACAGTTTTTAGTTTGCTTTATTATTTTTTATAAATTCTTTTAATATTTTCGTTAAGGCTCTTTTTTCAATCCTTGAAACATAACTACGTGATATTTTAAGTTCTTTAGCAATTTCTTTTTGGGTCATTTCTTTTCTATTCATAAGGCCATAACGTTTCATTAAAATTTCTTGTTCTCTTTTGGTTAAAAATTTCATATATTCATTTACTAAAGTTAAATTATCTTTGGTTTGTAAAACGTTTGTGATATCATCTTTTTCATCCTTAATAACCTCGATAAGACTGATCTCATTTCCGTCTTTGTCATAACCAATAGAGTCATTTAAACTCATACTTTTTAAGTTGGAACCTTTAAGACTCCTAAAATACATAAGTATCTCATTTTGGATACATTTAGCCGCGTAAGTGGTTAGTTTAATATTTTTATCAAAGTTATAAGAATCGACACCTTTAATAAGGCCAATGGTGCCAATACCAATTAAATCATCCACATCGGCTTCCTTAACATCAAATTTTTTGACAATATGGGCAACTAGTCTTAGATTATGTTCGATTAATTTATTTCGTGCTTCCTCATTTCCTTGCATCATTTTTAAAATACATTCTTTTTCATCTTCCTCTGAAAGAGGTTTTAAAAAAACATTATTAGAGTAACTTCCTGTAAAAAAAAGTAATGATTTAAAAAAATTAATTAAAAACAAAATAAATCCCTTCCTTTAATAAAATTTATGCGTTTTTTTCCCTTTCATTCCTTGTTTTTTGAAAGCGTTTGTGGTACCATTTTAAAGCACATAAAGGAAGGAATTGATGCGTATTGAATAAAGAATATTTTGTAACGAAAGATAAACTTGTTGTCATGGACGAACAAGGTAATATAGATATCCGAAATAGGATGAGTAATCCCAAAGAAATATTGGAACAAGAAAATGAAAGAGATGAAAAAATAAAAGGAAGAGAGAAGCTTATCTTAGGCTCTTTTCCAGAAGCTATTTTAAAAAAACAAAAAGAATTGGCAAAGGAAAAAGCCAGTCTTAAAAAATATATTAATAGAGAAAGAAAAATATGTGAGATTAAAATATGGAGTAATACTATCGCCACTCTAGGGGGATTTGCCTTACTTTCAAGTCAACCATTTTCAGAAGCACTTTTAATAAATTATGCGATAGGCGGTATAGGTCTTATTTCTTTAAATGTAGTTCTTTTCTCTATGCGAGAAAAAGTTATTAAAAAGCAAAAAATATATATTCAAAAAGAAAAATATTTAGAAGGACAACTTTTAAATTATCAAAATAATTTATCTAATGTAAAAAAAGAAGCTTACGATTTAAATAAAGCAGAAATTTATTTAGACGAAGAATCTATAAAATTCAAAGAAAGTACTAAAGAAAAACCAGGTGTTATTTATGAAGTTTTCTCATTTTCTAAAGATGACGAATCTGAGAAAAAAAGACTAGTCGAACAAAGAAAACTTTTACAAAATCTAGCAACTTTAACTAAAAAAAATCCAGATTTTTCTTTAGAAGAAATTATTCAAAGAAGTCCAGAACTTTCCCCTGAAAATAAGGAATTATACCTAAAATTAGTTAAAAAAGATTTATAATCATGATATACTTGTGACAAGGGATGGTGGCTTATGGATATATTTAGACCAGATATGTATAAAAGAAGTATTTATGAAATTGACTATGAACAACTTCATAAAAAGGGTATCAAGTGTATTTTGTTTGACTTAGATAATACTTTAGCTTCTTTAGACGAAGTAACACCAGATAAAAAATTAATGGATTTTTTCTTATATTTAGAAGATTTAGGTATAAAAGCTATTATTATTTCGAATGCTTCTAAAAAAAGAGTAGAGCCATTTAAAGAAAAATGTAATGTAGATAGTGCTTTTAAAAGTTATAAACCATTTAAAAAGAAATATCAAAAAATATTAAAAATGTATCATTTAAAAGACATTGATATTGCTTGTGTTGGTGACCAATTATTAACTGATATTTATGGGGCTAATCGCCTTGGCTTTACGAGCATTTTAGTTAATCCAATTAGTAATAAAGAAAGATTTGTTACAAAGATTAATCGGGCAATGGAAAAAATAATTTTAAGTAATTTTAGTAAGAAGGGGATATTTAAAAAAGGAGAGTATTATGAGTAAGTATTGTCTTGGCTGTGGCGTTTTATTACAAGATAAAGAAGAAAAAAAAGAAGGTTACGTTAGTGATATATCACAAAATTATTGTAAACGTTGTTTTCGGATGACGCATTATCATGAACTTTCTTCAGTTAAAGAAAGTCAAAGTAAAGATATCTTATCAAAAATAAATGCTTCTTCTGGATTTGCTATTTTTTGCTGTGATTTTTTAAATTTATATCCTGAAAATATCCAGTATTATCAAAAAATTACTTTACCTAAAGTATTTGTTGTGACTAAAAAAGATACTATTCCAAAAAGTATATATTATTTAAAGATTAAGGAATGGTTACAAAAAGATTTTAAAATTAAAGAAGATATTTTCTTTGTTAATGAGAAAAACGTTTTCAAAATAAAAACTCTTTTAGAAAATACTTTTTATCAAAATATTTATTTTACAGGTCCTACTAATGCGGGAAAAAGTAGTCTTTTAAATACTTTATTAAAAGAAGAAAATAAAAGAGAATTACTAACCATTAGTGAAGCAAGGAATACTACTTTAAACTTTATAAAAGTTTCTTATAAAAATAAAACGTTATATGACACGATTGGTTTTATTGATGAACTTTCTTATATGACTTTAGATTTACAAAAAAAAGCTAACTTAAAAAAAGAAATTAAGCCGTTAAGTTTGCCTATGAAAAAGAACAGTTTCTGTATGCTTGAAGATTTTTTATTTTTAGAAATGAATCATGACGAGAATATTATTTGGTTTGGAAGTGAAAAGATAAAGGTTTTTAAAACGTATAAAAAGCCAAGTGAAGAAAATAAAATAAAAAAAGAAATTAAGATTACAGAGCCTACTAATTTATATATCAAAGGCCTTGGTTTTTTCTATATTAAAGAAAGTACTACTTTAACATTATATTTAGAAAATCAGGAATGTTTAAGTATAACTCCTAGTTTTTTTAAGAGGTGAAAAGATGAATAAAATACGTGTAATGGATGAGACACTTGCTAATAAAATTGCCGCTGGGGAAGTCGTTGAAAAGTGTTCTTCAATTATTAAAGAATTATGTGAAAATAGTATTGATGCAGGTGCTACGATTATTGAAGTTAATTTAATAGAAGGCGGTAAAAAGAAAATCGAGGTTATTGATAATGGTTCAGGAATGAGTAGGGAAGATGCTCATTTATCTTTTCAAAGACATGCAACTAGTAAGATTTATAAAGATGATGATTTATTTTTCATTGATACTTTAGGCTTCCGTGGTGAGGCCCTACCTTCTATTGCCAGTGTTTCTAAAACAGAAATGACAACAAGTGATGGAACTATTGGTACACATATCATTATCGAAGGTGGACATATTTTAGTAGATGAATCTGGGGATTTAAGAAAAGGAACTAAAATTACGGTTACAAATCTTTTTTATAATACACCGGCTAGATTAAAATATTTAAAAAGTGATTCTGCCGAGCTTGCTAGTTGTGTATGCTACCTTGAAAAACTATCTTTAGCGCACCCGAATATTTCTTTTACACTTAATCATGATAGTAAAGATTTAGTTAAGACAAGTGGCAGTGGTGATTTATTAAAAACAATTCATGAAATTTATGGCGTAAGTGTTTCTTCAAAAATGATTGAAGTAAGAAATAGTAATGATGATTTTGACTTACAAGGTTATATTGCCAAACCAGAAATTTTAAAAAGTAATCGTAACCATATGATTGTTATGGTAAATGGTCGTGTCGTAAAAAATTATGATGTCAATAAAGCTATTAATGATGCGTATTATACATATAAACCAGATATTAAATTTCCTATCGTTGTTTTAAATATTTATACGGATCCAACTTTAATAGATGTTAATATTCATCCGACTAAGCAAGATATTAAAATAGAAAAAATGCCTGTTTTATATGATTTGATTTATAACACCTTAAAACAAGCTCTTTATAAAGCCCTTTTAATACCAGATGCAGTTTTAAGAATGCCAGAAAGTAATCCGTTTAAAGAAGAAATTGTCGAAAATGTTGTGAAGGAAGCAGATGAAGAAGTAAAACCTTCTAATATTCAAACGACCTTTGATTTTGTAAGAGCAGAAGAAAGCCAAACAAAAGAGATACCTACAGAAGATGTTATCGTTAATCCTGAAATGAAAAAATTAAAACTTTATCCTGTTGGAGTTGCTCATGGTACATATATTATTGCTGAAAATGAAAACGGTGTTTACTTAATTGACCAACATGCTGCTCAAGAAAGAGTAAACTATGAAAGAAATATGCGCGCTTTAAAAGCTAAAGAAGTAAGTACTACTAACTTATTATTCCCTATTACAATTGAATTAAATGGCAGCGATTTTTTAAAATTAAAAAATGAACTTCCTGTTTTAACAGATATGGGTTTTCAAATAGAAGAGTTTGGCGTTAATACTTTTGTCGTTAAAGCACATCCTACATGGCTTTTAAAAGGACATGAAGAAGAAAGTATAAGAAGAATTATTGATCTTATTATTGCTGGTTTAGATGGTTTTGACCGCGTTAAATTTAATGAAAGTATTGCGATTACTTTATCTTGTAAAATGAGTATTAAGGCAAATATGCATATTTCTCATGAAGCCCAAGAAGAGTTATTAGATGAACTTTGTGCCTGTGATAATCCTTATAATTGTCCTCATGGCAGACCAACCATTATTAAATTTAGTATTTATGATTTGGAGAGAATGTTTAAAAGAAGTATGAATTAAAGGTGATGAAAATGATTATAGCTATAACAGGACCAACTGGTGTTGGTAAAACAAAATTAAGTGTAGCCCTTGCTAAAAAATATCACGGGATTATTGTTAACTGTGATGCCATGCAAGTTTATAAAGGTATGGATATTGGCACGGCGAAGATAAAAGAAAGTGAAAAAGAAGGGGTGAATCATTATCTTTTTGACATAGTTTCCCCAGAAGTTAATTATACTGTTTATGATTATCAAAAAGATGCCCGAAAAATTATTGAAGAAAATAAAGATAAAACTATTATTTTTGTCGGCGGTACGGGCCTTTATTTAAAAGCTGCTTTATTTGATTATCGTTTTTCTGTAGAAGAAAATAAGGAAACTTATGATGAATATAGTAATGAAGAGCTTTATCAAATGTGTTTAAAAAAAGATGAAAAATGTTTAATTCATCCCAATAATCGTCGGCGTATGATAAGATTTTTACAAAAAGAAACAACTTCTTTAGTTGAACCAAAGTCTCTTTATAATACTATTTTTATTGGTCTTACAACGGATAGAAATAATTTATATAACATTATTGATAGAAGAGTTGATATGATGTTTGCAGAAGGACTTCTAGAGGAAGTAAGAAAGTTTTATAATGAGCATTTAAATTCTAAAGCTTTACAAACGGCTATCGGCTATAAAGAATTATATTCATATTTTGATGGTAATCTTTCTTTAGAGGAAACGAAAGAACTTATCAAAAAAAACTCTCGGCATTATGCCAAGAGACAATATACTTTTTTTAATCATCAATTACCAATTCATTGGTTTTCCGTTTGTTATGAAGATTTTTCTAAAACGATTGATGATGTATCATCTTTTATTGAAAAGCAAGTTTAGGCTTGTTTTTCTTTTAATTCAGGATAAATACTTGTTTTAAATTGGTGTTCTAAAACAGGAACATCCCCACTGTCAATTTCTTTTAGTTCTTTAGTTGTGATTAAAAAATATTTATGTTGTAAATAATCTTTTCCATCATTACTAACAGGATCATCCCAAGTAAGGTCTAGATGATACCAATTATTATTTAAATAAACGGCATTCCAAACATGACCATCTATAGTTTCATTATCTTCTGGAGTCATGGCAACTTTGAAATTAGGAATGTTCATTTTGATAAGAAATAAGGCCATGGCATCTGTGTAACCATTGCAAGTGGCATATCCTTCTAAAAGAGGACCATAAGCCGTGTAAGAATGATAAGGACTTTTGCCATCATTGTTTCTCGCTACATCATATTTGGTATTATTGATGATATAATCATGAATAGCTCTTATTTTATCTTCGATACTCATAGAATCGTTTATTTGTTTTTTTAGTATTTCATCTACTTTATCGTTAATTACTTTTATCTCATCTTCTGTATAAAAGTAGTCAATAGAAACCGTGATTTCTCTGTTTTCACTAATAATAGTTTTTACGTTGGAAAAGCCATTAAAAGGATGAACGTAGTTATTTAGATGAGTTAGAAGATCTTGATTTTGACTCATATCTTTCACGTCATTTAAACATTCTGTATATTCACTTGGACAATAGAA
The DNA here is from genome assembly GCA_934085675.1 of uncultured Bacilli bacterium. Taxonomy (GTDB): domain Bacteria; phylum Bacillota_I; class Bacilli_A; order RF39; family UBA660; genus Ventrenecus. The sequence continues at coordinate 70,519 of CAKOHH010000004.1, read as the reverse complement.
GGTGAATTTTTTCCAACCACTGTTAACAATCGTATAAAAAATATTTTTAAGATCATTTTTACTTAAAGGAAGAAAATTATCTGTATTTTTAACAAATTGATAAGTATCATCTTTAAAATATTCATTTTTATCTTCCAAGGTGATTTGGTTATTCTTTTGAAGCATTTTTTCTATCCAAAATGTTGCTTTGTCGAGATTAACTACAACAATGAAAAGCCATCCAAAACAAAAGGTTAAAGTAATTATATCCAATATTTTCTTTTTCATATCCATCACATTATTATTTTATCAAATATGAGTTTATTGTGCAATTGCTACCGAAAATAAAAATAGGTCAAAGACATGAAATAAATTTTCGTAGTCTTTTTGTAGATGAATTTAAAAAAAAGTGATAAAATCAAATCTAGAAGAAATAATTTAGAAGAAAGAAGTGAAAATATTATTGAGAATGCCAGAATTGCAAAGGAAATTTCTCGAAGAGAACTTGCTAAATTATTGGAAATAAGTAGAAGTACTTTAAATGGCCTTTTGATGAATTAGAAGATGTGGAATAATGCATATATTTACTCAATAGGTATGCCATTGGAACAAGAATAAACAAATAATGAAGTGCCTAATAATAGTAGTCCATCAAAGAAACAGTTTTATTGCAATTTGATTTTACTAAAAGAGAAAAAGCAAGAAAAGTTAAGATTTATAATATTTGAAGTAGCAGAACATTTAAAAATACTTAAAAATGGTAAAAGAAAATATACATTAGAACAAGCAGTAGAAGAATTAAATAAAGCACAAGAATTACTTAATCCAATAATGGATAAATATGATTATAAAAAATTACCTAAGAAAAATTAGTTTATAGGAGGTAGAAAAAATGAATGAAGCAATGGAGATTAAACTTCATCAAATATTAGATTTCAGAAAAGTAATATCAATGATTAATAAAGAACTTAAGTCAAAAGGTATATATGATTGTGAATATATGTTAATTAATAATTCTATTGAAGATGTAATTCATGTTTTGGAAGATCAAAGTGATTGTTATAATATAATAAGAAATGATAAATATGATAATGATATTACATTTAAAGGTTTATTAGAAAGTTATTTTATTAGTGTAAAGCAGTATTATGAAAAATTATTAATTAAAGAAGGTAAAAGTGATTCTATTGCTGATAAATATCATAGAAAATTAGTTGAGCCAGTAAAAGATAAAAGTGGAAATTATTTAATATACGATAAATCTAATATTGATATGAATGTAAATGAAATTCAAAAAACGTTACTTCTAATGAAAGAAGCAGTTCAAGTTTATTATAAAGTTTATAATAATAAGGAATTAATTGCTGAATTAACAACAAATAATTTGGATTCAAGTGAATATTTCAATTTTCAAATAAAAGAGAAACAATTATTACACTTATTAGGGGTAACAACTGAACAATTAAAAAATAATCCTGATTTTCAAAGATTAACTGGTAATAAAAATATGAATTCTATTGATATATTGCATTGGATTTTAACCGATATAGATGGTAATAATGATTTATTACAATACAGTGAAGATTATGTAAAAAAAATATTATCAATTAAAGATTTTAGAATAAATGATTTCCAAACTAACAGTACTACACAGTTATTGAATTATTATAAAATAAGATCAAAATCACAAACTTTTTTAAAGTATGGTCCATTTGAAAAAGTTTCATTAGTTGCCAAATTAGGCAAGAATAACTTTGGTGAGCAAAAAACTTTATCTAGAAATTCTAACAGCACTGTTGCAATGGTATCAAGGGCAGAAACTTTTAAAAAGTATCCCTGGGCATATTTTGGATTGGTAAATAAAGAAAATAATCAATATGTTGAAACATTACAAATTGATAGTAGTGAGAACAAAAAAGACCTATTTATGTATTCAAAACCTGCAATAATTAAAAAAATTGGACTTATTGGTTCTGAAGGCAGTGACGGTGCACATGTAAAAGTGTTTAGTGAAGAAGAACAATTTGAATTATTTGTACAAGCGTATGATGATTTTAGTGAAGCAATGGATTTTACTAATCTTATTAATTATTTTAAAGACTTAAGTAATGTATTAAGTAATACGAATAATAAATTTAAAAAATAAAATACTATTGATTTTTATCAGCAGTATTTTTTTTGATGTATTTTATGAATTTTTTTGATACCAAATTTAAATTATCCTTATTATAGATTAATCCTAAATATTTATCTTTTAATTTAAAATTTATATTTAATTTAAATAAATCACCATTATTAATTTCTCCTTTAACATGTTCTTCTGTTAACATTCCAATTCCAAATCCGGCTATAGCGAATTCTTTAATTAGTGTATTACTTCCAAATTCCATTTCAGGCTTTATAATCATATTATTGCTGGAACAGTAATCATCTAATCTAATTCTATTGGTTGCTCCCTTAGTTAGTATTAATAAAGGTAATTTTTGAAATGAATCTTTATCTATTACTTTATTTTTTAGATAATTAAAATTTTGATTTGCTACAAAACAATCATGCAGGTTCATTACATTTATTGATTCAAATTCGCTTGGTAGATTAAATGGCATATTAGTAAAAATAACATCTATTAATCCCATTTTTGACTTTTTAATTAAATCGGAGGTTTTATCGGTGAATATTCTAATATTTATATTTGGGTAGTCTTTATGAAAAGATTTGATATATGGCATTAAAAATTCATGTATTATTGTTTTACTAGCTCCGATATTAATAGTACCATATTCCAAATTTGTTAATGATTTTAAATCATTTTCTGCTGAATCAATAAGTTCCATAGCTTCTTTGATTTTTTTATATATTGTATTCCCTGTTTCTGTCAAAGAAACACCATCTCTTTTTCTGATGAATAGTTGAGTATTAATTTGCTCCTCTAGTGTTTTTATAGATTTACTTATAGCGGGTTGACTAATAGATAATTCATTTGCTGCACGAGTGATACTTTTATTTTTTGCAACGTAATAAAATACTTTATATAATTCTAAATTTACATTCATATGAATTCTCCTTTTATAACCAATAGTTATATATGACATAAAAAATATATATTTTAACTATATCACATTTTGACATATAATACTAGTGATTTCTGAAAGGGGGAAAAATTATTTCAAAATATATACTACTTTTATACAAACAATTTTATGATTCATTAGGAAAAAAATTTAATAAAATTAATGTATTTGAAGATAATGATTGTTATTTTGGATGTATAAAAAGTCAAAGAAAAATTAAAAAATTAGTAAAACAAAATAGGGGGGAGTTTATAATGAAGAACATTAGTAAATTAGAAAAATGGCAAAAAAAAATATCTTCAATTGAAAGATTAAAGATTGAAGAAACAAAAGAATTATACAAGAAAGCTAATATGTCTAGTGATATTAATATTAAAAAAATATATATGGATAAAATCATATTAGGAACACTTTATGTTGTTTATGATTATATAAAAAGAAATGATATTGAAATGTTTTGTTCTTTTTCATTTGATATGGATGATATTATTAGTTCTTTTAATGAAGTTTGGATTAATAAAATATATAATGGCGATTTATTAAAAGTTGACAGTTTTTCAAATATTTTTACAACTTCATTTTTTAGCGAAGTATATAAAAAATTATGTGGGGATGAAATAGTGATTAAAGAGCAGTTTGGTATTTCTACTGAGTGTTTAATTGCTTTATTGAGCAGTTATATCTATTTAAAAAATAGTGGAAAAAATTTTAATGCTAATGATTTTATATCAAAATGTAAAGAATATAACAACTGGTTCTGTTATCGTACTATAGATGTTGAAAATGTAATTCCATTATTAGATAAAATTTATACAAATTTAAATATAAAAAACGAATGTACTTTAAATATAGCAAAAACAAAAATATATGAATTTATTAGAGTTATTATTAATATTGGTATGTTTGATAGATTAAATAATAACTTTAAGGATGAGATAAATTATGAAGATAAAGTAATTGAAAAAATTTATAATGAAAAGTTTAAAAAAGATGTTGATAGTGTACTTATTGATGAAAGAAAAAAATCTATTATTCATGAAAGATTTGGATTAGATAGTGGAAAACCTGAAACGTTGGAAATGGTTGGGAAGAGACATAGTTTAACAAAATTAAGAGTAGGACAAATAGAAGCAAAATCATTAAGATATTTAAGAAGAAGTGCAAAAATCAGGAACTATATATGATAGGAGGATTTTATAATGAAAAAATATAGTAAAGAATTGATTAATAAATATATTAAAGGTGAAGATATCAAAAATTATCAAATAGAAGAATTAGAAGATGATAAAGATTTTATGATTCAAGTTATAAAAGAAACAAATGATAAAAAAATCTATAATTTATGTTCTGAAAAAGTAAAAAAAGATTATGAAATGGTCAAATTTATGGTTTTAGCCTATAATAACGACTTAAAATTTATTACAGATATTGCAGATAAATATTTAAAGGAGGTAGGTGACTCATTAGAAAGAATAGAATTGGCTTTAATTATGTTAGATTTAACATTAAAGAAAGATAATGAAAAAGCTACAAAATATAAAATGATAGTTGACACTATTTTCTTTAGTAAAAGATTAGGAATAGAAATATGTAAGGCTAAACAAAATGATGATGATTATTCTAGAGAAGTAGGAATGGGTTTTTTGTATATGTTTGATCTATATAACTCAAGTGATATTGTTATAAAATATTTTGCAAAAAAAACTATTGAGGCTATATTTATTGAATACGATATTAATCTTGAACAATTATTACATAGTAAATTTAAAAATGCTAAAGATATTGAATTACAAGGAATAAATAATTATATGATAAATTTTCTTGGTATGTATGATCATATGTTATCTTCATATATAAGTACGCATATTGAATTATTATCAGATTTTTCAGATAAAATATCAGATGTAATTAATAATTGGGAAAATTATAATGAACAAGAAGAGAGAAAAAGATACAATGATATGATTGAACAAGTTCATAGTTATATGGAAAATGCGGATAGTATAATGACTGAAACAGATATTTTATATTATGTAGCAAGACAGTTAGGTATTGATAAAACACTTGCTTATTATGATGGTATTTCTAATGAAATATATCAAGATATAATACAAGGCATTGATATAAAAGATTTAGATGATGCCAATGGTGATTTTGTGACATTTACGATAAATAACTCTATTGCTGAAAGAAAGCATTATCTAGAAGTGAAAAAAATTATGTTAAATTCATTGTTTGGTAATGAGCAATCTAAAATTTTTCCGACTAATGATATTAATATTTTAAAAAATGATAAATATAAAATATTAAAAATAGATTTTAATAGCAAAAAAAATAATGATTAATCAAATATATAAATAGGAAGTGACACTATGACATAAAAAGTGAGAGTAGGGGTCTCACAAACAATACGTCATTGTGTCATTTTGGTTTTATGTCTTTGACCTGTAATAATTAGAAGCCTGGTAAAATCCAGGCTTTTTTAGTGTATAATAGATACTTAAAAGAGGTGAAATTATGGCTAATGCAAGTTTGTTTATTAAGAAGATGAAGGATTACAAGAAATGTATGAAATTATTAAATTGTGCTAACTATGTTTTTAGTGACGAAATTGATTGTTTTGAATTTAAAAAGATAAGTAAATATACAAATTCAAAACCTACATATGAAAAGGTGAAAGTAGATTTTGAATTGGTAAATGAATTAATTAATAGACAGGATTTATTAAATGCTGCTACAGTGTTAAGAACATTGTATGAAAATATTATTTATATAATTGCAACTTCATATGACAAAAAAATCAAAACTACTTTAGATACATCATCAGGAGAATTACGTAAAGTATTAGTAGAAAATTGCAGTTTAATATTTACAGATTATTTTGAACCAGAAGATTTCAATAATATATATAAATACCTTTGCAAAATTATTCATCCATGTAGTCTAAAAGAACTTGTATCGTACATGAACAAAACATTTAAGTATAAAAACTATTTGTTAGGGAATCTAAAATATATGATGTTAGTAATAGAATATATGTATTTAAATTTTCTAAATAAAAAAATAGGTAATGACGAAAGCAAGTTTGATTTAAATTTAATAGATTTATGTACATATGTAAATATGATGAATATTACTTACTATATCAATGATGTAAAAGATAGCAAAAGTTTTATTAAAAGATATTTCTATTATGATACAAATAATAAATACATAATCGAAAATCAAGAAAAGATAAAAGTAGTATATGAAACTTTAATAGATAAAAAAGACTTAGTTGAAGAAGATATAAAAGAATTAACTAAAGCATTAGATTGTCAAATAAACAAAAGTAAATATAAAGTGATAATAGCAGATATATTGGGTAGTAAATAACTAATATGTAATGGCTTTTTTGGAAACAAATGGGGAACAATTACATAGGTCTTGATAGGTAAAATAGGGCTATTTACGAGAAATATAGCAAGTGATAAATCAATAATAATGAAAAATATGACAAAAAATCAGGGTATAATTTTCCCCCTGAAGAGAGCATTTAACCGTGCTCTCATTTTTTATGCCCATTTTATAAGGGTTTGCGGGCATATGTAAAATTGAAAATAATTCTTGGGAACAACTCGGGAACAATTTTTGTTAAAATTGCATGATTATTGCAGACATTTGAGAGATAAAGTAGTATAATGTAATCATAGAGTTCTATACAATTTAAAGTATAGAATTTTTTCTTTTATAAGGAGGATATTACATGGATGCACAATTGGAAAAATTAAAGAAAGACATAAGAAAATCTTTAGCAGATGGTGAAGCGGTACTTGCATTAGATCGATTACATACTTTTACTATCAAAAAAATTAGAAGTTATTGTTTATTGCATAATATTGATATTTTAAATGATAAAAATGAAGGACTACCTTTACATAGTTTAATGGGCATGCTAATAAAGTATTATTCAAGTGAAAATCAAATTAGTGAATTTAGTATTCAAGCATTAAAACAATCTATATCCATTTTTGAAAAGTTTAATGATATAAGAAATAATAAAAGTTATGCACATGATAATAATGTTTTATCAAATGAGGAATCTTTATATGTTGTCAATTGCATAATCAATACACTTAATTTTTTGAATTATTTAGAAACAGGGGAATCACAGTTAATTAGTTCAAGTATAGTTAATTTAGATGAAATATATAAATATATTTGTATGAATTATGCTACTACTACTAAAGAAATTGCTAATAATTTTAATATTTCCATTGAAGAAACTAAGGATATGTTAATGGAACTATATAAAGTTAATGAAATAATAAGACCTACTAGTATAGATCAAATTCCAGAAGATGATGATTGTCAGTGGTCAAAAGTGAGGTAATATGGCAACAATTAGTAATATTTATAATTTGAATAAAACACAATTAGAATTAGATTTTGTAAATATTGATACTGAAAAAGATATTCCTTTATTTGTTGATTCAACGTTAATAGCAAAATGTAACTCTGATTTTACAGTGGCATGTAACGACTTGTTACAAGATTTCTTCTCATATTTAATTGGTTTGTTAAAAAACAATATGGATGATAAAGCAAGAATGATTTGTACCAGAATAGGCGAAGTAAATGAAACACATCTTGGATTATCAAAGAATAAATCAAGAGGGAAAGGTATTGGACAAAGTGGTACCTTGGATATTTTTACACAATTAAAGAATAGTAAGGCTATAGAATATGGTGTATTAGAAAATATTGAGGATTTGAGAATGTTTATTGAAAATATAGACAGAGATAAATTGTCAGATTTAATAACAAATATTATCAGAATAAAACTCTTAGAATATACAATTGAACAATGTGAGTTAAATAATATTCTTCTTACTAAAAATGTACCATCAGGGTATTGTTGGAATATGGAAACCCACAAATGGGAAAACAAATATATTGATAGGTTGGTAGTAGATAATACACCTGTATTATTAGTACCAAAATCAATTATAAGCTTCTGTGAAACATATACACCATCAAAATATAGACAACATTTTATTTTAAACTTTTTACAAAAGGAAAATATTGAAAACGAAACATCTTTGGTAAAAATTAGAAAAACAACAAAAGAAAGATATGTTACAAAAAAGTCTATTATTGAAAAAGAACCAGTAATGGATAAAAAATATATCTTGGATTTTACAGTTAAACACCCAGAAATTTTTAATGATTTTAAGAGTAAAAACAAGAATACTAATTGTATGAATGGAGAACTATTGACTGAGGTTAATTATGAAGATGTATCTAATTTTATGATAGAAAAATTAAAGTCCATTCCAGTTGGAACAGATAGTGCTTCTGATTATCATAACTTAATGATAGGAATATATGAGTTCTTAACTTATCCAGATTTATCTAATCCACGAAAAGAGGAAAAAATCCATGAGGGAAGAAAAAGAATTGATATTATTTTTTCCAATATAGCTGAAGAGGGCTATTTTGCAGTAATATCAGATAAGATTAAGATGACAAGCCTACAAATAATAGTCGAATGTAAAAACTATAAAAATGATCCACAGAATCCAGAATTAGATCAATTGCTTGGAAGATTTAGCACCAGAAGAGGACAAATTGGTATATTATCGTGTAGGACAATTGAAAAGTATGATAAGTTTATTAATAGTTGTGCAGATACCTACTTAGATGAGCATGGTTTGATTTTACCAATAACAGATGCAGATATAATTAGAGCATTAAAATGTTATGAACATGCACACAAAGAATTTTTAAATGTACTTCAAGAAAAAACAAGTTTAATAGTGTCTAAAGTATAAAAATAACCGGTGACTAATTATCATCGGTTTTATAATTATCTAAATTATCTATTATGGCAACTACTTCGTCCAAAGTACTTGTAAATAGTTGTTAATAAGTTTTTAATGTTTCTTCAACTTTTGTATGTCCTAAGTATTTTGCTACAACATGAACATTAGCAACTTTATTAACCAGAAGAGATGCACAAGAATGTCTGAAATCATGTAATCGAATCTGTTTAACATTAGCTAATTTACAATTAGCATTTTTATGATTAGTAAGTGTATTGCTACATACAGGAAGCATATCTCCTGCGACAAAGAAATTATCATTGAATCTAGGTATCTTTTCTGCCTTGTTTTTCATTGCTTTAAGGTCGCTTGCGAGGGCTTGTGGCATCTTTAATATTCTTATTACTACTTTTAGTTTTTGAAACTGAGAATCACCAATTTTTAACGGATCCACAGCGGTCATTAATTTGTTTGGATATACTTAATGTTCTATCTTTAAAATAGATATCTTTTCATTGTAATCCTCTAAGTTCACCACGTCTTAATCTACAGTAATATAATATTTCAAAAATGCCGACCCATTTGATATCAGTTTCAACGGAGAAAAATTATCTGAATTCCTCGTAAGTAAAAAATAATTGTTCTTTAGGGAATTCATTAGGATCATTAAAGTTATACATTTTAGGATATGCCTTAGCAAAGATAAAATCATGCCATGCAGTAGCATAATTTAAAATAGTTTTTAATATTTTATAAATGTTATTCTTAGTTCTTGTAGCAAGATGAGTACTATTTATTTCATCATGCCATCTTTCAAAAGGAGGGTAGTTAAAATCTTTAAGTTTAACTTTATATAGTGATTTTAAATAAGGTAATTTATTGTTATAACACATATAATGTGTTTTCCTTAACTTTATCTTTTCTAAAATCAATAAACATTCTAATCATTTCTTCAAAAGTCACATTATTGGTATTCTCATATTCTCATATTCTCATATTTTTAATTTAAATTCAAACTCAGCATTTTCTGCTTCTTTTTTAGTTGTATATATACCTGATTTCTTAGTTTTATGAGTTCCATCAATATCTTCATATTGAGTCTTATAAAACCATATCTTACCATCTTTAGTTTTATATACACCGTTGAATTCTAAATAAAGTGCATAATTATGTGCATTACGACTCAAAATGTGTATAAAATGTGTATTCTCATAAGAAAATGCACTTTTTTAAGTCGTTAAAGTAATAAAAATTAAAAAATGTGATATATTATATGTCGACAAAGAACTTTAGTTCCACGTCAAAAAATTGCAGGAATTGTGACATTTTTAAAACTAAGTGCACAACGCCTACATAAAACAAATTATTGGATTTTTGGCAACTTGTTTGTCGTAGGAATAATTATAGTTTGAGCCATAATTATTTTTGCTTTTATAAATTATTTGTTAAATTAACGTTATCAGGTTCAATATAATAACAATTTAATAATTTTAATTATCTTCACTACATAAAAATAGCATTGCTTCATAAGGTGATTTACCATTCAATGAATCTCTACATAATGAATTAATAGTATTCATAATTAGATGACAGTCTTCCTGAGTAATATTTTTGAAAGAGGAACCTTTAGGTAAAATATATCTAATGAATTCATGATTTTTTTCAATGGCTCCTTTCTGACTAGAAGCATGTGGATCACAAAAAAATAGATGAGTGACATATTCACCCGTTGAATGGATACATTCAATATTACTAACGTCAAAAAATTCGTGACCATTGTCAGTAAGAATGATTTGAAATAAATATTTTATAAATATCTAAAGGAATAAGAACTTGTAATGTTTCAAAAATTCTTGTTACTTCATCCGTTATTTGGAATTCTAATTTAAATATAAGCATTAATTTAGACTTTCTCCAAAGTAATGTAAGGAAACAATCGGATTCTGTTTGTAGACCTTCAACAGTATCCATTTCAACAATATTTAAATCTGGATTGTTAGAAATAAATTCGATAAAATCAGTATATTTTCTATTAATCAGTATTTCACGTTCTTTTCTTGTTCTTCTTTGACTTGAATTTTTTCTTTTTTAATATTTAACAATTCTTGGAAAATCTAAAGGACCAAATTCAAAAATTCCATCTTTAATATAACGATAAAAAGAACTTTTACTGAAATCTAAAATATCAGGATGATTAATATACAAATGATTAGTTGTCTGACCTTTTTTGACAAGAGGAGTTATAGTTTCGTTAATAGCATGTATTTCTTCTAAAGTTAGATTAACACCTTGTCTACAAGATTTAATTAATTCTTCATATGATTTTTGAGATTCTCTAGCATAGTAAGTCCATCTAATTTTTCGACAGCCACTTCTAGATTTACAACCATTACAAACATAAGGGGAATGTTTTAATCTTTCACAAGACAAATCCAAATCCGGATGAGTAATTTTATAATTGTTCCAGGTTGATGGTTCCGAATATTTTTTGTTTCTATCTATTTCTCTTAAGATTGTAGAATGATTTCTGCATAATTCTTTAGCAATTTGATTTATGGATTTATTTGCATTTAATCCATCTTCAATATTTCTTCTATCTTCATAAGACAAATGAGAATAATTTGTCATTTTCAATACCTCCTTAATGACAAACAAATTGCTTAAGAAGATATTATATATGTTTCTTAAACTTATTGCACATTAATTGTGCACTTTCAATAAAAATCTATAAAAACCAATATAGTTATAAATAAATTTAATTGTCAAGTATTCCGAACAAAAATGTTTTGTAAAACTGACAAAATGTGATATAATGAATAGGAAAGAGAATAAGAAGACTTTTAAGGAAGTGAAATTATGAACAATAGTGAAGCATTAACTACATTAATTGTTGGAGGAAGAACTGCAAAAGAGTATTCTCAAAGAGAACTTGCAAGAAGAGTTGGAATAAGTAATTCTTCTTTAAATGATATAGAAAATGGTAGAGTAGCTAAACCAGATCCAGAAATTTTGAAAAGAATTGCAGAAGAATTAGATTTATCATTACAACAGCTTTTAAATGCTGCTGGTTATAATGAAGTTGTGAGTTGGTTTTCTCATGATGAGTTTAAAAATAAATCTACAAAAGATTTAAAGAATACTATAGAAGAATGTAGATTATTTAAATACGATATTTTAGATTGGGATGCTAATAAAAGAAAAAAAACATTAAAGATAATGCAAAACTTAAATGAAATAAAATTAGGTTTAAGATTAATAAAAGAGGCCGCAGAAACCGATTATACATTAGATAAAGCATTAGAAGATATTGATAAAGAAATACAAGAATTAAAAGAGATAGCAACTAAATATGATTACAGTAAGTTGCCTAAAGATATATAGGAGTTGTGTATGAAAAAGATTGAGTTAGATCAAAAAGAAAAGGAAGCAATACTTGAAGCATTATATAAATCGTTTGAAACTGGATATGATTTTGAAGATTTTTTAAAACCATTATTGGAATGTCTTGGATTAGATGAAGTAAGAGTTACAAAACGTTCTGGAGATGGTGGAGTTGATTTGGAAGGCATAAGATATGGTGTTATCAATAATAATGATGATTCTGTAAAATATATCGTACAAGCTAAAAGATTTAAACCATCCGAAAAAATATCTGTTGATATTATAGATAAGCTAAGAGGTAATATGACATCTGGTGAAAAAGGAATTGTTATTACTACTGCTATGTTCTCTAGCCCAGCCAAATTAAAAGCAGAAACAAGTGATGACAGACCAATTGTATTAATTGACGGAAAAATGCTAGTTGATATTTGTATTGAAAATAATATTGGATTTGTATATAAACCAGTATTTAGTTATGATGAATTAAATAAATTTTATAAAAAGAATTCTGTTGTTGAAAATATTGTTGATGATAATGCTAATGAATATATTGTCAGTGATATTGAAAAAGATATTACCGCAAATGATATAAGAGCTAGGATTATTAGTATTCCTCGTGCAATATTTGATGAATTGCCTTCTGACTGTGATAAATTCGATTTATGCTTTAATGGAAATGATATTAAAGATGTAAGGATAAGTTCAGATAGAAGATATTTTTCACAAGGAATAACTGAAATGTACAGAAAATATGGATTATTAACTAAAGATAATGTATTTAATCCATCTAAGTCTGTTTGGAAATACGATGGTAAAACTATATATATAGATTTAATAAATTAAGATTGGGGGATACTGTATGCAAAATAGAAAGACGTTTATTAAGTGGGCAGGTGGTAAAGAAAAAGAACTGCCAATAATTTTAAAAAACTTGCCTAAAAATTTTAATAGATATGTTGAACCATTTGTAGGTGGAGGAGCAGTATATCTAAATATAAATTGTGAAAATTCGGTTATTAATGATAAATCTGATGAATTAATGTTACTTTATAAAATGATAAAAAAACATGATAAAGGTTTTATTGATAGCTTAAATCAAATAAATAAGAATTGGATTTCGCTTCAACGTTTGGTTGAAGATAATACAAATGAATTATCTGATATTTATGATAAAGTTAAAAGTAACAAAAATAGTGCTGATGAATTAGTGGAAAAGTTTGTTGAAAAACATACTAAAGAATTAAATAGTCTATTAGAAGAAGATTTTGATATTAATTTATATAATTTTATTAAAGAAGTTAAGAAGAATTTAATATCAAAATTAAACAGAATGAAAAAAATTGAGCTTGAACGAAATGAAATGAATGTAAGCGATATAATGAGTAATATTGAGTGTGCCTTTAAAAGCGCTTACTATATGTATTTTAGATACCTTTATAATAATAAGAAAAAATTGAAGTTAAGTGATGAATTCTATTGCGCAGTATTTTATTTTGTTAGAGATTTTTGCTATGCATCTATGTTTAGATATAATGCTAATGGTGAATTTAATGTACCTTATGGTGGAATCAGTTATAACAGAAAAGACTTTACTAAAAAGATAGATTATGTATCTTCTGATGAATTAAATAAATATATGAGTAAAACAAAAATATGTAATTATGATTTTGAAGTTTTTTGTAACAAAGTAGAATTAACAGAGAATGATTTCATGTTTTTAGATCCTCCATACGATACTGAATTTTCTACATATGCAAAAAATGATTTTGATAAAGATGATCAAATAAGATTAGCAAATTACTTATCAAAAACAAAAGCTAAGTTTATGTTAATTATAAAAAATACAGATTTTATATATGACTTATATAAAGATAGAGGATTTAATATAGAATCGTTTGATAAAAAATATTTAGTAAGTTTTATGAATAGAAATGATAAAGATGTTGAACATTTATTGATCACTAATTATGATTTTTAGGAGGTTTATATGAGTTGGGGCTGGAGAAATAAACCACGAAGTGTAATTAAAACAGTTCAATGGTTTAAATATTTTTCAAATTTAGAAAATGAAAATTGGAATTATACAGCTAATAAGCTTGATGCAAATAATATAAAGATTCACCCAATTAGAAGAAAGTATTATTTTGATGCACAACTAGAGGAAGAGGATTCTCCTATTAATGGTTTATCTTATGAAGATTATCTAAATGGTACTAAAGATGGTAAAGCAGATTCTGAAAGTAATGCTAGAAATGATCTTGCTACATATAAATTTTATGGATTTGGATATATTGATAATGAAGGATTAATTAGAGTTACTAAAGCAGGAAAACTAATTTCAGAAGGTAAATTTGATAGTGAATTATTTTTAAAACAACTTTTAAAAATAAATTTTCCTTCTGTATGCACTAATTACGGACGTGATATAAAAGATGGAAATAGAGTTTTTCCATTACAAATAATAATCAAATTATTACTAGATCTTGAATACTTAAATGGATATGAATTGGCATATATTTTCTTATGTAATGATATATCTCAGTATGATTCTTTGGCAAATTCTATAAAAAAATTTAGAGCAGACTATAATGCGCTAGATAATAAAATGAAATCTAGTGAATGTAAAGAAATCTTCAATAAGTATGCAAAAGAATATTTTGATTATGTGAAAGAACTTTATAAAGGTGATCCTTTGTCATATATAGATTCTATTATGAGAGCCCTTGATTTTACTAGATTATTTGATATTTCTGGTAGAGGACTATATAAAAAGGTTAGAATTGCTGAACATTCTAAGAAAAAGGTTGAATTAATTAATAGCAAATATTCATTTATAACTATCAATAATGATAATCTTGACGCTTATATGGAATGGTATGGTAATCCGGATAATATAAATCTTCCTTGGGAAAATAAGGATGATCGAAAATCATTATTAGTTGATAAGATTAATTTATTAGATAAAACTATTCATATATTTAATGAAAAATATGAATTGGAGATTGAATTAGATTCTGCAGAATTATATTCTAAAGTCAATTCAATGGATAGTTCAACAGAATTAAAATTATTTGAAGAAGAATTAATTACTAAATTAACTACATTGAATGAAGAAATCTTTATTAAATATACTTCTAAAAATGAAGATACTAGGAAAGAAATTACTGATAGATTCGATTCTATTAAATCAAGAGAGAGCGAAGATATGGCTGCATTATGGCTTGAATGTAATACATGGAAGTCTTTAGTAGCTATAGATGGTAATCAAAATGTTGTTAGAAATTTTGATGTAGAAGAAGATTTAACTCCTAAAAGTTTTGCTCCAGGTAAAAATAATACACCTGATATGGAACTTTATTATAATGACACTATTTTAATACCGGAGGTATCACTTATGAGTGGAGTACAACAATGGGAACACGAAGGCTCTAGTGTTATTGATCATGTTATGAAATTCATAGATCAAGATGCTGGTAAAGAAGTGTACGGATTATTTATTTCTAATTCTATAAATAAAAGAACAGATTGGCAATTTTTCCTTTTAAACAAGGAAAGTTGGATGGGTAATCCAGTTCCTGTAATACCATTAACAATTGAACAATATAGTGACATGATAAGTTTTATATATGCTAAAAACATACATATAAAATACTTTGTTGAATTAATAAGAGATATTCACAAAAATACATTAAGTTTGGATTCATACAAGCAATGGAACGAGTGTATAAACAATACTATAATCCATTGGAAAGAGGAATATGTGTAAATAACTGGTATGTCACTTATGTCACTTAATATGCATAGTGTATCATATAAAAAAGTGTCATAAGTGTCATTATGTTAATTAAATTATTATTTAATTGGTGGTGATATAATGAAAATTGTTAAAAAGATAATTGATTTTGTAAAAAAGATTTTTGGACAAGATATAAGTATAAAAGTTGAAAAAAAGTCAAAATATGATATTAAAAAAAATAAAAACTGTAATATATCAATAAACGATTCAGGAGATAATAATGCAAAACAATAGTTTATTAAATGTTGAAAAAAATAAGGGCTGCAATATAGATATAACAGTTGTTAATAATCAGACTGATGCTTTATCTTTAGATAGCATTAATAACAATTATAAAGATATTACAAAAATCGAAGATTTATTTACAGATCGTCTAGATGTTGGGACAGATATTCTAACAAAAAAACTATTGCCTAAGCAACTTCAAGAAGATTTTGAAATTGTTCCAAAGTTTAACGGTAAAAAAATTAGCTTTGAAGCAAGTGCAAAAACAGATGATGCATATAAAAAATTTCCAATACACTTAAAGTATAATATGAAATTTGATTCTGTTGAAGAAGCTGATAAATTTAGAAAAAATGGTTTGAATGAATTAATTGAACAAGCAGAAAAAACTGATAAACCCGTTGAAATTCCCAATATTATAAGTATGAAGGAATTTTTAGGTGAGTTTGAAAATCCAGTTGGACATGCAAATAAATATGGTAGTGAAGGTGTAAAATTATATATATGTCCTTCACCAATGCCGCCTGCACAGGTTTACGCAATTGATATTTATAATTCTGATTATTCATTCCGTATTGATACAAGCTTAAGGCTAGAAAAGAGAGAAGGAGATAATATTAAATTAACAAATAAAGAATCCACTGAAGAGCCTTTTAATGTTGCAATTTCATTAACAAATATGGAAAAGACTGATGATGGTGTTTCTGGTAAATTTAATATTACTATTTCAATTAGAGAAAAATATCTTAATGATTGTGAATATAATTTAAAAATGCTTAAATATAAATATTTAATGGATGATAATAATACAAATATTAATGTTAGTAATAAGAAACTAAACCAAAATATTTTTACTTTTAATAATTTTGAAGCAAAGGGTCATACTAACAAGGAAAAGAAATTCTTTAAAAGGTTAGCAGGTTTGATAGAAAAAGTATTATATATTTCTAAAACTAAAAATATTAATATTAAATATAATTTAGATGAAATTCTAAGAGAAGAAAAATCTATTAATATATTATATGCAGAGAGTACAGGGAAAAAGTGTACCATTAATGAAAAAATGAAATTTAATCAATCGTTAGAAATCAATAAAGACACAAAAAAATATTGTAAGCAAGGAAATAAATTTGAGTTAGTTACTAAACTTGATTTTGTTACTATATTTAATAAAAAAATCACTTTAAAAGATAATGAAACTATTTTTAAAGAATGTATTATTCAGAAGGTTGAGGAAATAGGTAATATCTATAAAATTGAGTTTGAAGCAGAAAAAATCATTTTCAAATGTATATAAAAAGCATATATAGCTACATAAACTATATATGCTTTTAATTGCTTTGCGCAGTTTTTGCACAACAATTTGGATAAATTTTGCTGTGCAAGATTAAATATTTTTAAACTATGTGTCTTGAAAACGTTGATTTTAAAGGGGTTAAACAGGTATGATTTACCCATTGCGCTATGCCCCCTGAAAAGAGCAATTTAAAATAAAAATCACTTCCTGTTAAAAAATAATGTTTAGTTTTATCAAAATTATTATTATAAATAGTTCAAACTAAATGACATAAATCTTAGTTGTTAAAGTACTAAGAAAAAAATTAACATTCTATTACTAATTGTGATATGCTTATAATAGTAAAGGAGAATGAAAAAAATGAATTTTAAAGATAAAGTTGCCATTGTAACAGGCGGGGCATCAGGCATAGGTCTTGCCACCGTAAAAAAACTTTTAGAAAACGGGGCTAATGTCGTTATTGCCGATGTTTCTAAAAATTTAGATGATGTTGTAAGTAGCTTAAGAAATGAAGCTCATACTTTAGGAATTCTAACGGATGTTTCTAAAGAAGAAGATGTAAAAAACATGATAAATAAGACTATCCAAAAATTTGGACATTTAGACTATATGGTTTCCAATGCAGGTATTGGAGGTTCACCAAATATTTTAGACGAAGTATCAATAGAAGAATGGAATCAAGTAATTGGGGTAAATCAAACTGGCATGTATTTATGTAATAAATATGCCTTAAAAGAAATGCTTAAAAATGGCAAGGGAGCCATTGTTAATACAGCAAGTATGTATGGTCTTGTCGGAAGTGCTACATCTTATGCTTATTCAGCTTCTAAAGGGGCTATTATACAAATGACAAGAACTGCGGCCTTAATGTATGCTGATAAAAATATCCGTATTAATGCCGTAGCACCAGGTTATGTAGATACACCAATTTTAGCTATGGCACCTGAAGAAATGAAAAAGGCTATGGCCCAAAGTTTACCTATTAAAAGATTAGGAAAAGATACAGAAATAGCTGATACTATTTGCTTTCTATTAAGCGATAAAGCAAGCTTTATTACAGGCAGTATTCTTGCTTGTGATGGTGGTTATACTGCAATGTAAAAAAAGAAATGGAACTAAGCCATTTCTTTTACTTTGTGTGAAAGTCTTGATTTTTGACGAGCTGCTGTATTTTTCTTAACTAGGTTTTTGCTTGCAGCTTTATCAATATATTTTTGAGTATCCGCAAGGAGTTTTTGAGCAGTTTCTTTATCTCCAGCTTCAATTGCTTTATCGCATAAGCGAATACAGTTTTTAACACGTGCTTTTAATTCGTGATTATTTTCTGTTTTTTTAGCAATAACTTTAATCGCTTTTTTTGAACTTTTAATATTAGCCATACATATCTCCTTTCTTCGTTAAGTCAAGTATAATTCTAACAAAATAATTAACTGAAAACAAGAGTGAATTAATTATTTTTTGGTAAAACCAATACTTTTCTTATAAAATTAACCTGTTTTTTCTAAAACTTTAGCCGCGGCTTCATTATAGGCGCGAATAAGACCACCGGCGCCTAGTTTAATCCCACCAAAATAGCGGACAACAAAAATAACATGGTGATTAAGGCTACTTCTTCCCAAATTTTGATAAATTGGTGCCGCACTCGTTCCAGATGGTTCTTTGTCATCGCTTTTCCCAGCCGTATTATAAAAAATGTATGCGTATGGAATATGACGAGCCTTTTTATGTTCTTTTTTTAAATTATTCCAAATTTCTTTAACTTCTTCTTTATCATCAAGTTCGTATAAATAAGATATAAATTTAGATTTTTTAATTTCATATTCATAAGTATTTAAAAGTTTCATCATCATCACCTTGAAAATATGGTACAATAAAAAAAGTAAAAAGGAAATACTAAATAAAGAAGGTGAGTGTTATGTTAAAAGAAAAGTTAGCCAATATTCCTAATTTACCAGGAAGTTATCAAATGAAAAATAAAGACGGTGTGATTATTTATGTGGGTAAGGCTAAAAATCTTCATCGCCGGGTCAACTCTTATTTTAATCGCACTCAAACAGGAAAAACAGCAAGATTAGTTTCTGAAATCACCGATTTATCTTATATTGTCACTTCTAGTGAAATGGAAGCCTTTCTTTTGGAAATTAATTTGATTAAACAATATAATCCTAAATATAATATCTTACTTAAAGATGATAAAAGTTATCCTTATATCGAATACATTGAACATCCTTATCCTAAGTTAAAAGTATCTAGATATTTGCAAATTAGAAAAAAGGACCATAAAAAATTATTTGGCCCTTACCCAAATGCTTATGCCGCAAGAAAAATAGTAAATCTTTTAAACCGCTTATATCCTTTAAAAAAATGTGATGGTAATCCTAAAAAAGTCTGCCTTTATTATCACATTGGTGAGTGTCTTGGCTACTGTGAGAAAAAAGTGAGCATAGAAACACAGCAAAAAATGAGTGAAGAAATATTAAGCTTTCTATCAGGTAATGATAAAATCCTAAAAGATAAAATAGAAGAAAAAATTGCTAAATATAGTGAAGCTTTAAATTTTGAATTAGCGTTAGAACTCAAAAAAGAATTAGATTATATTAATATTGTTTTGGATAAGCAAAAAATAACTTTACAAGATTTAACAAACCGTGATGTTGTTGGAACATACTTTCAAAATGGTTATATTTCGGTGCAAATTCTCTTTTTAAGAAATGGCAAAATAGTGGGGGGACATACTGATATTTTTCCTGTTGTTGAAGACTTTCAAAGTGATATGGAACAATATTTAGAACTTTTCTATGCTCGTCATGAAATACCCAAAGAAATATTAGTTCAAAGTGAGACAGAAACAGATATTTTAAAAACTTATTTTGAAAATAAAATTGTCGTTCCTTTAAAAGGACAGAAAAAAGATTTAGTTAATATGGCATTAGAAAATGCCAAAATAAACTTTGAACAAGAATTTGAAATTTTAAAGAAAAAAGAAGATCAAACAGAAGGGGCTAATGAAACTTTAAAAGAAATATTACATCTTCCTCTTTTAGACCGGATTGATTTATTTGATAACTCTAATTTGTTTGGCGATTGGTCAGTTTCTTGTATGGTCGTTTTTAAAAATGGTCTTCCATCTAAAAATGAATATCGTAAATATAAAATTATGTATGATAAAAATGATGATTATGATATGATGCGCGAAGTTATCTACCGTCGTTATCAAAGGGCTTTAGTAGAAAAAACAGAATTACCAAATCTTATCATTGTCGATGGTGGTATTGGTCAGATTCATGCTTGTAAAGAAGTTTTAGATAGTCTAAATCTGTCCATTAAAGTATGTGGTTTAAAGAAAAATGATAAACATAGAACAAATGATTTAGTAGATGGTGATACCTTAGAAATTATTGATATTCCTAAAGAAAGTCCAGTTTTTCATTATTTAACAAGAATGCAAGATGAAGTCCATCGTTTTACAATTAATTATCATCGCACCATAAGAAGTAAAGGCTCTATTGCCAGTGTCTTAGATAATATTGAAGGTATAGGTGAAAAAAGAAAAAAAGAACTTATTAAAGCCTTTGGTAGTGTAAAGGCCATGGAAGAAGCATCCTTAGAAGATTTACAAAAATATGTGCCTGAAAAGGTGGCTAAAACCTTACAAAATTATTTACAAAGTCGTAAAGAAAAATGAAATAGGAAGATAAGTTAATCTTCTTTTTTTATTTGGCATAATTTTTGTTAAAAAATCAACTTTATCCGTTATTGTTATTAAAAAAAATATTTGATATAATAATTCTATACTAGAGGGAGTGATAGTATGGATTCTAAAGGACAAGCTCTTGTGGAGTATGTTTTAATCGTGGCCATTATTAGTGTGATTACAGTAAGTATTGTTTCTTATTTTGGTGGGTATTTAAAAGATACGATTGTTAAAACATCGTGTGAATTAGTTGGCAATGTTTATGTTGAAGGGGAAAAACCTGGTAGCGCTGAATGTTTAACCGAAGAAGAATATAAAATCAAACAAGAAAAAGAAGGCCAAAAATGAGAAATAAAAAAGGTCAAGCCCTTGTTGAGTTTGTCATTATTTTACCAATTTTTATTTTTATGTTATTAGCTATTATTGATGTCGGCAAAATTATATTTATTCAAAATCGTTTAGAAAATAAAATGTCTAATGTATTAGACCTATATCGAAATCAAAAAAGTTATGATGAAATTTTAACGACATTATCAGGAGATGATAATACTATTAAACTAGAAATCAAAAACGAAGAAAATAAAAATGTTACTTTCACTTTAAAAAAAGAAGTCAACATCGTTACACCAGGTCTATCATTAATCTTCAAAAATCCTTATGATGTCACCGTAAGTGAGGTAATAAGCTATGAATAATAAAGGTCAAACACTTATTATCTTTGTTATTTTGGTGCCAATTATCATTACCATGATGGCTCTTGTTGTGGATGTTGGAATGCTAGAAAATAAAGTTTTAAAGACTAAAAACATAGTAGATGTAGCTATCAAAGAATATTTTAATAAAGATGATGTTACAGTCATATCTAAAACATTAGAAGAAAACGATATTTCCACAGATAAACTTGTTATTAAAAGAACCGATAATGAAGTAGGTGTTAATGTAGAATACGAAATGAGTTCTTTATTTGGCAAAATTGTCGGATTACAAAAGTATGATGTGAAAGTAAAACGTAAAGGAATTAAAGAGAACGGAAAAATTAAAATTACAGAAGAATAGGATGGGGAATATGAAAAAGAAAATAGGAAAAAGTTTATGTTTGTTTTCAGGTAAAGGTGGTGTTGGAAAAACTATTTTAACACTCAATCTTGCCGCGATTTATTCACAAATAAATAAACATGTTTTAATTGTTGATTTGGATTTATCTAGTGGTGGTATTGCTCTTGCTACTAATAAAGTCTTTGATAAAACCATTTATAATTTCGTAGATGATTACAACAATAACCGTTTTAAAGATTTTAATGACTATGTTGTGAAATATAATGAAAATATTGATATTATGCCAAGTCCTAAAGATCCAAGACAAGCTTCTAAGATAGATTCTAAATATATTGAAATTCTTTTAGATAAAGCAATGTTCCATTATGACATGGTTTTAATTGATACTAATCATAATTTGAATGAATTAAATTTAGTTGTTTTAGATGCCGCTGATAATATTTTATTTGTCATAGAAAATGATCCCATGGATTTAAAAAATATGAAGAGTCTACTTTCTATTTTTAAAGACTTAGATAAAACCAATTACAAAATTTTACTAAATAATAGCCGTGACCCTTTTAAAAAATATTTTACTCTTTATGATATGAAAACCATTATTAAAAATAATATTGACTATGAAATTTCCTCCGAGTTCTTTTTAAAAAATATGGATTCCTATGTTATGAATGGAGAAATTCCAATGCTACAGCCAAAAGCACCTAATATTTTTAATAAGGATTATACGACTATGATGAATTTGGCAGTCAGTTTTTTAGGAGGGGATAATAATGA
Source organism: uncultured Bacilli bacterium (assembly GCA_934085675.1). Lineage (GTDB taxonomy): Bacteria > Bacillota_I > Bacilli_A > RF39 > UBA660 > Ventrenecus. The sequence continues at coordinate 47,442 of CAKOHH010000004.1, read as the reverse complement.
GCAAAACTAGTTTAATTGAAGCTTTTAATATTGAAAGAAAAAAACCAAAGTTTAATGATGTCAGTGATTATGAAGTCTTTCCTGATAAAAAATTATTAGATGAATTAAGAGTTAAAATTGTTGAAAATTTAATTGATCAAGAAATACCGGAAGATAAGCTTTTACAACAATTTATTAATGATGAAATTGATAAATCTATTGAAGGATACGATTTAACAAACTTAGAAAGAAGTCATTTATATAATTTAATTGATAATGAAATTAATGGCTATGGTCCTTTAACGGAACTTTTAGAAGATAAAAATATTACTGAGATAATGGTCAATAGCCCTAAAGAAATTTATATTGAAATTGATGGGCAACTTATTAAAGATGAAAGTGTCTCATTTATTAATGATGAACATATTATAAGAACCATTGAAAGAATGATAGGACCTATGGGTAGAACCATTGATGCGACAAACCCAATGGTTGACTCAAGACTTAAAGATGGTTCTCGTATTAATGCTGTTATTCCGCCTTTATCTACGAAAGGACCTGTTATTACCATTCGTAAATTTAAAAAAGAAATGACAAGTGCCGATGACATGATAAGAATCGGTTCTATGACACCTTATATGGCCACATTTTTAGAAGCTGCCGTCAAAGGAAAATGTAATATCATTATTTGTGGTGGAACGGGTTCAGGTAAAACAACTCTTTTAAATATTTTAAGTAGTTTTATTCCAGATAATGAACGTATTATTACTATTGAAGATGCCGCCGAGTTAAAACTGGAAAAAGAACACGTTATTTCTTTGGAAACAAGAGTGACTAACTATGATAATGAAGGGGAAATTACCATTCGTGACTTAGTTATCAATGCTCTTCGTATGCGACCTGATCGTATCATTGTTGGGGAAGTTCGTGGTAAAGAAGCTTTTGATATGCTTCAAGCCATGAATACAGGACATGAAGGTTCTTTAACAACGCTTCACGCAAATGGGGCTAAAGATGCTTTAAACCGTTTAGAAACCATGGTTTTAATGAGTGGACTTGATATTCCTATTAAAGCTATCAGAGAGTATATTGTCAGTGCCATAGACCTTGTTGTTAATATTGAAAGAATGAACGATGGTAAAAGAAAAGTAACGTCTATATGTGAACTAGAAAGTTTTCATGATGGCGATATTAACTTAAAAGAAATCTTTGCTTTCCATCAAAAAGGCTTAACTGACAATGGGGAAGTAGATGGCGAATATATTCTTTATGATAAAGAAGTGCCAAAAGTTTATAAAAAAATTGCTTCAAGAGGTATTACCGAAATTGATGAAATGTTTCATATAAAATAGGAAAGGAGGTATGTTATGGAGTACTCATTACAAATTGTTATTACCCAAGGAATTATGATTATTATTTTACTTTTACTCATCATTTATTTATTACACCAAAAAAGAGCTATTAAACTCCAAAAAAGATTTGATGCTTTTACCTTAAAAAGTGTTGTCGATGAAGAAAAAAGTATTTTTGATTATATTATGAATTTTCTTTATAAAGTAATGAAAAAAGTAACCAATCTTTTAAGTCATTCGGAGGTTTTAAAAAAACATAGCCTTCGTTATGACAAATTTATTAAATATGAAAATAAAGATAAAGTCTCTTCTATGGATTATATGACGGTGAAGTTTTTTACCGGAATCTTACTCGTTATTTTAAGTTTTGTTTCATCTATGTTTCAACTTACTTCGTTATCATTACCTTTTATGTTTTTAGTATTTATCTTAGGCTTTTATATTCCTGACGTTTTCCTTTACATTGGTTTTCAAAAGAAAAGAAAGAAAATAGAAGAAGATTTATTAAAAGCAATCATTATTATGAATAACAGTTTTAAATCAGGACGCAATATAATGCAGGCTGTCGTAATTGTAAGAGATGAGTTAGAAGGCCCTATTAGTGATGAATTTAAAAAGATATATATGGATATGACTTATGGCTTATCTATTGAAGTAGTCTTTGACCGTTTTTATAATCGTGTCAAATTAGATGACGCCAAATATATTGCTAGTTCTTTAACACTTTTAAATAAAACCGGTGGTAATATTGTCAAAGTCTTTGGAACAATTGAAAAATCTTTCTTTAGTAAAAAGAAACTTAAACAAGAAATGCAAAGTTTAACGAGTGCTTCTATCTTTGTTTATCGTACGCTTTGTGTTATGCCCTTTTTGTTTATTTTAGCTATTTACATTTTAAATCCGACTTATTTTACCCCAATGTTTGAAACTACTTTAGGACGTATTTTACTTTTCGTCACCGTTTTATTTTATAGTTTATATATCTTTATTATCAAACGTGTCATGGAGGTGAAGATGTAATGAAAAAAAATAGTATTGTTAAAAAAATATACTTAGATAGTACCATCAAAAAAATAACCAAAAAGGTGAAACTTTTAGGTATTAATTGTAAATATGACCCCATTGATTTATTAAATACACGTTTAATGTTAAGCCTTATTTTATTTGTGGTTATCTTAATTTTCTTTAAAAATGGCTTTTTTGTAGCCCCAATCTCAGTCGTTCTTTTCCATTTTTTAAGTGAATATTTTATTCTCGATTTACCTATAAAAAAAAGAGAAGAAAAACTAGAAGAAGAAGCTATTTTCTTTTTCGAAGTTCTTGCCTTAACCCTCGAAAGTGGTCGTAACTTAACATCTTCTTTAACTATTACAAGTAAGAATGTTGATAGTGAGTTATCCAAAGAATTTCAAAAGTCTTTAAGTGAAATGCGTCTAGGTAAAAGTTTTCCCGAAGCTATGACCAGCATGAAAGAAAGAATACCAAGTGATGCGATTAATAATGCCATTTTAAATATTGTTCAAGCTAGTGTCTTTGGTAATAGTATTGAAGAATCTTTAAATAACCAACTTGATTTTTTAAGAGATAAAAGAATTTTGGAAATCAAAGGACGTATTGGTAAACTTCCAACTAAAATAAGTATCATTTCCGTATTGTTTTTCATTCCTATTATCTTACTCGTTATTTTATCACCTGTTTTAATTGAGTTTTTAGGAGGTGTCTAAATAATGTTAAATAAAAAGGGCATGACACTTTTGGAAATTGTTATCAGCATTGCCCTTATTTCAGTCGTCATGTTATTTTTATTTAGTCTTTTAAATGATATTCAATATGAATCTAAACATACATCTTACGCAAAAGATTTTCTAGTTAGTAGGGCAACAATTATTAAAGATGTCGAAGAAGATATTTTAAATAATAACATTACGGATGTTAGTCAAGTAAATGTAGATGCAAATAAAATAACTTTAAATTTTCAAACAGGAGACGGTACTTACGGCAAAGTGAACCTGGAAGTTGAAAGTAAAAAAATAACTTATAAAAATGCCGCAGGGGAAAAAGAAAGCTTTTCTTTAAGTAAAGATAATGATGAAGAAGTGTTTGATCTTGCTAATATAAAAATTAATTTTTCTGCCGAAAGTAAAATTTATGAACCAGTTGATATTAATGGCGATGGCAAACCTGATTTTAACTGTGTTGATAATTCATGTCCTAAAAATGAAGATTATGCTGTTGAACCTGATTTTAAATATTATCATATTATCATTCCGGTTTCAACCGGGGCTAGTGATAATGCCATTGATGATTTAGAATTTTTCTTTTTAGTTAAAAAATAAGGAGGTAAGTCATGAAAAAAAACGGTTTTGTCTTTATTGAAACCATTGTTGTAACAGGCTTTTTAATTACTTCTTTAATGGTTTTATATACATTATTTGTTGCGACAAATAATAGAGAAACAAGAAGATTAAGATATGATGATCCTCCCAAAATTTATGAGACGTATTATTTATATCGTTACTTAGAAAGTTTTAAATTAAGTGATTTAGTAGATAATTTAAAGGAAGGAAAAAGTAACTATGAAATCATTTATCGTAGTCAAGCCAATCTTTTTCCAGATTATCAAAAGGAAGGGAAATTTTTTGGAAATATGTGGTCTGAACTTCATGTTGAAGCCATTTACTTAATTCCTTCTAAAGTTTCTGAGATAATAACTTGTCCAAAGGGAAAATATACGACAATTTGTTCCGACAAGAATTTAATGAGTTATTTAAATACTTTAGATGATGATGAGAATAATATTTTTTATTTTGTGGTGGAGTATAAGCACAAAAAAGATGGTACAACATGTGAACAAAAAGATTGCTTTTATTATTTTTCCCATTACAAAATACCGACTTAATGAATACTTTAGTTTTTCTCTTTACTATAAATGAATAATAGTATTAAGCTAACCAGTTCAAATATACCTAATAGTATTGGTAAAATCTCATATAAAACTAATTCTTTGGGATAATAAATGCCACAAAGTAATGTAACAAGATAAAGAAGAAAAAGTAAAATAGGGAAAGTAATTTTTAAACCTTTTTTTGGTAAGCATTCCTTTAAATTATTGCCAGCAATAGATAACGTCATAAATAAATCAAACAACCACGTAACTGAAATAATATTTTCTACTTTTTCAATAAAATTAAACAGTTTAATTTTCTTTAAAGTCATATATTCAGGATAACGATAAATTTTAATAAGATTTGGCCCTAAAACGCCGATGATAAAAAGAGACATCATAATGACTGTTAAAGATGAAAACAAATATTTTAAAACGTATTTGTTTTTTTTTGCTTCCATATTAAGTAAAAGTAAAAAAGGGGCTGTACTATAACAAGTATAATACAAAGTACCTTTAAGTAAAGAAGGAGTATTCGTTGTTAAAACAGGTAAAAAAGATTCTATTTTAAAGTACTTTATTAAACCAAGACCTGCAAAAATAAATAAAATGAAAGAAATAGGCATTAAAATTTCGCCAACTTTAGCAATCGTAGTTAACCCTTTTTTACAAGCTCGAAAGACCAAAAAAGGAATGGGAAATGAAATAAAATATATAGGCGATTTAAGTAGGAAAAAAGAATCAGCAAACGTTTGGAAAATAAAGGCTATTTGAGTATAAATTAAAATATTAAAAAGAAAAAAGATAACTAAAAGTATATATTTCCAAAGACTATTATCTTTTTTTAGAGGAATAAGATTAATCTTTTCTTTGAGTTTCCCATAAAGATAGATAATACCAGCACCGAAAATAGTTCCTAAAATAGCGCATATATAAGTATCTTTACCAGTTAGTTTTAAAAGATAAGAAAAGCCAAAACCTAAGAAAAAAACCCGCCCTAAAAAGTAAGATAAAACAAATATTTTACGTTCATTCATTTGGATTCACCTCAAAAATTAACCCATTTTTATTGATATCTAAATTGATATTAACTAACGTATCTTTTAAATACCAATTTGTTAATTCTTTCCTTTCTTTTTGATAATAAATATTTTGAAATTCTAACACATCACTTTGGAGGTTTTGAATTTTTTTAATTAAATGATCTATTTCCTTTTTGATTTCTTCACTAAAAGAATGGCTCAACTCTTCATAACTAGAAGAAGTACGAAAATCTATTTCACAATTATCTTCAACAATACTTCCTTTTAAAGAAGAATCAATAACAATATTATCTTCTTTTACTTTTATATCTGTATCGCGATTATGATATAAATCAATGGCAATAGTTTTATCTTCTTTAAAAGGACAGGCCATTTTAATAAACGTATTATCACTTGTATTTTTAAGCAAATTAAATAAAGAAGTTTCTTGTTCATTTAATTGTCCAACCATTTGATAACCCTTAAATAAGGCCATTCCGGAAAGAGCAAAAGTTGTTGTTTCATCTTTTTTTATTGTATTTAAATAAGCATCTTTTTTAGAGTCAACAAAGTTATTCATCAAAGTTTCAAAATCCATGGTAATTGCTATTTTGGGAGTAGAACGATTATTAGTAAGGGCTTTTTCTAGAGCCACAGATGTCACTGGAGATGCTTCATTATTATTTTCAAGTATTGAAGATGCTTTTCCGTCTAAAACGATAAGAGGGTAAAAAATTTTGCGAATATTAGGTTCCCTTAAAATGTAGTCAGTCACATCTTGCATATAGTTTTTAGCGATTTCTTCACTAAATAAAATCACTTTAACATGGGCAAAATAGCCTTCTTTATGAATTTTTAAATCAGCATTGGCGAAGGCTTCAGAAATTGTTTTACCAGTTGCTTTTACATAAGATGCTTTTTCATCGCTTTCTTTTTGACATTCCAAAACTTCAAAAGTAACCTCATAATCATCTTCATAATCAATGGCAATCCCTGAAATAATGGCTAAATCATTTAATTCTTGATAGTCATAACAACCTCCTAAAAAAAGAGGAATAAGAAGAATAAAAAGCAATTTTTTCATTTGTCAATCCTCCTTTGTTTCGTAAAGTTTTGTTCGGTAAGTAAAGGGCTTCTTTCCGTGTTTTTAGAAAAATTGTTTTTAAGAAGACCTTGCATTAAATATTTGAAATCAAAAGGGGCTAGAGGATAAAAATAAGGTTCATCTAATGTTTTAATTTCAATAACATGAATGAGAAAATAGATAAAAGCTAAAACGATGCCATAAAGGCCATACAAGGCCGCGGCAAAAAGAAAAATAATTCTAAAATAACGCGCGGCATCAACAAGTTCTGTTTCCGTAAATATTAAACTTGTAATAAAGGTAAAGGCAATGACGATAATCATAATTGGACTAACAAAACCGGCTGATACGGCTGCTTCACCAAGTATTAAAGCCCCAAGTATGGAAATAGCACTTCCGTAAGTGTTAGGAAAACGAAGATCACTTTCTCTTAAGATTTCATAAATAAAAAGCATTAAAATAGCTTCTACCAAAGTAGGAAAAGGTACATTATTTCGTTGAGCCGAAAAGTTAATAAGTAAAGAAGAGGGAATAGTTTCAGGATTATAATTAATAAGGGCAATGTAAAGACCAGGTGCCATCATTGTTATAAAAAAGCACATAAAACGTAATACTTTTAAAAAATTAATATTATTTGTTTTACGATAATCATCACTGACAGGATTAATAAAATCACCAAAAAAAGCTGGCAATATAAGGGCAAAAGGGGATGTATCTATTAAAATAACTATTTTTCCGGCCATTAAAGCACTAGATACATAATCAGGTCTTTCTGTTTTAATAACTGTTGGAAAATGGGTCTTGTTTTCTTCTTCTAAATATTCGGCAATAACACCTGAATCAATAATACCATCAATATCTATCTTTTTAAGTTTTTTATAAATTTTATCAAGACTATCTTTTTTAACAATATCATTAAAATATAAAATATTTAAAGTTGTATTAGTTTTTCTACCTATGACAACATTTAAGTCTTTCAAGGTGCTAGATTTAATTCTTCTTTTAACAAGACCTAAATTAATTTGAATATTTTCTGTAAAAGCATCTTTAGGTCCAAATACGTCCTGTTCTGTTTTAGCCTCCGGTATTCCTCTTGTAATATCTGCTTTGGTTTCTAAAGCTAAAATCTCACTACCTTTAATAACAATAGTAAAGCCATTTGTTATATAAAATTCGATTTCATCTATTTTATTTAAAATTAAAGTATGAGGTGCCGGAATTAAACTTTGAATATCCTTAAATGATTTCTTTTTTAAGGCTGTTAAAAGAGTAATGTTTTTTAAAATATAATCATTAACTTTATCACTACCAGTGACACTTTCTAAATATAAAACGTATAAAGTTGTTCGGTAGTTTATCTTGATTTTTTTAATGACAAAATCAGTATTGTTTTCAAATTGTTTTTCTATTTGCCTTAAAATTATATTTTGCATTGATATCACCATTTTTAATATGAAACAAAGGAAAAAAATTTATGCGTTTCTTGAAAAAAAAGTTGGCATATGATACTCTTCTTAAAAAGAAAGCGATGATTTTATGAAAGTACGTATTGAAAAATTTGATTATGAAGGGAGAGGACTTTGCCATATTGATGGTAAAGTAACTTTTGTACCTAAGGCTTTAAAAGGCGAAGTTGTTGATATCAGTTTAGAAAAGAGTGAAAAGCATTATAACGTAGCTAAACTTAATGAAATAATAGAGAAAAGTCCAGAAAGAATACCTTCTTTTTGCCCTTATAGTAGTCTTTGTGGTGGCTGTGCTTTTTCTCATCTTTCCTATGAAAATTCCCTAAAGTACAAAAAAGAAATTATCAGTGATTTATTAAAACAAAACAATATTTCTTTTTCTTCTTTAGAAATTATTCCTTCAAGACCTGTTTTAGGATATCGTAATAAAGTAAGTTTAAAAGTAGAAGAAAAAGAGTTTGGCTACTACGAAGAACAAAGTCATCGTTTCATTCCTATTAAAAATTGTTATTTGTTAAGTCCTTTTATTGAAAGTCTTTTAAAAGATTTTTCTATGTTTCATTTTCAAAATGGCGAACTTATTATACAAACAAATAGTAAAGGGGAGATGCTTTTAAATATTAAAACCCAAGATAAAATTTCTATTTTAGAAGAATTTACTAAACCATTACAAAGATCTTTATTGAAACATTTTTAATCATATATAATTTAATCAGAAAGAAAAGTATATGAAATAAAAAAATTATGTTATAATTAACATTAATTGATGAGCAGATGTGCTAACGATGGTTAAAAACAAGAGTTTTTTTGGGAAAAGGAGAAATTTATGAGAAATGGTTGGAAACAAAGAACTATTATTATTTCTATATTGATTTTGCTAGTGAGTATTTACTTGGTTTATAATTTTATAATTAATCCTAGGGATGAATTTGGAAATCGTTGTCAAACACTTTATAATCAAAAACAATATGAATTAGTTACAAAGGACAAGATTGATATTCCTGAAAAATCTTGTTTTGTATCGGAATGCTGTTCTCATGTGGCAACTTTTCGCTCTAAAAAAGATTATGAATCTTTAACAAAAGAGTTAGAAAATTTAGAAAAAAGTTTAAATTCTGTCTATTCTGATTTAGAATTTGAAATTAAAGTTACGCAACATGATTTTTATAATACTTATATAATAAAGTATCATAAAAATAAATAATATATTAGGTAGGGACTGTTGATAAATTATGTAATTAATTTCGACAGTTTTTTTCTTTACATATGGAAATTTTTCAAAATTTATTTTCTTTTGGTGAAGAAACTTATCTTTATATTGTAGAGATAAATTATAGGTGATAGTTTAACTAAGGATTAACAAAAATTATGCGTTTCTTGCAAAAAAAGTTAGCATATGATACTCTTTTAAAAAGAAAGCGATGATCTTATGAAAGTATGTATTGAAAAATTTGATTATGAAGGAAGAGGACTTTGTCATATTGATGGTAAGGTGACATTTGTTCCTAAAGCTTTAAATGGGGAAGTTGTTGATATCAGTTTAGAAAAGTGTGAAAAGCATTATAATGTCGCTAGGCTTAATGAAATAATAAAGAAAAGTCCGGAAAGAATACCTTCTTTTTGCCCTTATAGTAGTCTTTGTGGTGGTTGTACTTTTTCGCATCTTTCCTATGCAAATTCCCTAAAGTATAAAAAAGAAATTATCAGTGATTTATTAAAACAAAACAATATTTCTTTTTCTTCTTTAGAAATAGAACCTTCAAGACCTGTTTTAGGTTATCGTAATAAAGTGAGTTTAAAGGTCCAAGAAGGAGAGTTTGGTTACTATGAAGAACAAAGTCATCGTTTCATTCCCATTAGAAATTGCTTTTTGTTAAGTACTTTTATTGAGAGTCTTTTAAAAGACTTTTCCATGTTTCATTTTCAAAATGGTGAACTTGTTATTCAAACAAACAGTAAAGGGGATATGCTTTTAAATATTAAAACCCAAGATAAAATTTCTATTTTAGAACAATTAACAAAAAAGCACTCGATTAAAGGTATTTTACTTAATAATAAACTGGTTTATGGGACCAATATTTTAGAAGAACAAAGAGGAAATATTTATTATCGTTATTCTTTTCATTCCTTCTTTCAAGTAAATGCCTATATTTCCGAAAAGATAAAAAAAGATGTCATGACTTATGTAAATCCTAAAGATGAAGTATATGATCTTTACTGTGGAGTAGGTTTCTTTTCTCTTCCTTTGGCTTTAAAAGCTAAGAGTGTTATAGGTATCGAAGAAAATAAAGAGGCAATTTTAATGGCTTTAGAAAATGCCCGTTTAAATCATATTGAAAACGTATCTTTTAATGTTGGCAAAGTAGAAAATATTTTACCTAAGGTAAAACATAATGTTACACTTTCTTTAGTAGATCCACCAAGAAGTGGCTTAAAACCTATTGTGATAAAGACACTTATTGACGCTAATATTCCTAAAATTTTATATGTTTCTTGTAACCCATTAACGTTAGTAAGAGATTTAAAAGAGTTTACTAAATACTATGAAATTCAGTCAATAAAACTTTACGATATGTTTTCTTATAGTAAACATGCAGAAATTCTTTGTGTAATGAAAAGAAAATAATAGTTGAAATGAAGTGTAAAAATATGTTTTCATTCCAAAAATAAAAACTGGATAAACCAGTTCTTACCGTCTGAGATACCACGAACCCCATACAAATAATATATTATTAATGTAATAAACAAATTGATGTTTATCAACAATTATGTTTTGCCTAAATATGTATATTTAGAAATTAATTATAATAATATTTATTTTAATGGCTATATCCTTATATAAATAATAAAGCATTATCTTAAAATTCATGTTAAAATAATCCTAGAGAGTAGGAATTATTGTGAAAAAGAAAAAAGTAATTTTAATATTAACCATCATTTTAATAGGAATAGTTCTTTTAAATGGTGGCTTTTATTTATTTAAAAATAAAAAAATTAATGAAGAAACTTTAAATATCACTTCTATGATAACGCTTGATAATCCAGAAGCAAAAGTTTATCCTAACTTTTATTTACTTGAAAACGAAAAGGGCATAACACTTTATAATTTTGAAAATCAAGAATTATTTCAATATAATGAAAATTATACAGATTATCATATTTTAAATAACACATTTCTGGCCATTAAAAATAATACTCATATAAAAATACTTTCTTTAACTGGTGAAGTTTTATTAGAGGGAGAAGAAAATTTAACTAATTTAAATAGTGAAGAATATTTCTTTATAAACAATACCCTTTATAATAAAGAATTAAAAGAAATTTATACTTTAGCAAATGATCAGGCTAAAGACATTTCTTATTATACAATCATTAATGATATCTTACTTCTTTTCTTTAATAATCAAGAAAATGAAATGATTGATTTAACAACCAAAGAAGTTATGGCTAAATCCTTTAATTCTTATGTTAACTTTGAAAATTATACCGGTGTACCATCTTACTTTGCCTTATCATATGATGATACCTATAAAATCGTTAATACAATAGCTAAAAAAATCATTTTAGATGATGTTACTATTAGTGAAAATAATGTATTAAAAAATAAGGATGGTACTTATTATATTTACAACAATAAAATTTATCAAAATCATACAAATATTAATGATTATTATATGGATTTTACGGACTGTCAAGAGGGTGGAAAATTAGTAAATAAGGATGGTACTCTTATAATAGATAGTTGTAGTCTTTATTATGAAGAACCTTTTAAAGATGTTTTTGTAGGTTCTTTAGAAACAAAAAGTTTTTTAAAAACTAAAGATGAGATGATATATGCCAACCGTTTTCAAAAAGTTGGTCAGTATATCATGGGCTATTTTTTAGAAAATGATCAAAATAGTATTAAAATTTATGATGAAAAAGGAAAACTTGTTAAGGAAAATATAGAAATTAGTGTTTTAAATGATACTCTTTATGAAGGTTATGATTTGATAACTGCAAAATCTTATTTTTTAGATAAAAATTTGAATATTATTTCTGATGCGTTTTCTTATGCAACATGTCAAGATTCTTTTTGCTATACTTCTTTACAATCGGGGGCAATAACCCTTTATCAAAATAGTGAGAAAATAAGTAATATTTCCTATAACGAAGCTATTTTTTATGATAATCTCCTTGTCGCGAAAACTTTATTTCATACTTATCTTTATAAAATAGAAAAAGGAAATAAAATAGACATTAATCAAAAAGAAGAAATACCTTTAAACAAAGAAGAGGTTATAGCAACATATAATTTACAAAATATGGAGAAGAAAATAGAAGATAATGAAGATTTCTTTACAAAATATGCTTATCTAGTTACCAAAAATAAATCTTTAGAACCTTACCAACAAGAAGTTATGAATATTTTTTCTGTAGTTGTAGATGCTAAAAATTATTTAGATGAATTTTCTTTTTTAAAAAAATTAAAAGAATTAAATATATCCTATACTTCTGACTTACCAACTGGGGTGGCTGCTTTATATATTGATGGGACAACCACGATAAATTATCATGAAAAAGATAAGGGTACGCTTTATCATGAACTAATGCACTTTGTTGATTTTTCTATAAATAAAAACACATATTCTTACAATCTTTATAAGTGTGCTAGTGATTATAAAGTTTCTTCATCTAATTTAAAAGATTGTGAAAGACTTTATTTAAATACCAACTTTATCACCGAAGCTGGGGCTGAAATTTATACGGCTAAATATTTTACCAACGAAATGGATTCCTATGCTCCTGCACCCCATATTCTAGAAGCTTTAGAATACATCCTCGGTAGTGAAAATATTTCTAAATGGTATTTTGCAAGTGATGAATATTTTAAAGAATTATGGTTTCAATTAGGATATTCAAAAGAAGAAGTTACTTCTTTATTAGATGCTTTTACGGCTCAAACGCAAGTTATTAAAAATGTAAATGATAAACAAACTATTTTAATTGCTGAGGCCTTAATTGATTTATATAAGAAGGAAAAGGATACGACTTTAGATAGTGACAATACCTTTAAATATATCTTGGCAAGAATTATATCTAATATAGATGTAAGTTCATCTAAATATTCTTCTTTATTAAAAAGCATTCAAGAAGAATATAAAAATTTACCAGTGCTTTTTCAAGAAATTTTTAAAGATTATTATTTATCCCAAACTATGGGAGATATCTTAATGAAAGATGGTAAAATATATCTTGTTTTTCTTGCTTATAAAGATAACCAAATAGGTGATATTACTGTTGATTTTGATTTTGATAACAAACAAATTAGAGATTTTAATTATCAAGAAAGAGAATAAGAAAAATGTGTTATAATCTTTTAGAGAGGACTTGATTATATGAAAGTATCTATTTCCTATTTAAAAAGTAAGGAAGATAGTTTAACAACTATAAAAAAAATAAATGAAACAACAGGTGATTATTTACATGTTGATTTAATGGATGGTCTTTTTTGTGGCGAGAATAATTATCAAAAAGAACCAGTCTTAGCCCTATTAAATGAGAGTACAAAGAAGTTAGATATCCATTTAATGATGGAAAATCCTTTTAATACGATTGTAGATTTAAGTATTTTAAGACCAATGCGCATCACGATTCCCTGTGAAATAGATAATGTGAAAGACTGTCTTTTATTACTTGATCGGCTAGGTATAGAAAAAGGGTTAGCCATTAATCCTGAAACGGATATTAGTAAATTATCTCCTTATTTTAATGAGATTGATTCTATTTTAGTTATGAGTGTTCATCCAGGTAAAGGAGGACAAACATTTATAGAAACAACGCCTGAAAAATTAAAAAATATAAGAGAATTATTTCATAAAGAAATTTCAGTTGATGGGGGAATTAACGATTTTACCATAAAAATGGTAAGGCCTTATGTTGATGAGGTGGTCGCGGGTTCTTATATTTGTTTAAGTGATAATTATGAAAAAATGGTGAAAAAACTAAAAGATAATTGATTTTATACCTCATAAGGGTATATAATGAAGTCGGTGATGAAAAATGGCAAAATGTATTTGCAAAAAACATCGAAGCACCGAAGAAAAGAAAAATTTAATAAAACGCTTAAATATCATTGAAGGTCAAGTAAGAGGCGTTAAAGAAATGGTTTTGGAAGATCGTTATTGTGATGAAATAATGATTCAAATTTCTGCAATTAATAAATCTTTAAAAAGCCTTGGTACGGAAATGCTCAAAAATCATTTACAAACTTGTATCGTTGATGAGTTAAAGAATGATAATTTAAGTGCTATTGATGATGTTATCAGTTTATTTGATAAATTAAATTAGAAAGAGAGTGTTGTTTATGAAAAAAGTTTGGATAACTTTATTATTATTGGTAGTTATGATTTTACCAACTCATGTTTTTGCTGATGAAGTCAAAGGTGAAAACTTAGACGAAATTTTAACATCAAAGAATATTACTCATGATTTTAGTAACTATAGTGAAAATGATGATCAAGCAATTGTTTATTTATTCTATGGTCAAAGTTGTGGATATTGTCAAAAATTCTTAGAATTTTTAAATAGTATCATTCCTGAGTATGGCAAATACTTTAAAGTTGTTGGATATGAAGTATGGAGTAATTCTTCAAATGCAGATTTAATGGATAAGGCTGCGAAAGTTTTAGATAAGAGTGCTGATGGAGTGCCTTTCATTGTTATTGGCGACCAAGTATTTACAGGATATAGTAGTTCTTATGATGAAAAAATTAAAAGCGCTATTAAAAGTTTGTATGATACAAAAAAAGACGCTCGTTACGATATTTTAAAAGAAATTGAAAATGGCGATTCTAAAAAAGCATCAGGAACTTCAAGTACAGCGGTTATTATTTGGAATTTTGTTTTCCTTGCTGCGGCAACTGGAATCATATTGGCAGTTACTAATAATCAAAATAAGGCTTTAACAGCCAAGGTAGAAAACTTAGAAGCCCAAATAACTATCTTAAATCATAAAGAAGAACCACAAGAAATAAAAAAAATAAAGACTTCAAAAAAATAAGGTCTTTTTTTCTTGTCTTAAAATTAATAATTCTATATAATAAAAGTAGGAAGGCGGTCTTTAGTATGGCAGTAGTTACCCTTTTACCAGCTGATAAATATATGATTGTAAATAAAACAATTTTAACTGATCAAGACCGTAAATACTTAGTTAGTCTTTATGAGCCCATTATTGGCTCTTTAGCAGTTAGTTTATATCTCACTTTATGGCGAGATTTAGACCGTTATAATTTTGTTAGTGCTGATTATAATCATCATCATTTAATGACTATTTTAAAAACAAATTTAGATAGTATAAAACTGGCTCGTCAAACCTTAGAAGGGGTTGGTCTTTTAAGAACTTATTTTATGGCGAGTGAGCCAAATAATTATGTTTATGAGTTATATTCACCGATGAATCCTAAAGAATTTTTTCAAAATCCTATTTTTAATGTTGTTCTATATAATAATATCGGAGCATTTGAATATAATTTGTTAAAAAAAGAATATAGCGTTTTAAATATTAATTTAAAAGGCTATGAAGAAGTGACCAGCCATTTTGATGAAGTTTTTAAATCATCTAGTGAAGTTCCAACTATCGAGGCTTTAGGAAGAGAAACTCTACCTTTAAATGTTCAAGACCAAATTGATTTTGACCTTTTAATATCATCTTTACCCAAAGGAATGTTAAATGAAAAAATTTTAAATAAACGAATGAAGTCTTTAATTAATAATCTTTCTTTTGTTTACAATATTGATACTTTAAAAATGTGTGAGATTATAAGACTTTCTATAAATGAAAAAGGGGCCATTGATAAAGATACCTTAAGAATCCAAACAAGAAAATATTATCAGTATAATAATCATGGTAAACTTCCAACCCTTATCTATCGTGCTCAACCAGAATACTTAAAAAGTCCTAGTGGTGATACTTCTAAAAAGGGCAGAATCATTGAAGTTTTTGAAAACACAACACCTTATGATTTTTTATGTGCTAAATATAAAACGGGAACACCTACGGTAAGAGATTTAAAATTATTAGAATATTTGCTTGAAGATGTTGGTTTAAAACCTGCTGTTGTAAATGTTTTAATTGATTATGTTTTAAAGAAAAATAATAATAAACTTAATAATGCTTTTGTAGAAACGATTGCAGGGCAGTGGAAACGTCTTGGTATTGAAACCGCCAAAGATGCGATGGAAGTTGCAGAGAAAGAACATAAAAAATATGTTAATAAATTTAATAAAGTATCTGTAAAAAAAGTGAGTGAAGAACCACCTGTATGGTTTGATGAAAAAATAAGCAAAGAAAGCATGACTGAAGAAGAAGAAAAAGAATTAGAAAGTATGTTGAAAAAATATGAATGATATTAGTGTTGATGAACGAGACATTTTTAGTTATATTGATTTAGAACAATATATTATTGAAAGAAATTATTTACTTTCTTTCTGTGAATATGAATTAATTAAAGCCTCTTCTTACTCATTACAATGTGTTTCTGTTATAGAAAAAAAAGAAAGTCCTGAATTATTGAATGTCCAAATGTTTTTTGAAACGCCAGATCATTTCTTTTTTAACTGTTGGACTAATGTTTCATTATCAGATAAAACAACTTTACGACGAAGAAATATAAAATTAAATAAGGAAGACGTTAACAATTATGAAGATTTAGTTTTATATGCGAAAGAAAGAAATTATCTTTTGACAGGACAAGAATTTGTTTACTTTATACAAAATACCCATAAAATAGGAATTGTTTCTTGTGACTATGTTGCTAAAAATACAAATAACTTTTATTTTTATAATCAAATTACGGGACATTGTTGTATGAATTTTATAAATGATAAAAATTTAACTATTTATTTAAAAATATATGAAGAAGAACAAAAAGAAAGAAGAAAGGAAGAAGAAATATGTACTTTAAAAAGGACTATGAAAGTTTAAAAAAAAATTATGAAGATGCTTCAAGAAATCCTCAATTTAAGGCTTTAATATCCAAATTACATTTAACAGAAGAAGAAGCTCTTACTAGAACAACTAAACTTTTAGATATTTTAAGTGAATTACAGAATTGTCAAAATTGTGAAGGTTTATATGAATGTAAGAATGCTTTAAAAGGTCATATCAATATTTTAGTGAAAAAGGATGAAACGATTTATCCAACCTATAAACCATGTAAATATAAAATGAAAGAAATTAAAGAAAAAAAACAAAAAATGAGTGAAGAACAAATTAATACGACCGCTAGGATGAAAGATATTGATGTTAAAGATAAAAAAAGAATTTTAGTTATAAAATGGTTAGACAATTTTTATCAAGAATTTTCTTTTTCTAAACCTATGAAAGGACTTTATTTACATGGTAATTTTGGGGCTGGAAAAACCTTTTTAATAAGTGCTTTACTTCATGAATTAAAAGAAAAAAAAGATGCCAAAGTAAAAATTATTTATTTTCCTGAAACTTTACGGGTTTTAAAATCAGATTGGGAACAATATGAAGCAAGACTTTTTGAATATCAAACTATTGATATTTTATGTATTGATGATATCGGGGCCGAAAAAGTAAGTGAGTGGGGAAGAGATGAAGTATTAGGGACGATTTTACAGGCTAGAATGAATCGTAATTTAACAACATTCTTTACATCTAATTTAACTCTTTCAGAATTAGAAAAACATTTTTGCATGGATGATTCTAGTGAAGAAAAAATAAAATCACGGAGAATTATGGAAAGAATTAAACAACTTTCTATAGATACAGAAATGATTAGTGAAAATAGAAGACATTAAATTTTGCCTTCTTTTTTTAACTTTTCCAGTTCACATTCTATTTTTTCTAAAGTATTCAAAATAGTATTAATATCAATATTTTGATTCTGATTATTTTGTTTATTATTTATAAGGGCAAGTTGGCCTGAGTAGGCAATTAAATAATCTCCTAGTAAAACAAGCCAGTTACCAATGCTTACGCTTTCTAAGGAATTCATTGATGGGGCAATTGCGGCACCAACCAAAGTGGCTGATAAAGCATAAAGCTGTGGGTCGATATTAAAAGGAAACATAAAAAAGCCCCCTTTTTAAAAAGATATGCATAGGACAAATATTTTAGAATGGCATAACTTATTAATAGGATGTGATAGTATGCTAAAAAAATTAACAGATATTCCTTTAAATGAACCTGTTATAATTAAAAGTATTTTCTTACCAGAAAAAAAACGCTTTAAATTATTGCATTTTGGTGTTTTAGAAGGTAAAACAATAACTGGTATGTTAGAAAGTCCTTTAAAAGGCGCAAGGGCTTATAAAACAGCAAGTACGATATTTACACTTCGTGATGAAGATGCCTCTTTAATATGGGTGATAATATGAAAAAGAAAAGAGCATGTTTTGTTGGTAATCCTAATGTTGGTAAATCCTCGTTATTTAATTTTTTAACTCATAAAAATGAACATACAGGTAATTGGACAGGTAAAACAGTCAAAAATGCTTATGCTACATTTAGCTATAAAGATACACTTTGGGAAGTTGTTGATTTACCAGGAACCTATTCTTTGATAGGTGAAAGTAAAGAAGAAAAAATTGCCTCATCTTTTGTTTGTTCTTTAGATTATGATTTAGCCGTGGTTGTTTTAGATGCCTCGAATATAGAAAGAAGTATAGTTTTACTTTTAGAAGTTTTAGATGTTACTGACAAGGTAATTATCTGTTTAAATTTAATGGATGAAGCAACATCTCAAAAGATAAATATTGATGTCATTAAATTGCAACAAAGGTTAAATGTTCCTATTATTATTACAAAAGCAAGCGATGGAACTGGGTGTGCTAGATTATGTGATGAAATGAACCATTTTAAAGTAAATCCTAATATTTTTAAAGTAAAACATGAAGGTAAAATTGCTAATTATTTAAAGCTTACCAATTCCTACGTTGATAAACCTGTTTCTTATTTATATCAAGAAAAACCTTGTAAAAATGAAAGTTTACAAAAAGTGTTACGTTTTTATAAAAACTATATAAGTCGGGAAGAACTATTAAAAAGTTATATTCATTGTGCGGATAAATTACTAGAAAATATTGTTGAAAGAAAAAAGCAAACTTTAAAAAAAGAAGATATTTTTTGGAATAAAATTCTTAGTCATAAAATTTCTTCTTTTGTTGTCACCAGTATTATTTTTTTAGTTATTCTTTGGTTAACGATTTTTGCGTCAAATATCCCATCAGACTTTATGTTTTCTTTTTTCGCAAGTGGTGAAAAATATTTATTAATGTTCTTTTCTTTTTTACCTGATTTTATTTTACATCCTCTCATTTTAGGTGGATATCGGACCTTTTATTGGGTAGTATCAGTTATGATGCCTCCACTAATTATTTTCTTTCCTCTTTTTTCATATTTAGAAGATTACGGTTTATTTCCAAGAATTGCTTTTAATATGGATAAACCATTTAAAAAATGTGGATCTTGTGGCAAACAAAGTTTAACAATGTGTATGGGTCTTGGTTGTAACGCGATTGGTGTGACAAACTCAAGGATTATGGAAGATAAAAAAATGCGACTTTTAGCCATGTTAACTAATAATTTTATGCCTTGCAATGGTCGTTTTCCAGCCATGATAACAATGATAAGCTTATTTTTTGTGACAGATAATTCCTTATTTAGTAGTCTTTTAGTTGCATTAGGATTATTACTAATTATCACTTTGGGTATCATTTTAACTTTTCTTTGGACAAAAATTTTGAATCATTTTATCTTTAAAAAAGAAGAAGTTATGTTTATTTTAGAATTACCAACTTTTAGAAGACCATCTATCTGGAAAACTTTTTCACAAGCCTTAAAAGAAAAAGCTTTTCCCGTTTTAAAAAGAGCCATGTTAGTTTCCTTTCCTTTAGGAATTTTAATTTATCTTTTAGCTTCTTGGCAATTAGGAAATAGTACTTTTCTTTTATTATTAGTTACTAAGTTAAATAATTTTGGCCATTTGTTTGGCCTTGATGGGGCTATTATTTTAGCTTTTATCTTAGGAATGCCTGCAAATGAAATAGTTATCCCATCACTTTTACTTTGTTATACCAAAAGTAACGCCTTAGTTTCTTATACATCAATGGAAAGTTTAAGGCATATTTTAGTAAATAATGGTTGGACATACATAACAGCCATATGCTTTTTAATCATATCCCTTTGTCATTATCCATGTACAACAACTCTTTTATCAATAAAAAAAGAAAGTAAAAGTTGGAGTTATACCTTTTTGGCCTTTTTAATTCCAACAGTGACCGGTTTATTTTTAACATTCATTCTTCATTTCTTGTTGACATAGTCGATTTTGGCTAAATAAGTTTGATTGTAAAATTTATTGCAAAGTTATTTCAGAATGATATAATATAACCGAAAGGAGACATTAAAAATATGGAAAATGTAATAAATTTTTATTTAGAAGCTAACAAATTAAAGGATGTAATTCGTACAGGTTGGAAAGAGGTTGGTATTCCAGCCGATAAGATTGAATCTGTTGCTGATCATATTTATGGTACTATGACATTAGTAATTGGTATTATAAGTGAACTAAAAGGTTATAACGACATTGATTTTGCTAAAATTTTTAAAATGTTATTTGTAAAAGAACTTGTAAAAGCAAAAACTTCTGAACATAGTGTTTTATCTAAAGAGGAAAAGAAAGAAGCAGATAGAGAAAATATCATATCTATGCTTGAGCCATTACAAATGCGTGATGAACTTTTGAACTTATATGATGAAGCAGTTGCTGAGAAAACAAAAGATGCCAAATTCGTTTTATACGTCAGCAAATTAGAGTCTGATATCCAAGCTAAAAAATATGAAATGGATGGATATTTTACTTTAGAAAATGCCTTAAAGGATATTGAATATTATCCTGAAGATATTAAAAATTCAATTAAACCTCAGGTTGAAAATGCCTCTGATGGTTGGATTTTATTTGACCGTAGATATTATGAAGGTAACGATGATTTTGTTAATCTTTCTAATAAAGTTCAAGGTTTAAAATAAATTTTAAGTTATAAATTCATTTTATCTTGCATTAGTCTTATTTTATGATAAGATTAATGTATGCCGATTTAGTACAGTGGTAGTACAGATGCATGGTAAGCATCAGAGGACAGTTCAATTCTGCCAATCGGCACCATAGTGAAATCCGCTCGAACCTTTTTATAGTTTCGAGAATAAATAGACAATCAATTCTAAATTAGGATTGATTTTTTTCTTGTTTAGAAAAAAGTCTTTCAAAGAAAGGATTGATTAAAATGGTAAATGTTATCAAGCAAGAAGTTAGAATGGAAGAATCATTAAGAAAGAGATTAGAATTTATTTGTGAGTTTTGTAGAGTTAAACCAATTATTATTAATGGTAATTTAAGAACAATAGATAAAACTAAACTTACATATCTGGAACCACATAGAATAATAATTAATGATATAACCTTTCTAGCTTTTAATTATTCAAGTGATATATATGCTAATAACCTAGGTAAGAAGATTAAATTATCAGAACTTGAAGATAAAGTTGATAAACTTCAAGAAATAGTAGATACATTTAAACAAATATAGAGAAAATTCTTAATGTATTTACAAAATAAATTTTTCAGTAATGATAAAAAAACTCATGAAATGATTGATGAATTATACTATAAAGATATATTAGATGATAAAGATATTAAAATAATTCATAATGATTACTATGAAAAACACAATGATCGTGATGATGATTTTGAATTATAATGTAAAATGATTGTAAAAAAGATTAATTTTATAATAGTTATGTTATAATAAATAACTAGACAAAGGAGGGTTTTACGTGAAAATAATTACTAATGATTCGGCATATGTTCAAAAAAATGATATTTCATATTTAAATTCATCTGATTTACCAATACCTGCTTCTATATTTATGAAAGTTTTTGGTAATGGTGTTACTATAATTAATGATAGTAATAGATATGATTTTGTTAAGTTCGATAAAGAATCAGAAATAGAATACTTTAAAGACTTAGATTGGATGATTGATTATGATGAAGTTAAAGATTTAAGTGAAGATGAAATAATTAAATTAGCAGAAAGTATCGGAGAAGAACGAGATAAAATTGCTACTACATTTAATTCAATGACAGAAGAAGAAAGAAAAAATCATGCTGACATAGTTACAAAATGTGATTTATTAGAATTTAAGTTTTATTCTTTAAGAGATGTTCTTTGGTTTAAACAAGGACATATTCCAATGAAATTACCAGAAGGCTATGCTCAAGAAAAAAGTATAAAAAAATTACTTAAGAGAAAAAATAAATAATTAGACAAGGGCTAGTAGAGACTTATTAATACGATAAGGAATACTATGCTCTTTTTTTAGTAACTAGGAGGCAGTATTATGATTGAAACAAAAGTGAAATATGACTTTAAAGAAAATATTTATGAAATTGAGGAATATTTAAGGTAAATGATTTAGATAGTATTGAATTTAAAAAAGTTAATAAACTATTATTTAAATTAAAAACTATTGATACTATGGTTGAAAATATAGATGAAGAATTAATATCTGATGATATAAGCAATGACTATAATAATTTTAACAGTTACTGTAATGACTTTTTGCAAGGTAATAGCGATTATATATCAAATATGTTGACTACCAGTGATTCAATAATTAAAAGTTTATTAAAATATATTGATTTTAATATGATATTAAATAATAAATCTAACATAAAAAACTATATTAGAAATTATAAATATGAAATAACAAAACAAAGTAGTAATCTTGAAAATGAAGTTAGTGATATATTAGGCTATATAAAGCAACAAAAGGATAATATAGAGAAAGAAAATACAGAATTAAATAATAAAATAAAAGAAGTAAATGATAAGCTTGATAGTCTTAATAATAATCAAATTGATTTAAAACATAATGTAGATAAATTTATCGATGAATCAAAGAGAAATATAGATGAAATAATTACCACTGAAAAAAATAGTATAGATGAATTAAAAGATAATAGCAAAAAAGAATTAATGGATAATTTTAATACGTTATCTGAAGAATATAAAAGCAAATTTGAAGAATTGCTAAGAATTATTGCTGAAAAAGATAAAAAAATTTCAAAATTAATAGGAATTGTTGAGGAAAAAGCTAGAATTAGTGAATATAAGAAAAATGCAGATATGTCGCATAATGAAAGAATAGTATGGCAAGTGATAACTATTATATTATTTTTAATAGCATTTGGATTAATGCTTTATGTGACTATAACTTCAAAAGATTATAATAAATTTACTATATTTAAATATATAGTAAGTGCTATTTTAATGGGTGCTGCTACATATACAGCAAAACAAGCTTCAAATTCTAGAAAAGATGAAGTATATTATAGAAAACAGGAACTGGAACTTGCTTCAATTGATGTTTATTTAGAAAATATGGAACCAGAAAATAGAGAAGAAATAAAGAAAACTTTATCTATAAAAATGTTTGGTCAAGTTCAAAATACATATACAAATAAATATGATGATAAAAAAGGATTTTCTGTTGATGATGTTATAAAAATTATAGAATCTCTAAAAAATAAAATTCAATAATTTTTTCAAAAGTATTGCATTTTATCGATAAAAAGTGTATATTATTTATCGAGATGTGCCTAGGAAACTTTTGAAGCCCTAGGTCTTTTTCATTTTATAGGAGGTAAAAATGGCTAAGGAATTTAAATCAACAACTGAATTAATAGAAATATTAAATTCAAAAGGTGTATCAATAAAAGAAGAAAATAATGTTAGATATTTAATTGAAAAGTATTCTTATTATTCAATAGTAAACTCCTATAAATGGATATTTAAAATAGGAGAAAACTATAAAGATAATGCTTCATTTGAAGAAATATTTGCAATGTATAAATTTGATAAGAATTTAAAAATAATAATGCTTAAATATATTCTTGAAATAGAGGCTGTAATAAAAACTAAGATTGCTAATCTATTTGCTGAAAAATATGGGTTAGAAGATTATTTAAATACTAATAACTTTGATTTAAAAGATGATAATTCTAACTTAGAACACATAGAAAAACTAATTGAAGAAATTAAAAATGAAATTGATAAAGGAAATGGCAAACATGATGCAATAACTCATTATATGAGTAAGTATGGTTTTGTTCCACCATGGGTTGTTACTAAAATCTTATCTCTTGGAACTATTAGTAAGTTTTATGGCTTAATGAAACAACAAGATAGACAAGAAATCAGTAAACAATTTCATGTAAATGATAGAATATTAAAAAATATTCTTGGTAATTTAACTTCAGTTCGTAATATAGCAGCTCATGATGATAGATTATATACTTATAGAAGTGCTTTCTATATTAGATTAGATAAAGCTAAAAAGTCACCTGAAAAAGCATTACACACAAATATGTATATAATAATTAAATCGTTAGAACTATTATTAGAAAATAATCAAGCAATAGAAATGAGTAGTTTAATTACAAAAGAATTATATACATTAAAAGATAATTTAACTTCAATTACTATTGATGAAGTATTAAAAGTAATGGGATTTGATAAAGACTTTTATATTGTATAAATATTAATTTATAACATATAATAATATTGAAAAGTGCCTAGAAAACTTTAGAAGCTCTAGGTCTTTTTCATTTTTATAAAAATAATTTATAGAATTAATAAAAGGCATGGTATAATGGTTATAGAATTAAATTGTTTATTTATTTGTTGTGATGGTTTCGGACTATCTTAACTATCGCACCAGATTGTTTAAATACTCGAACTTTTCGAAATAACATAAAAATTACTCACATGGTAGTTTTTTTTATGGTTAAATAAACTGTAATACAACATTAAAAATAACGATTTATGAATGTATTCTTTTTAGTAAAAGATTAAAAAGAAAGGGTGGAACGCATGATTAGCACCAGTAGTTATAATGATTGGAAAATAGACAAATATATTACATATTCCATTTCTGGTGACCGGGGAAAAGGCACTAATTATCAAGGAAGATGTTATCCTGAGTTGGCTCCAAAATTTTCATTTTGGAAACAATGGCACGATAATATTGGAAAAGTTTCTGAGGAAGAAAACAATAGGTATTATGTTCAAAAATATTGAAACCAAGTATTACAAAAATTGAATCCAGAAGAAGTTTATCAAAAATTAGATAACTCAATATTATTATGTTATGAATCGAATGATAAATTTGTCATAGGCATATCGTGGCTGCATGGTTTGAAATATTATTAGATGTAAATGTGCCCGAACAAAAAGCAAATGGTGATAAAATAGAAGAGGTAGAAAGACCAACATATATTAAACAAGATGTCATGAGATGTGACAGAAATATGAAAGAATTTAATTCTCTAAGAGCATTATACTTATTTGAAAAAAAGCAAAATTAAAGGCTTTAGAAAATGAAAGTATTGAAAAAGATATGAATCACTATGGTTCTTTTTTTATACAAAAAAGTATATTTGTCTAATATTTGAACAATTTATTATAGTTGGATGATTATTACTGCAATTTAATTAAAGTATATATAATTTATTGCATTCTTTAAAAATTGATGATTGAAGAAGTTATTTAACAATATTACAATGTAATTGTTAATTATAAAAGAAAGAATAGTTTTTGTAAGCAAAATATCAATGATAAATCACTTACAAAAACTATTATACGAGGAGGAATAAAATATGTATTATGCAGCGGGAACATATGAAGCGTTTGCACGTCCCGAAAAACCAGAAGGAGTTGATAAAAAATCAGCTTATATTATAGGTACAGGTTTAGCGGGGTTATCCGCAGCTTTTTACCTACTAAGAGATGGTCAAATGAAAGGAGAACATATTCATTTATTAGAAAAACTTGATTTGGCTGGTGGTTCTTGTGATGGTAGAAAAGATACTACCAAGGGCTTTTATATGCGTGGTGGAAGAGAAATGGATAATCATTTCGAATGCATGTGGGATATGTTTCGAAGTGTTCCATCAATTGAAACTCCGGATGTATCAGTTCTTGATGAATATTATTGGTTAAATAAACATGACCCGAATTATTCACTTTGTAGAGCAACCGTAAATCGTGGCGAGGATGCTCATACCGATAAGCTATTTAAACTTGATAAAAAATCAGCTATGGCTTTATCCAAGTTATTCATTACCCCAGAAAAAGACCTTGAAAATAAAAAAATATCTGATGTTTTACCAAATACTTTCTGGAGTACAAATTTTTGGCTTTATTGGCAAACCATGTTTGCTTTTCAAAAATGGTCTTCAGCCTTAGAAATGAAAAGATATTTATGCCGCTATGTTCATCACATTGATGGATTACCAGACTTTTCAGCCTTGCGTTTTACAAAATATAATCAATATGAATCGATGATTTTACCTTTAACAAAATATTTAGAAAGTCATGGGGTAAAAAT
This sequence comes from uncultured Bacilli bacterium, assembly GCA_934085675.1. GTDB lineage: Bacteria > Bacillota_I > Bacilli_A > RF39 > UBA660 > Ventrenecus. The sequence continues at coordinate 21,195 of CAKOHH010000004.1, read as the reverse complement.
AGAATATGGCATGAATGTTAAAAATGTTATCTTTGAAAATACGAAAGATAAAAAAGTAGCTACCCAAATTATTTATGAAAAAGAAGGAGAGGAAAAAACAATTGATCTTATTGAAGATGATTTAGTTTTCATTACAAATGGTTGTTGTACGGATACTTCTTGCTATGGAGATCAAACGCATGTTCCTGATTTATCTAAAATAAAAAATGGCTATGGAGAATCTTGGGATTTATGGAAAAATATTGCTAAACAGGCTTTAAATGGTGAATTTGGTAATCCGGATAAATTCTGTAGTCATGTTGATGAAACTAACTGGATGAGTGCAACTATCGAAGTGAGTGATGACAAAATTATTAAGCATATCATAAATATTTGTAAGCGTGATCCAAGAGATGGTAAAGTAACCACGGGTGGTATTGTTACCGTAAAAGACAGCATGGATAATTGGTATTTATCATGGACAATCAACCGTCAACCACAATTTAAATCTCAAAATAAAGACAGTATTTTAGTCTGGGTATATGCTTTAAATACGACAAAAGATGGTAACTTCGTTAAAAAGCCAATTCAAGATTGCACAGGTAAAGAAGTATGTGAAGAGTGGCTTTATCATATTGGTGTAGAAGATAAAAAAATTGAAATGTATGCAGATAAATGTAATACAACAACATGCTATATGCCTTACATTAATGCCTTTTTTGAACCAAGAGAAGAAATAGATAGACCTCTTGTTGTTCCAAATGGTGCGGTAAACTTTGCTTTTATTGGTCAATTTGCTGAAACACCTAGAGATACTATTTTCACAACCGAGTATTCTATTAGAACAGGTATGGAAGCCGTTTATACCCTTTTAAAAGTGGATAGGGCAGTTCCAGAAGTATGGGGAAGTAAATATGATGTTCGTGAACTTTTAAAAGCATGTTATTATGCTGTGGATAAAAAATCAGTCGATGAACTTCCTCTTAATTTTACAGAAAGACAACTTATCAAAGTCCTTGAAAAGAAAATAAAAGGTACTGATTTAGAAATCTTATTAAAAGCAAGTGGTTTATTTAAATAAATTCAAAAAAGAATGGAATAATGATTTATTTCATCTTTTTTTTCGATATAATATTTAAGAGGTGATATATGATGAGTAGTTTAACCACTAAAAAAGCCATTGCGTATACTTTTAAAGATTTACTAAAAGAAAAACCATTTAATAAAATCACTGTGAATGATATTGCTTGTCAATGTAATATTAACAGACAAACTTTTTATTATCATTTTCAAGATATTCCTGATTTGGCCGAATGGATTTGTATTGATGATGTCGACCATCTTATAAAGAAAAAAGAAGAATATGAGACATGGGAAGATAAATTTTTAATTGTTTTTAAAATTATGTTAGAAGAAAAAATATTTGTCGAAAACATTTACCACTCCGTTTCAAGAGAAGTACTAAGAACTAATCTTTATCGTTTGGTTTATCCTATTATTTATGATGAAATTACTAAGAAATCTAAAGGTAAAGGTTTGCGTGAGGAAGATAAAAAATTTATTACTAACTTTTATAAATATGCGTTTGTTTCCATTGTTTTTGAATGGATTGATAAAGATATGTATGAAAATCCGGAAATGATTGTTTTAAAGGTAAGTCATTTAGTTACGGGAACTATTGATCATGCTGTCCAATCTTTAAAAGAAACGGATAAATCTTTTAAAATATGATATTTATTTTGCAAATTAAAATAATTAGTTAAAACTTATATTTTATAAACAAAAGGATAATCATAATATGAAAATGCTATTTATAATTTGTTTCCCGCATCGTTAACATAAAAAAGAAATGATAGATAAGTTTAATGACCGACTCTTAACATTTTGTTAATTGAAGTTGACAAACGAAAGAAAAACTTTTAAAATATTTTTGAAAGCAGAGAAGAAGAAGAGTAAAAATATTTTGCTTTTATAGAGAATCTATGTTTATTGGTGGAAATAGATAAAGCAATATTTTGAAGAAACTTTGGAGTTGGTTGTGCGTTTAAGTATAATCCGGGTATTTCCCGTTATCAAAAGAAGAAAAAAAATAAGGTGGTACCACGATAGATTCGTCCTTTGGGTGTACCATCTTTTTATTTTAGAAAGAAGGAAATAAAATGACAAGAGAAGAATATGCTAGTATGCTTTTACCTAATGTTTTACATGATAGAACTTACTATGAAAAAAAATATCCAAAAAGAAATTTAAAAGAAGGGGCTATGGTAACTCGTATTGCCCCAAGTCCAACGGGCTTTGTTCATATTGGAACTCTTTACCAAGCAATCGTGGCTGAAAGACTGGCTCATGAATCAGGTGGTGTCTGTTTTTTAAGAATCGAGGATACCGATCAAAAACGTTTAGTTGTAGATGCCATTGACCAAATTATTAATTCTGTTAAAGAATATGAGGTTAATTTTGATGAATATCCAATAGACATAAATCATTATGTAGGAGATTATGCTCCTTATGTTCAAAGTAAAAGAGTAGATATTTATCAAGCTTTTGTAAAAGATTTACTTATTAAAGATTTAGCGTATCCATCTTTTTTAACCGAAGAAGAAAAAAAAGAAATTACGGAAAAACAACAAAAAAGAAAACAAAGAATTGGTTACTATGGCATTTGGGCTAGTAAAGAACGGGCTATGACCATGGAAGAAGTAAAAGAAAAAGTAGAAGCAGGAATTCCTTATGTTATTCGTTTAAAAAGTAAAGGAAGCTTTGACAATAAAATTGTTGTTAATGACTGTATTAAAGGTCGTATTGAATTTCCAGAAAATGACATGGATATTGTTTTATTAAAAAGTGATGGTATTCCAACTTATCATTTTGCCCATGCAGTTGACGATACTTTAATGGGAACAACACATGTAACTCGTGGTGATGAATGGGTAAGTAGCTTGCCAGTCCATGTGGATTTATTTAATACTTTAGGGTTCCCTGTTCCTCATTATGCTCATTTAGCAACGATTCAAAAAGAAGAAGATGGTAAAAGAAGAAAAATTAGTAAGAGAAAAGATCCTGAAGCTAATGTAGCTTATTACAGCGAAAAAGGTATTCCTAAAGAAGCTGTTAAAATCTATTTACTAACTCTTGCTAACTCTAACTTTGAAGAATGGTTTTTAAATAATCCTGATAAAAATATTAATGATTTTTATGTGTCATTTGATAACATGAGTACAAGTGGAGCTTTATTTGATATGGAAAAACTCCTTAATATTTCTCGTAACTATTTAAGTCGCATTAGTGCTGAAAAGTTTTATAATGAACTTTTATCTTGGGCTAAAATATATGACGAAGAATTTTCTTCTGATTTAGAAACTTACAAAGATATCATCATTGCTACTTTAAATATTGAAAGAGAATGTGAAAAACCACGTAAAGATTATGCCATGTTTAGTGAAATTAAAAACAATATTTCCTATATGTATGGCGAGTTTGCATGTGAAACTTACGAATGGCAAAAAATAAATGATATGGATGAAATAAAAAATATTTTACAAACTTATATTACAAAATATTATGATGAAAAAGATAATCAAGAAGATTGGTTTAATAAAATAAAACTTTTATGTGATGAACTTGGTTATGCTTCTAATATGAAAGAATATAAGAAAAATCCTGAAAACTTTAAAGGCAATGTTGCTGATGTTTCTACTGTTATAAGAGTTGCCTTGACAGGACGTTCTAAAACACCAAATTTATACGATATAATGCTTATTTTAGGAAAAGAAGAATTAGAAAAAAGAATCAATTCTTTGTCTTAAAATATCTTTAATTTAAGGCTTAATCGGTTTTGTTAAAGAATCTAAAAGTTTTTGTAAATAATTAATTAAAAAATCAGGTATTTTAAGGCCAAGTGCCATGGCATGTTTAAAAATACAGCTCACTTCATTTATGAAGAATGTTTCTAGCACTAATTTACGAACGTTATCTAAGGTGAAAATATGTTCTAGAAAAACAGCAACAGTGATTAAAGAGAGATAACCAAATATTTTAAACATTTTTAAAATAATATCTCTCTTTTTAAATGTTTTATTTTTTATTTCAATAAATAAAGAAAGAAAATAATTAAGAAGAAAAAGAGTAAATAAAGAAAGAAGTAAGTAATCAATACTTCCATATAAAAACTCACTAACTTGGATAAAAACTGTTAGAATAGTAATAAATATAATTCGCATAAAGATCCCCCCTACTATAGGATAAGAGAAAAGTAATCTTTTGGCACGGCGAATGAAGGTGGTATTATGTATATATTAGAAAAAAATAAAATAAAAGATGAAAATGAGTGGGTAAGTCTTGATTACCATGAAAAAGAACACACCCTTTATATTGATAAAGTTTGGGTTAAAGAAAACAAAAGAGGTTTAGGATTAGCTAAAGATATCATGGATTATTTTATAGATTTATATCCAAATAAGGAAATAATCGGTTTATGTTCTTATGCTCAAAATTATCTTGCTAAAAAAGCTAACAAACCATAAAATAAATAATGTTTGAGGTGAATTTATGATTTATTTTGATTATGCCGCGGCATCATTGGTCCGCAAAGAAGTGTTAGATAGTTTTATTATGGCATGCCAAGATTTTGCTAATCCCAATTCTAACCATATTTTAGGAACAAAAGCAAATGAGAAAATTCAAGATACTACTAAAAAAATAGCTGATTTATTAGGTGTTTTACCTGATGAAATTATTTATACATCTGGTTCTACCGAATCTAATAATTTAGCAGTCAAAGGTATTTTAGAAAGATACAAAAACTTTGGCAAACATATATTGGTAAGTAGTTTAGAGCATTCTTCTATTTTAAGTCCTTTAACTTACATGAGTGAAAAAGGTTTTGAGATAGAAGTGGTTCCTGTAAATGAAGAGGGAATTATTACGCCTTTTGAGATTGAAAAAAGACTTCGTCCGGATACAATTTTTGTAAGTGTTACCGCGATGGATAGTGAACTTGGTATTGTAGAACCTATTGATGAAATCGGTAAAATGTTAAAAAAATATCCTCATACTTATTTTCATACGGATGCGACTCAGATAATAGGTAAAGAACCTTTTAATTTTACAAATGTTGATTTAGCAACCATTTCTGCTCATAAATTAAGTGGCTTAGATGGCACTTCTATTCTTATAAAAAAAGAAAATGTAGAATTAGTCCCTTTACTTCACGGGGGAAGAAGTACAACAAACTATCGCAGTGGTACACCTATACTTCCTAATATTGTTGCTTTTTATACGGCTTTAAAACTGGCCTTAGAAGAACAAAATAAACACCATTCTTATGTATTAGAATTACAAACTTATCTGTTAGATTATTTAAAAAATAAAAAAGATATTGTCATCAATAATACCTCTCGTTCATCAGTTTACTTTGTGAATTTTAGTGTGTTAAAAATGAATGCGAATGACCTAGTTTCCTTATTAGAAGAAAAAGGAATTATTGTTTCGGCTAAAACAAGTTGCTGCCCTTTAAATACACCATCTAAACTTGTCTATGCTTTAACGAAAAATAAACGCCTAGCTTCTTCTTCCATAAGAGTTAGTCTATCTTACTTGACAACAAAAGAGGAACTAGATAAACTAATTACCGTTTTAGAAAGTGTGATTTAGATGGATAAAACAAAAGAAATTGAAAGAAGTATTATAAAAAAATATCGTAAGACAATTTGGACAAGATTTATTAAAGCCATTAAAGATTATGAATTAGTAAAAGAAAATGACAAAATTATGGTTTGTATCAGTGGTGGTAAAGATTCTTTTTTGATGGCTAAATTATTTCAAGAATTAAAACGACATGGGCAAATTAATTTTGAAGTTTGTTTTGTTGTTATGAATCCTGGTTATAATGATTATAATTTAAATAAAATTAAAGAAAATGCCGAAATATTAGGTGTGCCAATTGAAATTTTTGAATCAGATATTTTTGATGTTGTCGAAAAGTATCCTGGCAAAAGTCCTTGTTATTTATGTGCACGCATGCGAAGAGGCTACCTTTATAACTACGCCAAAGAAAAAAGCTGTAATAAAATAAGTCTGGGCCATCATTTTGATGATGTCATTGAAACAACACTTCTTTCTATGTTTTACGGTTGTGAAGTAAAAACAATGATGCCGAAATTACATAGTGATAATTTTTCTGGGATTGAACTTATTAGACCAATGTATCATATACATGAAGAAGATATTATTTCTTGGAAAAATTATAATGAACTTACTTTTATTAATTGTGCTTGTCGCTTTACTGAAGGATGTTCCTTAATTAATGATGGGACGAGTAAGCGCAAAGAGATTAAAGAACTTATTAAAAATTTACGAAAAATAAATAAAGATATTGATTACAATATTTTTAAAAGTATGAGTAATATTAATTTAGATTGTGTTTTAGGTTATCGTGAGGGTAGTGAAGTTCATTCCTTTTTGGATGATTATGATAATAAAAAAAATGAAATGTAGAGCACTTCATTTTTTATTTACAAAAATTTAATATATCTTGATAAACTTTATCTTTATCAGTTTCATTTAATATTTCATGTTTCATGTGAGGGTAAAGAGTAGAAGCAATATTTTGGTAACCACATGACTTTAGAAATTCTTGACTTTTTAACCATGCTTTTTTATTTATAATAACAGGGTCATTTTCGCCAGCAATAAAATAAATAGGTAAATCCTTATTATGAACTGTATAGTTTCTTTTTTGATAAACACTTTTCATTAATCTAAATAAATTTAGAAAACCATTTGTTGTAAAGATAAAACCACAGTATTCATCTTTATCATAGGCTAAAACGTTGTCTTTATTAAAAGAAAGCCAAGCATTATCACTAAAATCACTTTTTTTACTATAACTTCCAAAAGCTAAATTTTGAATAAGTTTACTTCGATAATTATCTCCTTTAAAAAGCTTAATTATTTTGGTTAAGAAAATAGCGATGTCTACTAAATTGTTTTTACTAGGAGAACCACATACGACTAATTTATCAATATCCTTATCATATTTTTGAATGTATTTACGAACGACTAAAGACCCCATGCTATGACCAAATAAAATAAGTGATTTATCCGGATATTTTTCTTTTAAAAGTAAAGTGATGTCATGTAAATCTTCGACAATAAAATCACTTGTTTCATCATAAAAATAGCCTAAGTCTTCCTTTTTTAAAATACTTTTTCCATGACCACGGTGATCACTTATTGCCACAACAAAACCATTTTGACACAGAAAGGTTAGAAAGTTTTCATATCTTTCTTTATGTTCAGCCATACCATGGGAAATTTGCACAATTCCTTTAATATCCTTTTCAGGAATATACAAAGTTATTTCGATAGGTAAATTATCTTGTTTAGAATTTGTTTTAATAGTTTCTTTTTGCATAGTTTATCCTCCTAGGGTAATTATATAGAAAATTTTATGAATATTCAAATACAAAACATACTTGTAATTGTTTGTTAAGAAAAAATGCCTCATTGGTGAAGGTGCTTAAATGTATAAACCTTTTGAGTACAAATTTTATTTTATATATTATAAACTACATTGTGTCTTTTAAATCAATACTTTATACTATATAATATAAAAGAAAGATATGGTGATTTCTTTGATACGGAAAAGAAAAAAACAGAAAAAAATCATACTATTAGTATTGGTGTTTTTAACTATAATAATGATTCCAGTAAGTCTAAAAATAATAAAAAGGTATAACCTATCTAAAAACATAAAAAAAGAACTTATTATAGACGTTGGAAGCGAATTAACAGTCAATGACTTTTTATATGATTATAATCCATCTGCTTGTAATGATGTAGATTTATCTTTTTTCAAAACACTTGGCGAGTATAATATAAATATCATTATTGATAATGAAAAATTTGTCAGTAAGTTAATCATTAAAGATTTAAAAGCACCAGAATTTGAGGTTCAAAATCTTAGTATATATATAGATGAAGAAATTCCAAAAGCTAGTGATTTTATTACCAAAATTAATGAGTATTCTAACTATACTATAAAAGATATATCTTGCGATAAAACAGTTGGCGAACATGATATAAATATTGTGATTGTTGATGAATTTGGTAATGAGTCAAGTAAAAATGCTAAACTTACTATTAAAGAAGACAAGGAGGGCCCTAAAATTTCAGGACTTACACCTATAATTTTTGAAATTGGTAATAGTATAAATTTAAAAGAGGGGGTGTCATCTTATGATGAAAGATTTGGTGAAATGCCATTTGATATAGATGATTCCCAAGTTAATTATTCTAAAGCAGGAAAGTATAAAATTTATTATTATTCCCAAGATTCTCTAGGAAATAAAACATCGCAAGTTAGAGAAATCACCGTAAAAGAAAAAGATATAACTTATTTAATTAATAATTTTCCAACGTATTCACAGTATCCAAAATACCCAAACGGATGTGAAAGTATAGCATTATATAATTTATTACGCTTTTATAATATAAATGTTACTCCTGATGATATTGTTGATAGATTAAAGAAAGGTGATAAGCCTTATCTAGTAAATGGTACTCTTTTTGGGGGAAATCCAGAAATTGAATTCGTTGGAGATCCAAGAGATATTCATGGATATGGAGTATATCAAAAACCAATTATCAATGTGGCAAACCATTATAAAGCCGGAATAATCGATTATACAGGTAATTCCTTAAATAATGTTTTAGAATTAGTAAAAAAAAGTATTCCTGTCCAAGTATGGGTGTCTATTAATTTAAGAAATACAAAAGTTTGTACTTCATGGATTTATAAAGAAACTGGAGAAAGAATTCAATGGATTTGTGATTTGCATAGTGTTGTTATAGTTGGATATAATAGTAATGTGATTTATGTTTCTGATTCTTACACTGGTAAAATAGAGACTTATGCTAGGGTACAATTTGAAAAAATGTATAATCAGTTTGGAAAAAGAGCCATATACTATTCATAATAAATTTTGAGAGGAGAAATCTATGAAGAAAAAAGTAGGAATATTTATAAGTTTATTTATTATATTTTCAGGAATTATTATATATATTTTTATACAAGATAATTCTATCAAAGAACATACAATCTCTAATCATTTAGATATAAATTCTTCGATTGTTCAAGATTTATATAATTTAATAAATCCAAGTAATGATGCAAATGTTTTAAAAGAGTTATATGAAAATTCTGGATTAACTGATAAATACATTTTAAATATTGGTATTACCAGTTATCTAAAGGAACATCCAAATGCGGATAAATTAATAATACCAAAAGCAAACATTGAGAAAAGTATCTATTCTGTTCTAGGTTACAATATGACTTTTACTCATCAGGATGTGTATACATTAAATGATTATGGTTGCGGATATAATTATGACAAAGATACAGAACAGTACAAATTAATAGCTGGCTGTGGTGGAAATCAATTTGAGTCTTTTCAACGTAAGATTGTAGATGCAATTGAAATGAATGATATAATTCAAATTACTGAGAAATCAATTTATATATATAATGATTGGAACGATTATTCTAGTAGAATATACATTTATAGCAATTACGATCAAAAAGATTTACTAGATTATATTGAAACATCATCTTCTGATAACTACAATATAGAAATTAATAATTACATAGATAAATCTAGTACATATATTTATACTTTTCACAAGCAAAATGGCAAGTACATATTTGATAGTTTGAAAAGGATAAATTCATAAAAATATATAATAAAAAGATATTCTTAATGCTTTAATCAATGCTTTTGAAGGTAAAAATATTATAGAACCTATAAAGTGAGCGAAAACTCACTTATTTTCTAGTTCCTTGACTGAACTGTAATTATATAGAAAATTTAGCAAAAAAAACATACTTGTAAAAGAACTTTATTAATGATAAACTATTAATTGTTAAGAAGAAATGGTCCGTTGGTGAAGGGGCTTAACACATAACCCTCTCAAGGTTACATTCACGGGTTCGAATCTCGTACGGATCACCAAATATGTTAAAAAAAGTCCTTTTAGGGACTTTTTTCATCTTTCTAATTTCATATTAGAGGGTATTAACCAAATGATACTAAATAAGAAGAGACTAAAAAAAATATATAATCCTATTTTATCTAAACCTATATAAAAGTAAAATACAAAAAGTAATGCTAATGGTAAAACTTTAAAAAATGTATTTTGGCTAAAAATATAAAGGAAACTGCAAAAGATAATATTTATATCTAAAAGTAAATCTTCGAACAAAAGAAATAAAGGTGGTATCTTGTGATATAGCAGAAGACAAAATAAAAAGTTAAAAGTTTTTAAAATTAACATAATGATAATATAACTCATTATTTTTTTCTTTAACCAAGTTTTTCTTGTTATGCGAACAAAGATATGTGAATAGTGGATTTTGAAATCATTTATTGTTAAATAGTAGTAGAGATAAAATGGCCCAATAACTTTGAATATTTTTAGAATATAGCATAGTAAAGCATTTTCTTTATAATCATAGGCCCCAAAGAAAAAATTATAATCTGTTTTAAGGGCAGAAAAATAATAAATGCCTATTTCTAAAATAATAAAGGCAATTAAGAAGAATAATAAAAAGTTCTTTTTTCTTTTCAAATCACTTAACATAATATTTATGAAATAATTCATAATTTCACCCCACATCATTTCTTTTTAAGAAGGCTAATCTAAATAATATATAGTCAACTAGTGTCATTAGAAAAACATTAATAATGCTACAAGTTATTTCAAGTATTTCATTTGTAAAAGGATTAGCTAATAAATAATTAGCAAAGTTAAAATAAAAAGAGTTAAATGGTGTTACTTTTATAGGACATATAAAAATAAAGATAAAAATAGTAATCTCTGTTAAAATAGTCCATTTTATATTTGATATCCAGTAGATTATCGCAACAAAGAAATTTAGAAGATTTAAATAAATGCTAAATCTTATTAAAACAAAAAGGGCATGAGGAAAACCATCGAAAGAGATAAAGCCAAAATATTTTAAAGCTAGACCTGTTGAAGTTAAAAAGAAAGAAATTAAAATAAGAATTGAATTTTGTATAAGAAGTTGCTTTAATAATATTTTTAAATTTTCTTTTTGATTTTTTTGCCGTATTAAGAAAGGATAATTTTTTTTATAAAGACTTGTAAAATGAATCGTTTGAATGAAAAGACAAATAAGTAAACAGATAATAATCCAAAAATGGGTATAAATTTTTTCTAAGCCTTTTATGAAACCTGTTTCGATAGCAAGGTCGGTAACACCAAAGAAAGATATTATTATCAATAAAAGAAAAATAAATTTTGTTTGAGATTTTTGGCTATTTAATAAAGGGTTATTTTTCATTTTCTATTAACAACTTTCCATCATTAAACCGGTATACGGTGTCACAAAGGTAGTTTAAATCTTCTTTGATGTGGGAGGCAATAATAATTATTTTACTTTTCTCTTTTTCTTCGCGTAAAAAGTCACGAAATTTTTTTGCCGTTTCATCGTCAATACCATTTAAAGGCTCATCAAAAATCATAATATCAGGATTTTCCATGATGACTTCGGCTAAACCAAGTTTTTGCTTCATTCCTAAGGAATATTTTCCAAATTTTTTGTCTTTTTCAGTTTTAATATTGACAATATCCATTGCTTTTAAAATATCTTCATCTGTAATCTTTTTTTCAATATCCGCTAAAAGTTTTAAATTTTCAAAGCCTGTCAAGTCAGGAATAAAATCTGGATTTTCAATAAGAGCTCTTGTATTTGGAGGATAAGAAAAGCGACTATCTAAAACATTTCCATTGTATTTAATTTCTCCTGTTGTAGGATAATAAAAGCCACATAACAGTTTTAGAAAAACAGTTTTTCCAGAGCCATTTTTGCCACTTAAACCATAAATATGATTTGGTAAAAAGGTGACATTAACATCATTTAATATATTAACATCTTTAAAATTTTTACTTAAATTAGTAATTTCAATTTTCATTTAATCAGATCCTTTCAAAAGTTCACTTTGTATAATTGTTTTTTCTTTGTTTTTGTAAACAAAATAAAGTACAACAAAAGAAATAAAAGCATATAGAAAACTAATACCTAAATAAACTAATGTATTTATTCCTGCATCACTGTAACAGTCTAAAATATATAAATTGTAGCCAATGTTGATGTGCAATATTTTATAGAAAATCAAACTACTTATTAAAACTTCATTAATAATTTCTATGGCAATAAAAAATAAATAGGATTCTAAAATGGCTACAAGAATATTTCTATTTTTATACATAAATAATAAGGCTAAATTAATATAAAAAAGACTAAAGAAAAATTTATTTAAAATAAAACTAAACATAAAGATAAAAGGATGACTTAAATTATCTATCTTAAATGTAGAATAACCTAGTTTAATGGCCACTGTATAATCAAAATGCCCCGCTAAAAGATAAGATATTCCAAAGAGAAAAATCATAATAATAGGTAAGATAAAAGCACTTTTATAAGCAGTAAGTAGTGTTTTTTTTAAGTAGGTTGGATAGTTTAGCCTAATTAGATACTTTTTGAAAAATCCACTTTGATATTCTTTTATGATAGTCCAAATGCTACATAACATAATAAACAAAGGAGCAACATATATAAAAACATCAAAAATAATTGAACTGATACTTTGATTAAAAATAGTTAAAGTATCTATCTTTGGATGCTCATAATTAGTAATATAATTACAATATTCACTTGTAAGTTCAAAGCCATTTTGATTGTTATAACAATTATCTTTTAATTCATTTTCCAATTTAATACTTCTATAATCATTTATCGCGTATTGTAAAAAAGGTATAAAAGCTAAAACAAGAAGACCTATAAAAGTGAGAGGTAATAATTTATTTTTCATATAACTCATCCTATCTTCAACATAACTATAACATACCATTAAAAAAAAGCAATTATTTTTTAAACATTAATTTAATGAAGGAGAATCAACTACTTTAATTATTTTAAAAATTGGTACAATAATAAATGTGTTAGTTGTTATTCCCTTTTTGAACGAAGAATATAATAAACTAACACTTTTTATTTGGCAATATTTTGGATGTTAAACTAAAAACTTTTTGTCAGAAATTTGGTGCAATTCAAATTACTGAGAAATCAATTTATATATATAATGATTGGAACGATTATTCTAGTAAAATATATTTATACTTTTCACAAGCAAAACTACAAGGACATATTTGATAGTTTAAAAAGAGTAAATTCATAAAAATATATAATATAAAGATATTAGATCACGGTTTAATATCTTTTTAATTAAGATGGCAAGGCAAATTATTTATAACTTTTTTTACCAGGAAAAAGTTAATTTTGTTTTCATTCTATTTATGATAGGTTAATTTACTAAAAATAAAAAAGAAACTTTTAACATGGAAGAACTATTAAAAATGAAGATATTAAAGAAATATTTTAGATTAAAAAGTGATGATAACAATAGGATAATCGTAAATAATAAATTTGATTGGTTAGGGGAACTAAAAACAAATTATAAAGTCCTTTATTCTAGGGCTTTTTTAAAATCAAAAAAATAATAACAGAAGAAATTTGAACAATAAAAATTGTAGTTTATTTTTATTTACATTGACAAAACTAATGATAGACACTATAATTTCATTAGAAATGTCAAAGGAGACAATTATGGAAAAGATGACAATAGATGCTTTTAAAGAACAAAGCTATATAGAAATTATCGAATCAATCATGAAAATGAATAATGGATATGTGACCTCAAAAGAACTATCAAATTTGGGAATCCATAGAATGTATCTTAATATAATGAAAGACAAAGGTATGATAGAAAAAGTAGGTAATGGTATTTATATTGATTCTAGAAAAATAGAAGATATTTATTATGTCTTTAGTTTAGAACTTTCAAAAGTGGTTTATTCACATATGACGGCTCTTTATTTTCATGGACTTTCTATTAAGGCTCCAAATGACAAATATGACATAACAGTACCAAATAATTATTTTAATTATAAAATAAAAAAACATAATGTTTTTTATGTTGATAAAGATATTTATGAGTTGGGACTTACTGAAATTAAAACTCCAATGGGAAATAATGTAAGAGTTTATGATATAGAAAGATGTATATGTGACATTATTAGATCCAAAAATAGAATGGATTTGGAGCATGTTAAATATTCAATTAGAGAATACCTTAAAAGAAAAGATAAAGATCTCATTAAATTGTCTAATTATGCCAAAAAAATGGGCATTAAAGAAGAAGTAATGAATTATGTAGAGGTATTTTATGAATAGTATGCAATTAAAAGATAAATTAAAAAATATTTCAAAAGAAAAAAATGTGGATTTTAATACATTACTTAGACTCTATATGTATGATAGATTTATAGAAAGATTATCACTTAGTAAATATAAAGATAACTTTATATTAAAAGGTGGTTTTTATTTGAGTACATTATTTGGTGTAGAAAATAGAACTACTATGGATATCGATACCGCGTTTAAAAATGCTAATTTTAATGAAAGAACAATAGTTGAAATGCTTAAAGAAATATTATCTATAGAAATAAATGATAATGCAAAACTTAATTATTTAGGATTATCGCCGATAAGAAATGAAGCTGAGTATGGTGGTTTTCGAGCAGATATTCAAATTGAAATAGGCAATATCAAGGAAAAATTTCATGTTGATATTGCTACAGGAGATCCTATTACTCCCAAAGAAATAAATTACAAATACAAACCAATTCTAGGCGATAACTACATCAAGTTATGGGCATACAATATCGAAACTGTATTGGCTGAGAAAATAGAAACTGTTTTAAAAAGAGTAGAATTAAATGGAAGAATGAGAGACTTTTATGATATATATTTAATCTATACACGAGATTGGGAGAATGTTAATTTAGAATATTTTAGAAATGCAATAGAAAAAACATTTTATAAAAGAGAATATGTTGGAGAACCATTAGTTGCTTTAGATTTGATTATAGATAGTAACGTCTTAAAAGAAAGATGGAAAAATTATCAAAAAAGGTATAAGTATGCAAGCAATATCGATTTCGATGAAATATTAATTTGTTTAAAAAAGATTATTGATATAATAAAACTTGAAACGATTTAATATTAAATTTATATTAATGTAGATAATAGAATAAATAATGATTAATACAATAAAATCAAAAAATGAAAAGATATTATTATGCATTATTGTGAAAAATGTATGTTTTTTGGTATAAAAATTGCACAAAGATATATGTAGAGGACAAAGTGCCAAAGATACATAATAAAATATTTTATGCTTTATAAAAACTTTGAATTGGCCAACAAAGTTTTGCATTACCATGTGAAAATAAAGTATTATAAATTTTAAAATATGTTAAAATAGGAACATAAGGATTTGATTTTTATGAATGAATTTATGAAAGGATTAACTTCTTTAGAAGTTAAAGAAAGAGTAGAAAAAGGGCAAGTAAACTATGATGATGCACCTAAAACAAAAACAATAAAAGAAATTATTGTTAGTAATTTTTGTACTTATTTTAATTTTTTAAACATCTTTTTAGGTTTAGCGGTTTTTCTTTCTGGTGTTTTAAATGGCATGCTTTTTCAAGGCTTAAAAAATTGCTTATTTATGGGTGTTATTATCGTAAACTCTATTATTAGTATTGTAGAAGAAATTATATCTAAAAAAATAGTGGATCGTTTATCGATGCTTTCTGAGTCTACAGTTGATGTTATTCGGGATGGAGAAATTGTTTCTTTAGGTCTTGATGAAATTGTTTTAGATGATGTTACGGTGTTATCTCAAGGACATCAAATTGTTGCAGACTCCGTTATTTTAGATGGTGAAATAGAGGTTAATGAATCTTTATTAACCGGAGAACCCGATGCCATTTTAAAAAGAAAAGGAGATACCATTTTATCCGGTTCTTTTGTTGTAAGTGGCAAAAGTTATGCTAAAGTGATTCATGTTGGTAAGGATAATTATGTTTCTTCCATTTCTCGTGAAGCCAAATATGAAAAACAAGTAAATTCTGTGATTATGAATTCCTTTGAACAACTTTTAAGAATATTATCTCTTCTTATCATTCCTATTGCCGTTATTATGTATTTTAGTCAGTTATCAGCCAACGCCGGTAATGTTACCGAAGCTATTTTTAGAACTGTCGCAGCTTTAATTGGTATGATACCAGAAGGTCTTGTTTTGCTAACAAGTTCTGTGATGGCTGTAAGTGTTATTAGACTTTCTAAATTTCATGTTCTTGTTCAACAACTTTATTGTATTGAAATACTTGCTCGTGTCGATGTTATTTGCTTAGATAAAACGGGAACGCTTACAGAGGGCAAAATGAATGTAGTTGATGTGTTACCTTATCAAAATTTTTCTAAGGATGATTTATTTACTATTTTAAATGCTTTTAGTACTTATAGTACTGATGAGAATGCCACGATGTTAGCTTTAAAAGATTATTTTAAAACACCTACGGATGTTCACGTCAAAGAAAGTATTCCTTTTTCTTCAGAGCGTAAGTTTAGTGCTTTATCTTTTGAAGATATGGGCTCTATTTATATAGGTGCTTATGAATATTTGATTCCCAAAGAGAAAGAAAATATTTTATCTATTATCAAAAAATATCCCGAGGACTACCGCATTTTAGCCGTTTGTAAAGGAAACGATAAGCTTTTAAAAAAGCCTAATGATTTAAAATTAATAGGTCTTATTTTAATTGAAGATGTCATAAGACCAGAGGCTAAAGATACCTTAGATTATTTTAAAAAACAAGGCGTGATGGTCAAAATTATTTCCGGAGATAATCCTCAAACAGTTTTAAATATTGCTAAAAAAGTAGGACTTAAAGATATTTCTGGTATTGACACAACGGGTTTAAGTGACGAAGAGTTAAAACAGGCTTCTATAAAATATGATGTGTTTGGCAGGGTAACACCGAGTCAAAAAAAATTAATCGTGGAAAGTTTACAAAAAAGTGGCAAATGTGTGGCGATGACTGGGGATGGCGTCAATGACGTTTTAGCCTTAAAACAAAGTGACTGTGCTATTTCGGTGGCCAGTGGCAGTGATGCAGCCAGAAATGTTTCCCAACTTATTTTACTTGATGATAACTTTTCATCTTTACCAAAGGTAGTAGCCGAAGGAAGAAGAACGATTAATAATATTGAGCGAAGTGGGTCCTTATTACTAGAAAAAACTATTTACACAATTTTACTTATTATTTACAGTATTATTATTTCTTCTAAATATTTCTTTATTCCTATTCATCTTACTTTAATTACCACTTTTACAATTGGAGCCCCTTCTTTTATTTTAGCTTTGGAACCAAATACCGATTTAGTAAAAGGAAAATTTCTTTTAAAAATAGTTAGTCGTAGTCTTCCAACGGCCTTAACAGTTATTTTTAATGTTATCTTAATCACTTGCTTTTCTACCGTTTTTGACTTGTCATATGATTTACAAAGTACCATTTGCGTTTATTTGACGGCTATTACTGGTTTTATTTATCTATATAAAATATGTTCTCCTTTTAGTGTAATTAGACGTATCTTGTTCTTCGTTTTATTTAATGGCTTCTTATATAGTGTTATTTATCAGTACAACTTCTTTAGTTTACTTCCTATTTCTTATACCAGCCTTTTAATCACCTTTGTTTTAAGTATTGATTCTTTATATATTTATAAAAAATTAGATCATTTCATTACCTTACTTTTCCATAAATTTGATTCTTCTATCATGGTGGAAAAATGAGATAAGTAAAAACTATTTATAGGTTATTAAATGCTTAATATTTTAAAAATTCTAGATATTCGCCCGGACCTAGAATTTTTTTTTGATTAAAATACCTAAGAAAGGAGAAAGAATATGTTATTTGATAATACCGATTTTAATTTTGATGATTTTAATGTCAGTATTTTGGCTATTCCTGGTAGTGATTTTAAAGCAGAACGGGAAAATAAATTTGTAAGTCCGGAAGAAGGATTTCTAAGAGGAAACTTAATGAAAGGGGAATATAAGCCTTATAAAAATTATACTTATCTAAAATTAAAACCAGAAAACGCTGAAGAAGAATTATTATTTAAACTTATGACTTATAGTTTTGCTATCAATGATTTAAATTTATATTTAGATTTATATCCAAATGATAAAGAAACTTATGATTTGTTTAAAAAATATGTTCAAATAAAAAATGATTTAGAGGAAAGATATTGTGAACTTTATGGACCAATGACGGTTACAAAGTTACATGGTGATAATTTTTCATGGGTAAAAAATCCATGGCCATGGGATAAAAAAGGAGATTCTAATTATGTTTAAATATGTCAAACATTTAAATTACCCCATTAATATAAAGAAAAAAGATTTGAAAATGGCCAAATATTTATTAACGCAATTTGGGGGAGCTAATGGCGAATTAGGGGCAGCCTTAAGATATTTTTGCCATAAATTTTCAATGCCAGATGAAAAAGGAAGAGCTTTATTAAATGATATTGCCACTGAAGAACTAGGACATTGCGAAATGATTTGTACGATGGTAAGACAACTTGTAAAAGATGCGACTATAGAAGAATTAGAAGAAAATGGCTTAGGCTCTTTATATACTGAACATGGTAAGAGCATTTATCCAAGTGATTCGTTTGGCAATCCTTTTACCGTTAGTTATTTTGCTGTCACAGGGGATGTCCTTGCCAATATTTCAGAAGATATGGCCGCCGAAGAAAAAGCAAGAGCAACTTATGAATCTTTAATAAACGAAACAAAAGACGAAGATATCTTAGGCGTTTTACTCTTTTTAAGACAAAGAGAAATTGTCCATTTTAACCGTTTTAAAGAACTTTATGATTACTATAAAAAGAAAGGATATTAGGGAAAAAACTAATATTCTTTTTCATTGTCAAACTATTTAATATGTGTTATATTTTAGGTGTTGAAAAGAGGGATATCATGGAAAAGAAAGGAAATAAAAAGAAGATAAAATTAGATAATAATATTCTTGTTATCTTAGGTGTTTTTTGTGCCGCTTTATTAATTGTAATAACCTTATTTAATTATTATAAAAAGGCTCAAGATGTAACTTATAAAGCTGAATGGCAAAATAAAAGTTTTTTAGTAAGTGAAGGCATTGCAAATGTTTCTTGTGATTCATTAAGTAATTATTTAGATAAAGATTATATGTTTGTTTATGTAGCCGAAAGTATTGGTACAGAAGAGGAATTTAATTTAGAAAAAAAATTAAAAACAATGGTGAATGACTATAAACTACAAGATCATTTTGTCTTATTTCAAGCAGTTGGAGATAACTGTGGTTCTATTGATGATGAGGGTAGTGTCAAAGTTCAATCCTTGCGTTTAGAAAAAGGCTTAAGCAAATTACCAACTATTATTTATTATAAAAATGGTAAAGTTGTTGATTACATTGAAAGAGAAGATGAACAAATGATGAGTGAACAAGATTTTGCACAGCTTCTTGACAAATATGAATTCAAAAATTAGGAGGTTTTCATGTTAAACGTTGTTTTGTTTGAACCAGAGATTCCTGGTAATACAGGTAATATTATGCGTACCTGTGTAGCTACTCACACGCATTTGCATTTAATTAAACCATTAGGTTTTTCTTTAGATGAAAAAAGTATTAAAAGAAGTGGCGTTAACTATATAGATAATTGTCATTATACAGTTTATGAAAACTGGGATGATTTTTTAAGTCATAACGAAGGAAAAATGTATTTTTTTACACGTTATGGTCATAAACCACATTCTGATTTTTCTTATAAAGAAGATAAAGAAAACATTTATTTAGTTTTTGGTAAAGAAAGTACGGGTATTCCAAGAAGTATTTTAAAACCTCATTTAGATACTTGTGCTCGCATTCCCATGACAGATAAAGTAAGAGCCCTTAATTTATCTAACTCTGTTGCCATTGTATTATATGAAGCTTTAAGACAAAGAGATTACGAAGACTTATTAAGAGAAGAACCTCATAAAGGCAATCACTTTATAGAAGATTATGAGGAGTAAAATGACTTGTAGACGTTGTGGTAAAGCCCTTGGTACCGACCGAGGCATTTGTCCTTTTTGTGGCGCAATGTTATCAAGTGACCAAATGAATGAATATAAAAAATATCAAAAAGAGCATCAATATGAGGCTAAGATGATTACCGAAAAATATGGCCTTCAAAAACCTATTTATGAAAGTCAAGATAAGGGTAGTAACAAAGCATTAGGAATCTTAATGATATTGGCTATTCTCTTATTTTTGATAATCTTTGTCCTTTTAATAGTATTAAATAAATAAAATCTTTACATATTAATAACGAGGGATTTTCTATGAGTTTATTTTTCGTTTGTGTAAAGATTTTTTTTGCCCGTATCCTAGATGTGACCATTTCTACCATCAGACAAAATTTTATGCTAAAAGAACATTATGTTTTAAGTACCGTCTTGGCTTTTTTTGAAATATTCATCTGGTTTATCATTGCCAGAGAGGCTTTACTGATTTCTATTGATTCTGTTTTAATTCCTATAAGTTATTCTTTGGGGTATGCCACGGGAACTTTACTAGGCTCTATAGTTTCCAAACATCTTATTAAAGGTGTCGTAGGCGTGCAAATTATTTTAAAAAAAGATAGTAAAAACCTTATTAATAGTTTAAAAATGCGTGGTTATCGTGTGAATATGCTTTCTATGCATAGTGCTTACAATAGCGTGCCTCGTGTCATGCTTTTTGTTGAGGTAAATTCCAGAAGTGTCGAAAAGCTAGAAAAATTAGTGTTACAATATGATCCTTTTGCATTCGTCGCGGTTAGTGAAACAAAAAGGGTAGTCAATGGCACTTTGAAGTAATTTTTAATACACACATGCTGATTTTAGGAGAATAAATACAGATTAATTTTCCAAAATCGAAAAAAAGTTCTTGCCAAGAGTAAAAACATATGGTATATTGGATATGTTCTGTTGGGGGACTAGCTCAGTTGGCTAGAGCATCTGCCCTGCACGCAGAGGGTCGCGGGTTCGAGTCCCACGTCCTCCACCAAATATGATTACAGAGTCCTTTACTTAAGGACTTTTTTCATGCCTTATTTAAAAATTACTCTGAAAGTACTTTTTGAAATAGGGCTACCGCAATCCCACTGGCTTTAGACGGTGGGTTAAGGTAGCCGGAAGCGGAGGTTTGTGCTAT
>CAKOHH010000003.1 GCA_934085675.1 uncultured Bacilli bacterium | reverse complement strand
TTTCTTAAAATATCAAAATTATTCAAAAAAAGAGGCATATTCTTTTTTGAACATACCTTTTTGTCAACAACCTGAAAGTGACATTCATCACTTTTATTCTTCAATATAACAATAATCTCCACGATCAGTATGTAATTTTTCAATTTCTTCTTGCGTATCTGGGAAAGAAGCACCAGCAAATTCAGTACTTAAATCTTCTTTTGTTAAAGAAACTTCAACTGTAATAGTATATTTATCATCATCTGTGATAACTTTTCCTTCTAAACCATCAAAACCTTTTTCAGTAACATCCGCTAAAGCATCATCATATGTATCTTCATCAAAAACGTAATCAACAATTTTAACATTATCATATACAGTGTTAGATGTTGTAATACCATAACGGAAACGTACATTTACTGTTGCTTTTGGGTAAGTTTTTGATATTTCTTCATAAGTACATACTAAATTACGAACAGGTGCATTATTACTTACAATTAAGTTTGCAGTGACAGAAGTTGTATTTTGATAAGTATCTGCTACTTCAATAGTTACTTCATATGTTCCTTCTTTAGTTATATCAAATTCAGATTTATCTTTAAAAGTAGCCGTTATTTTGCCTTCGTTAGAAGAAGCATCAGTAGCACTTTCAATAAAATCATCAGCCGTAATTTCAGTATTAGGAACAACGGTAACATCTTTTGTAATAACAACTGGAGGCTTTTGATCTTTTACACTAATAGTTTTATTACCAGTTGTTTTACTTCCACATGTAACACTCCACTCATATGTTCCAGTTTTGGTAACATCAATATTACTTTTTAAAGTACATTGACTAGCAGTAATACCAGATAAGGTAACGTATGATAAAACGTTATTAACAATTGGTTCTCCAAGTTCCCATGTATCACCTAATTTTGGTGTAATCGTAACAGCTTGCTTTTTACTCATATTCAAAAAGAAATAAACACCAGCCCCAACTGCTAAAATAAGAACAACAACGATAATAATAATGGCTGTTTTATTTAACTTCAATTTTTTCTTTGATTTAGGAGGTTCATTTGGAGTTATAGGTGGCACTGGTACTCCCCCAAGCATATTTTGATTATTTATTGGAGGAAGTTCTCCACCCATCATCATATTATTTTGGTAAGGATTACTATTCATATTCATATTCATAGAATTCTGATTAAGATTAACGTTGCTATTAGGTCCTAAATTTGTTCCCATTAAAGGTTCTACAGGCTGATTTATATTTGGCTCTGTTGGTGTTACATTAGGAATCATTCCTGGTGGATTTAAATTTACCGGATTTGTATTTGGCACAGGTTCTGGAACTGGTGTATTTAAACTATCAACATTCATAGAAGGTGTAGCTTGTACCCCTACTGTTCCAAGACTATCTACAGGCATCGTGCCTTGTGGTGGTATAGGATTTTGATTAGGAAATCCATTATTTGGTGGAACTGGTATTTGATTGAAATTTTGATTCTCGTTATTCATTTTTATCGACCTCTTTATTCTAATTCATAAAACAATTATACCGATTATTAAATTTTTTTTCAAGAGAAAATTAGTCTACCTATATCTTGGTAAAATGTTTGTTAGATTAATTATCAATGACTTATTTCGTATACATAATAATTTTTAGTATTCAATTGTATTTTAAAATTTTTCCTTATAATAAAATCGTTAAAAGCCTTATTTTGTGAATCTTTTTATTTTTGTCTTAACTTAGGAAAAAATACTTTAATGTTTTTTAGAACTTATTAGTTTTTTATATTCTTTTTTTAATTTTTCTAAATATATCTCCAACATTTTTTGATTATTTAAATCTATATTAAATAAATTTAAAATTTCATTCAATGAAATATTTGAATTAAATCCTAATAGCAATTTCAATTCATCTATAGAATAATTTTTAATTTTATCTTTTAATATATTACCTACAATAAAACCTTCTAAATAATAAATATCGTAAAAGTTGTCAAGAATAAATCTATAATAATCTTTATAATTACTATATTTTTGGGCAAGATAGTCTTCGGTTAATGTTAAATAATTATCTCCAATAAACCTTTGTATTTGAATGCTATAAATAGTATCAAAGAAAAAGTTATTATAATCATTTATAATACAATCTTTTAATTTTAATTTATGTGAAACAATTAATTGTGTTGCTAATGCAAAAGATTCACTAAAGTCTGATCTGCTGCTAAAGTTTTGAATTTCATTTGATTGATTACAATAATAATGATAAGCATGTCCTAACTCATGAGCCAATGTAATAATATTAATTTTATTGTTATTTGATTTTATATTAATGATTGGAATTTCTTTGTATGCAACCGTTGTACCACTATTTTTATCAGAAATATAAACAGCATCTAAAAGTGTACTTAATATTTTAGCGTCATAGTGTTCTTTTAAAATATCAATTAAAATATATTTAGCTTCTTTTAATTCATAAGTATTTTCATCACTTAAGTTAATATTATTTTTTGGAGAAATACTAATATTAAGTAATTTATTAAATGATTCTTCACTTATACCAATCTTATTTTTAACATAATCCAAATAACAATTAAAATTTTCTTTTTTTATTGTTTCTTCTCTTTGATATATGTACTGCATTAATTTTTCAAAAGGAAGTTCTTTTGCAGATTTTAATTGATTAAATTCTAAATAAATTTCATTCATTAAATCAGTTCTAGGCATTTCTAATTCTTTGCTTTGCAAAAAATAATAGTATTTAGAATTTTTTAAGTTTTCAATTGAGTATCTATTCAAAATATTTTTTTTTAGATTTCTTATTAATATTTCAAAATTCATATAGATATTATCACAGTACCCTATTTCTTCTAAAATATTTAATTTATTCATTGCTATTCCAAACTTATTAAACTGGTTATAAATATTAAAATAATCATCAAGCATTTCTTCTACAAATTCTATATTGATAATATTATCAAATTTATAATATTTAACTCTTTTAAAATATTTTTCTACCTGTTCTTTAATATTGGAATTATATTTATAGTATAAAATATTGTTTCTTCCTATACATATCATATTAACGACTCCCTCGTATAATATATTTTGTAAGTGTTTTTTACTTACAATTTATTATTCTTTCTAGTTAGTTTTTAACTAACAAAATTTATTTATTGGTTGAGATACTCTAGTGCTACAATATCATTGAAATATTTTTGACTGAGATCTATTCATACGTCTCCTGTAACCCTTTATGGTGTTTACTCAGAAAGACTGTTTCTCTGATGTCAAAAAAACACAATTTTCATAAATCGTGTTCTCTTAAGTTAATGGCATTGATATTGCTACCCAACCTTTTTATGCATTTCTAATGGCACTTATATAATTATTTACCTTATAAGCCCAAGTACTACTCGTTGCATATTTTCTATTAATTTGTTCTGGAGTTACTAAGCCTTTTTGAATATAGTTGTAAGAAAGGTTTTTAATCATGGCTTCAATACCAGCGTCTAAAGAAGCAAAAGTAGCATAAGAACTACCAAGGCAACTTCCTGACCCTTTCATACCACCTACATTATTACATTGTTTAACTAAGGAACTACATCCCCATTTACAACCAGTTTCTAGTAAAGTTATAGCTAAGGCTAAATAAGGGTCTACACCATATTGAGTGGAATATTTGGCAAAACTCATACCATATCCACTTAAATCACTACTTAAACTATTATTTAACTTTAGGGCTAACTCATCCAAAGTCATTCCCTCATATACAATCGCAGGAGTAGAAGTTTTTAAACTTATAATTTCTATCTCTTGTTTTAATTCTTTTTCGTCAAATTTTAATTCTTTTTCTTGTAATTTCTTTGTTTGATTTTTTAACATTACAGATTCAATTACCGCATTAGAAGCTGTTGTATAAGCACTGTCTAATGAAATAATTGTAATTCCTTCTATTAGATTTGTAAAAATTTCAATACTACATATTACGGTGATTGCAAGTAAAACGGCTTTCACCGAGGGTAATTTTTTCATTTCTAAACCATCCTTCTTCTTTCCAGAAAGTGAATTCATTATACAATAGCTTATTCCTATTTGTCAAATTTTTTAACAGTTTATATCGTACATATGTACTTTTTTAGGCTATAATCATCGATAAATAAAGGCTTTAAAAATTTTGAATTTTTTACGAAAAAAAGAAAGATGTAATCAAAAAAGCCATGATAACGCCTACGGCATCGGCAAATAATCCAGCACTTAAAGCATGCTTTGTTTTAGTAATTTTAACCGAACCAAAGTAAAGAGCTAAGACATAAATCGTCGTATCAGTACATCCTTGTAAATTAGAGGCTAATCTTCCTACAAAAGAATCAGGACCATAAAGTTCAAAAATGTTGGTCATAATGGCTAAAGATGCTGTCCCTGAAATAGGTCTTACTAAAGCCATTGGTAACACTTGAATGGGTAACCCTATTTTATTTAAAAAGGGCGTAAAATAAGAGAAAACAAACTCTAAAAAATGCGAATTTAAAAATAAATTAGTGGCAAAGACCATAGCAATAACCGCAGGAGCAATATTAAAGGTTGTAATAAGTCCCTCTTTTGCTCCTTTTAAAAATGATTCATAAACATTTACCTTTCTTTTAAAGGCATATAAAATAATACTTAAAACAAAAAGAGGAACAATATAATTAGATATTTGATGCATTTTTTCTCCTTTTTATATAGTCATAAATAAGCCCCGAAATATTAGAGCAAAGTGTTGCCAAAATACTCGTCAAAATGATTTCTGAGGGATTAGCACTTTTATACATTGCTCTTAAGGCAATAACGGTAGTCGGTACTAAAGTAACTCCCCCTGTATTTAAAACTAAGAAAGTTATCATTGCTTCTGTCGCGGTGTCTTTCTTTTTGTTATCTTCTTGCATACACTCCATTGCTTTTAACCCAAATGGTGTGGCTGCACTCCCAAGTCCTAAAGCATTTGCAGCGATATTACTGGCTATATAAGATAAGGCTTTATGATTTTTTGGTAAGGAAGGAAATAATTTAGAAAGTAAAGGACAAACTAAATGCGAAAACTTTTCCAAAATCCCCGAATCTTCCGCGATTTGCATAATCCCCGTCCATAAAACTAGCAATGGCATCATATCTAAAAGTAGATTTATGCCATCTAATCCTCCTTTTAAAATTTGACTATTAAGACTTTCAATATTGCCTGTAACGATAGAAAATAAAGCACCTACTGCGATAAAAAAGACAAAAATATATGTTACCAATTCGTTAGCCACCTCCAAAATCTTACAAAGAAATTTTCTTTATGCTTGTTTTCATCATTGTTTAGAAAAATATCTGTTTCACCAAGTAGAAAATCATCTAAATAAACGAATGCTTTACCAACAATTTTCTCTTTACTAGTGTTATCAACATTTAAGTTAATTTTGACCTTTTCTTTTTCTTCTGGTTTTAAAAGAGCATATAAGTTTTCGTTAATATAATATTTAGTAGGATTATCTTCATCAACAATAAACGTATCTTTATCTAGTAAAAGCACTCGTTCATAATTATCAAAAACTTCTTCGCAAGCATTTTTATGATCAGCAAAATCATTACCGTCATTTAAAGTAACCACTATACACGTTTTATTATCTTTCATAGAAGCCGTAACAAGTGTTCTTTTAGCTTTTTTAGTAAAACCTGTTTTACCTCCTATTTGATATTCATATGTCGATAAAAGTTTATTTTTATTTTGCCAAACATAAACCTTATCCAATGTATTTGTTTTGTAATTTTTAGTATGAATAATTTCTTTAAATGTTTCATTTTTTAAGGCATACTGCATTAAAAGAGCCATATCATACGCTGTAGAAGTATTACCATCACCTTTATCATTTTCAAGACCATGAGGATTAATAAAATGAGTATGATTCATCCCTATTTCTAAGGCTTTAGCATTCATTAAATTAACAAAATTGTTCATATTGCCAGCAATATGATAAGAAATTTCAATGGCCGCGTCATTACCACTACGAAGCATTAGCCCATAAAGTAAATCTTTTAATTTCATTTTTTCCCCTATTTGTAAGTAAATAGCACTACCAAAAGCACTTAAAACTTCTTCTCCAACAGTTCTTTCACTTTCTAAATCACCATTTTCTAAGGCAAGTATGCAAGTCATAATTTTGGTAGTACTAGCAATTAATTTTTCTTTTTCAGAGGCTTTTGCTAAAAGAACTCTTTTTGAATCGTAATCCATAACAACATAACTTTCGGCAGATATAGCATATGTTTTTATAGGATACAAAAACAAAAAAAGCATAAGTAAAAAATAGATTATTTTCATACCTAGTCACCTTAATTCATTGTATGAAAAAAATGACTTTTTTAGTCATTCAAATCATCTTAACCATTAAAGACACCATGGATTTTTTGTAAAGTGACGTAATCAGGATTTTCTATTACCCATTTATCATTATCTAAGTAAACAGAAAAATTGAGAGTATATTTTATTCTTTTATTTTCTCTTTTCATATAAGTTAATTGTAAATCTTTATAATTCAACCCAGGGTTATTTTCATACTCTTTTAAAGCTTCTTCTTTTGAGTGATTATAATCATATACTTCAATGGTCGACCTTACGACTGCTTTATTTCCATCATAAGTAACATTATCAATATGGTACGTTAAATCAACATATTGTTTTTTCATGATAAGTTCGTAAATATCTTGCTGTTCTTTAGTTAAATTTTCATTTTTAATAAGTTCATTTAAGGAAACGGTTACTTTATTACTATGGTTTTGATAGGCATTTAAATACTCTTTAACAGGTGTTTTTGCATTATTAGAAACACATCCTGAAAGAAGAAAAATGAAAAAAAGAAGATAAATTTTCATAAACATTCCTTATATGTCATTTTAATAAGTTTTACTACTTCATGCATCTTTAAGGTATATGGTCTTTGAATTTCTTCTTTAAGTTCCTTTATCATTTCCTTAAAATCATCCTTGTTTTTCCCAAAAAATTCAAAATAAATATAAGCACATTTACTTTTATCTTGTTTTTCCACAAGAGAATTAATTTCTATTTCTAAAAAATGTTTATCTTTAAGGGCCCTACGAAATTCTAAACGAGGCGCTATTTTATCAGATTTTTCATACAAAACGGATTCATTTTTTCTTTCGCCAACGAGCTCATAAATATTGTTCCAATCTTCAATTAAAACCTTGCTTTTTCCTAAAACTTTTCCGGTTTCATCAAATTCAAAAAAGATAGCTTCTTTTAAACTTGCAAATAAAACTCCTGTCATTTTCTTATTATTTTTTAAAATAGCTTTATTAATATAAGGCTTAACCCACTCATTATCTAATGAGATTTGATATTCTAGAAAATCTTTCATAATAAGTTCATTTACTCTTACAAAAGGTACTTTTTTAAATAATAGTAAATTATCATTTTTTTCCCATTCATAGTATTCCCATAGTTCATCATCTAAATCAACTAATAAATCATAATAGTATGGCATATCATTTCTTCCTTTCTTTTCTAAACCAAACAATTAAACCAACGCCGATAATTAAATAAATCAATATTCCTCTCTTAATAATAAAATAAACAAATTCTAATAAAGTATACCCAAAAAAGAAAAGATTTATGTAAAGAAGTGTAAAAAATAAAAAGATAGAGCAAAATAAAATTCCCAATAATAGAAAGATAAAACGCACATAATCATCCCCTTTTTTTAATATTTTATTTCTTTATTAAAAAAATTAGTATATAATGTTGTAAGGTGATTTTATGGAGTGGATTAAATATATTTTACTGGGTATTTTACAAGGATTAACCGAACCTTTACCTATTTCTTCCAGTGGTCATTTAGTATTATTTAAAAACTTATTTAATACAAATATGCTTACTGATGTTAATTTTGAAATTGTTGTAAATTTTGGCTCTTTTCTTGCTATTTTGCTCATTTTTTGGAAAGACATTGTTCGTCTTGTAACAGCGTTCTTTGGTTTTATTTTCAATAAAAAGAAAAGAAATGAATATAAAAAAGATTTTAAATATTGTCTTTTAATTATTTTAGGAAGTGTTCCTGTAGGACTTGTTGGTATATTGTTTAAAGATAAAATTGACACGTTATCTGGTAACATGACTTTTTTAGGTATCGCCTTTCTTATTACTTCTTTAATGCTTTTCTTAGTTAAGAATAGTAAAGGAAAAAAAGAAGATTATGATATCACTTACAAGGATGCGATTATCATTGGTCTTATGCAAATGGTAGCCTTACTTCCAGGTATTAGTAGAAGTGGCACTGTATTGGTAGGTTGCCTATTATGTGGCTTATCACGTAAAAGTTCTTTAAAATATACTTTTATGTTATACTTTCCTGTATCAGTTGCTTCCATGGGATTAGGCGTTTTAGATATGATTGGTGACAGTACCATTGCTTCTTTATGGTCTTATTATTTAGTGGGTATGATTTGTGCTGGTGTTGTTACATTCTTTTCTTATCGTATTCTATCTAATATGGTCCAAAAAGGTAGCCTATGGAAATTTTCAATTTATTGTTTGTGCTTAGGTATTTTTGTTCTATTTTACTTTCGTTAAAAATGACTCAGAAAAATTTCTGAGTCATTTTTTTGGCATATTCTGCATTAAGCAATTTCTTTTATTTCTTTCTCTGTTAAACCTGTAATATCTATGATATCCTTAAGTTTCATTCCTTTATTTAACATTTCTTTTGCTATATTCTCATATGCTTCTTTTTTGCCTTTGCTATAGCCAATAGATTCACCTTTGCTATAGCCTTTATCATAGCAAGCATTCTCAAACATTTTATCTCGATCATAATAAAGCATTTCATCAAAGTTTTTTAATAAATCTTCATTTTCTTTCATTAACTTTTTCATTAATTTATCACCCTCATAAATAGCATTTAACTTTTCTATGTCATCACATACGAATAGATATAAGGCTTTTTCTAATGTCATATCATCGCTCTTTACAAGAGTATTATAATCGATTTGTCTTAACTTTTCTAGATTGATATCAATGATTTCAATAAAATCACTTCTTTCAATATGATATTTCTTTTCATATAATTTACTATGATAAATAAATTCTTCTTTTCCTAACGCATCATAACTATTTAAGTTAATTTGATAAACTTTCTTTAGATTTTCATATTCTTTGGCTTTTTTTACTTGTCTTAAAAGTAAATGACATAAATACAAACCATTTTTTATATCACTCGTTTCATTATTATAATAGTTGATTTCTAGATTAACATAAAACTCACCATTTTCTAAAACAACATCAGCCTCTGAATTTACAATGTTTTTATTTATTCCAATACTTGGATGGATTAGTTTAATATCTTTATCAATCATATCCATAGGAATACCTATGGCTAAACTGATGATTTTTCTTAAGTATTCTAAACCTACCTGTTTTTCTGTAAATAACTTTTTGGCTACTTTATCTTTAAGTAAGGGAAATTTTATTTTTTCTTTCGTTTTCATAATTCGTCCTCTCTTTAAAAATGTTCTTTTGTACAAAAGTAGCCCTTATTCTATTCAAAAATAAAGTTCTTGCAAGCCATTCGACAAAACCTGTCAAAAAAAGAATTTACAAAATATCTTCTTTCGTAAACTCTTTATTTTTCATCCGTTTTTAATGCTTCTAAATCAACTTTATTAATAGAGTCAAAACGTTTGGTAATTTTCTCAGTAGTACTATGAATGTCTTTGACATCTTTGCTCACCGTATCAATGCTTCTTGATAGTTTGTCCCATCTTTCTTTATACCTTGAAAATTCTACGGCTAATTTATTTAATTCCATTTGAATAATTTTAGCGTATTTATCTCGCTCCATATTTTTAATAATCATAGCAATTGTCGTTAATGTACTCATAAGAGTGGTAGGTGAAGTTATCCACACTCTTTTTTGATAAGCTTCTTTTAATAAATCAGGATGATAAGCATTTAACTCAGCAAAAATAGCTTCCGCAGGTAAAAATAAAATTGCTTGACTAGCCGTTTCACCCGCGATGATGTACTTGCTATGAATTGCTTCAATATGTTTTTTTACATCAGTTTTAAACAGTTTGGTTCGATATTCTCGTTCTTCTCTTGATAAATTCTTATCAATCATTCTCTCGTAGTTTTCTAAAGGAAACTTAGAATCAATACACATCATACCAAGGGGCTTAGGAGCATATATTACTGCATCAGCGATAAAGCCATTAGATAAATGTTTTTGCAGTTCATAAACTTGTTTGTTATTTTCGCCAAAAACATTAGCTAAAATATAATTTAAATTTACTTCACCAAAAATACCTCTTGTTTTTTTATCTGTTAAAACACTTTGTAAAGACACAATTTCACTCGATAAGGAATCAATCTTTTTTTGAGCTTCATCTATCTTAGAAAGACGTTCTAAAACGTTCGAAAAAGTTTTATTTGTTTTTTCAAAATTTTCATCTATTCTTTCATTTACTTTTTCGTTAATATCAAACAATCTTCTTTCTACTCGTTCATTCAAAAGATTAAAGTCTTCTTTTAAACTATTAGAAAAATCATACTTAAAGTCGCCAATTTCTTTAACCATGTTTGTTTCAAACTTGGCAAGTCTTTCCGTAATAACAGTGTCATTATGTTTATTTTGGGAAACTTTAATGATTAAAAATAAAACCAATACTACTAAAATCACAAGTAAAACTAAAAGAATGATATCCATATTATCCCAACTTTCTTTATGAATACATTATAACAAAAAACGAACATTTTTTCTATTTATAAAAAAACTAGAATTTTTAACAAATCCTAGTTTTTTATGTATTAGTTTATATTATGTGACTGCCTGGGTAACATCATATCCTAAATACTCTAATAAAGTTACAGCCTTTGCACTATGAATACCTTTATGACAAGTTAAATAGTAAGATTTATTCTTATCTAAATAATGATCATAATAAAGCATTAATCTTTGATATGGAATATTTATTGCATCTGGATGATGAGAAATACTGTAGTCTACGATACCAGACAAATCAATAAGTTCTCCCATACTTTTTTGATAGGCATTTATATTTATTCTTTTCAAACCCCTCACCTATTATAAAATATGACAAAAAGAAATTTTTAAATATAAAAGATGCCCATTAATCATCATAAAAAAGTTCATCAGGTGTCATATTAAAGACTTTGGCTATTTTAACTGCCATAAAATAATAAAGTCGCCGGCTTTTATTTTCTATTTGAGAATAATAAGCAGGACTAATCCCAACTATTTTAGCTACGTCATTGCACGACATATGATGTCGCATTCTTTCATTTTTAAGTTTTTTATAAACTTTCAGCATTTTTTGGCACTCCTTTAAAAAATTATACCACATATTATCATATATCCCACCAAAAAGCAAATAATTAATTTTCCAATGCTTAAATTAAATGTAGGTGATGAAAAATGAATTTTTCTAGATTAAAAGAATTAAGAACTTATGAAGGTTTTACCCAGCAAAACATTGCTGATATTTTACATGTTCAAAGAGCTACTTATGCTGGATGGGAGACAGGCAAAGATATTATGCCTTTAAGACAATTAAATAAAATTGCAAATAATTATAAAGTAAGTTTAGATTATATTACAGGTCTTTCAGATAATGATAAGAAAATGCATTCTAAAATCAGTGATAGCATTGATATTGCTACCGTTTCAGATAATTTAAAAACTATTCGTAAGAAAAAACATCTTACCCAAACAGATGTGGCCGAATGTTTGAAAACGACACAGTCTAATATTCATAAGTATGAAACTGGTAAGTGCCTGATTACAACTATGTATGCTTTAGAGTTTGCAAGACATTTTTCTTGTAGTTTAGATGAATTATTAGGAAGAAAATAGTAGAGAATGATATCTCTACTATTTTTAAAACATCTTGTCAACACCCTTGGGAACTTTATCTTCCACAATTGTCTTGACAATTTTATCTTCTCTTTCTTTAGAAACTTCTTTACCTGTCATTTTGCTTAATGTACGAATGACATCTCGTAAAGTATTTTCATCTTTCATATTTCCCTTTTGCAATTTTTCTGCTAAAGACAAAATGGTATCTTTATCTACCTTTGTCTTTTTTTCGACTTTTTTAAAGAAACTATCCTTAAACTCCATAAAATACCTCCTATAAGTATCTTATGTTATAGTTCCTTTTTACTTTCCTCTAAAAAAATATCATCCGGTTTTAAATGAAAAATATTAGCAATTTGTTTAGCCATCTCATAATAAAGACGACGATTATTATGTTCTATTTGCCAATAATATGACTTACAAACACCTAATTTACTAGCCATATCTAAATAAGTATAACCATTTTTGAGACGTAACTCTTCTAACTTTTTATGAATTTCAGGCATTTATTATTCCTCACTTCTGTTTTTAAATTTCAGAATAATTGGAGTTCCAGTTAAATCAAAGTTTTCCCGAAGTTTATTTTCTAAATAACGTTCATAACTAAAATGAACTAATCCTTTATCATTTACATAAAAAGTAAATTTAGGAGGCTCCGTAGCTTCTTGGTTTACAAAATATATTTTTAAACGTCTTCCTTTATAAGATGGGGCTTCATGTAGGCTAGTTGCTTCATGAATAACATCATTTAATAAAGATGTTTTTATAACCTTTTGATGATTTTCATAAGAAGCTATGATTTCAGGCATTAACGTACCTACTCTTTTTTTGGTTTTGGCTGATAAAAAGACAACTTTAGCATATGGGGCAAATTGAAATTCATATTTTAAAAGTTCTTGCCATTCTTTTATGGCAGTATTACTATCACTTACAGTATCCCATTTATTAACAGCAATAACAAGGGCTTTTCCTTGTTCTAAAGCCATGCCCGCAATATGTTTATCATGTTCAATGATTTTTTCTTCAGCATTTAAAACAAGCACACACACATCGCTTCGTTCAATGGCTTTTAAACTTCTTAAAAGACTGTATTTTTCAATGCTTTCATAAATACGTCCTCTTTTTCTAATACCCGCGGTATCAATCATTGTATAACTTTTACCATGATAATTAAACCTTGTATCTGTTGCATCTCTCGTTGTACCAGCAACATCACTTACAATGGCTCTTTCTTCATTTAATAAAGCATTTACTAAACTACTTTTACCAACATTTGGTCTTCCTATTAAACAAAATTTACAACTGTCATCATGGATAACAGTATCTTCTTTTAAATCATTTGTTATCGCATCTAGCAATTGTCTTAAACCTATTTTATGAGCAGCAGACACCCCAAAAATATTTTCAAAACCAAGTTCATAAAAACGATAGATTTCTTCTTGTCTTTGTTTATTATCTAATTTATTAGCGACAACAAAAACCTCTTTTTTTGATTTTCGAAGTAAATCTCTAATCATAAAATCACTTTGATTAAGTTCGGTTTTACCATCAACCACAAATAAAACTAAATCAGCTTCATCAATAGCGTACTCTGCTTGAGCTAAAATATCTTCTTTAAAATTTTCTTTGCCAAGTTCAAGACCACCTGTATCAATCAAATAAAATGATTTTTCATTATGTGTTACAATACCATAAATTCTATCTCTAGTAACTCCTGGCTCGTCCATAATAATAGAACGTTCTTCTCTTAAAAAACAATTAAATAAGGATGATTTACCTGTATTTGGTCTTCCTATTAAACATACTGTTTTCACTTACTTCACCTCTTTTTAAAAACGCCTTTATTCTAACAATTTTTTTACTGTTTGTAAACCTATGTACATTCTTTTGTCGGTCTTTTAACACAGTTGTTTGTTTTTTCGTTTTCGCCACTAGCACATTCTCTTATAGATTCGCAAGCGCTTTTTAATTCTTCATCATCTTCTTCGTAAAAAGCATAGGCTCGATTATTTTTTAAATAAAGATGAATTTTTTTGTTATCCATAGGATCATTATTAACAGGATTTAAAACATAACTTCCTTCGTTGTCTGTTTCTTTTTTTATTAAACCTTGTTCTACTAAAAAACCTACAGTTTTAGTAATATAACAACTGCCATCTTTAGTTTTTCTTAATTCTCTTTGATGATCATCTCCGTAACTTTTGGCATTTTGTAAAATCATATCAACTTTTTCACAATACATATCTTTTTTGACATTATAAGATACTTTCATAGCACTTGGAACCGCTATTACAGCTATAATAGCCAGTAAAGCCATGACGGCTAGTAATTCCACAAGTGTAAACCCTTTCTTCATTTTATCCACCACCTTAGTATCATTTTAACACATTTTACTTTTATTTCATCATTATTCTTAGTGTTCGAATCGCCTGTTTTTCAATTCTTGAAACTTGGGCTTGACTAATATTTAAAGATTCCGCGATTTCTACTTGTGTTTTACCTACTAAATAACGATCCAAAAGAATTTTCTTTTCTCTTTCTTTTAATTTTTGCAAGGCCTTTTTTAAAAGAAGTTTTTGATCTCTATTTTCATCATCTACTTGTTTATCTTGCAGTTGATCAAATAAGTAAATGTCATCATTGCCATCACGATAAATAGGTTCATAAATACTTGCCGGTTCTTTTAAAGCATCTAAAGCAACCGATATTTCGTAAAATGTCATGTGTAGTTCTTGGCTTATTATTTCATAAGTCGGTTCTACGCCATTTTTTTGTAAATATTCTTCTTTAAATTTTAAAATACAATAGGCTTTTTCTTTAATACCACGGCTAACTCTTAAAGAACTTTGATTGTCCCTTAAATATCTTTTTATTTCCCCAATAATTAGAGGTATACCATAAGTACTCAGTTTTAAATTATAAGATAAATCAAAATTATCTATGGCTTTGATAAGGCCCACGACTCCGACTTGAAATAAATCATCTAAATTTACATTGTAATTTCTAAACCCTCTTAATGAACTTAAAACTAATTTTAAATTTCCTTCAATAAGTCTTTCTTTGACAGATTCATCACCATTTTTAAGTTTTATAAATAATTCTTTTTGTTCTTCTTCACTTAAAACTAATAAATCGTTAGTATTAACTCCTGTTAGTTCCACCTTATATTTTGCCATTTTACCCTCCTTATAAGGGTTATGGGCAAGTTTTATTTATTTCATACAAATCATAATAAAAACCTTAGATTTATATTTTTTCTAAGGCTTCTAAAGCTTCTTTTAAGGTTTTCACTGCAATAATTTGAATATCATAATTTTTTTCATTTTTAACTGCAACTGCTTCTTCATAGTTTTCAACTGGAACTAAAAAGACTTTTGCTTTTTTCTTAACAGCGCCAATTAATTTATAACGAACCCCGCCAATTTCACCGACA
Organism: uncultured Bacilli bacterium; assembly: GCA_934085675.1. Classification (GTDB taxonomy): domain Bacteria; phylum Bacillota_I; class Bacilli_A; order RF39; family UBA660; genus Ventrenecus. The sequence continues at coordinate 104,318 of CAKOHH010000003.1, read as the reverse complement.
TTTCCAAGGGTATCAATTGTCCCTGTTCCCATGACAATGTTTCCTTTAGTAATATCTTCTTTGCTTAAAGAGTTATAAATGGCAAGGGCCATCATGAGTCCCCCTGATGGTCCAGATTCACTATCTTTCATTTCAATAACTGCTTTAGGATTTTCTTCATACTCATAAGTTACCGATAAGACCACACCTACTTTTGGTTCACCATTTAAATTGTAAATAGTCGATTCGACTTCTCTTTCTTCATTATCTCTTAAGATTTTCATTTTAATTTTATCGCCTTCATGATGTGTACTTACGATTTGTTTTAATTCCGTAGTATTTTTTATAGGAGTATCTTCAACACTTAAAATAATGTCAAAAAGTTTTAGTTCTGTTTGGGCATTTTCATCAATATGAGTTACATGAACAATTTCTTTTTCAATAGAAACTTCTTTACCTGCTTCATGATAAGCTGAAATAATGGCCCCATCTATAGACTGTTTGGTTAGTATTTTGTCGGCTTCAAAAGTTTCTTCAAAACTTTCATTGGCATAAGTTATCTCACTTTCCGGAACAATATCCCAATCAGAAATAAGATAGGATAATAAAAGAAACGGTGCACTTCCTCTTATGACACTGACGTAACTCATACCTAAAACACCATCATGATTATATCCTGATTCAACACTTACTCTTTTTGATAAATCTACCATTCCCCCTGGTGTATATATTTTATAAGGAAGTTCTATTCGAAAGATAAGTACTATAGCAAGTAAGACTCCCAAAAATTTCCAATTATCTTTAAAAAAATTCTTTATTTTTTTTCCCATTTATTAGCCTCCTTATGTCATTTTACAAAAAAATTAATTTAAATATACCTGCAATAGAAATATTTTTTTGTTATCAACATAAATTGTACTATGAAACAGAACAAATTACCATTAATACTTCTTACTTTATGTACTTTTTTTATTTTTAAAAATAATTTACTTATTCAAAATAGTATCTTAACTAGCTGTCAACTTTTTATTACTAAACTTTTTCCATCTTTATTTCCAATGATGATTTTAGCAGATTTATTTTTGTATTTTGATTTGCCTTATTTATTTGAAAAAAGACTTGGTTATTTTTTTCAGACCGTTCTTCATATCTCTACAAATGGCTTATTTATTTTTTTGATTTCCCTTTTTTCAGGAACTCCCACGAATATTTATACTTTAAAAAATCTTTATTTTGAAAAAGAAATTACAAAAAAGGAAGCAGAACATTTATTAAATTTTATTTTCTTTTCAAATCCATTATTTTTGTATACGATGCTAAATTTGATATTTCCTAATGATTTAAAAACAACTTTTATTCTGTTATTTTTACCTTACTTTACTAATCTTTTAATAGGTATGATTTCAACTATTGAAGTTAAAAAAGAACAAAATTTGATATTTAAATTTTCCAAAGAATCATTAGGAAGTTATTTATCAAAAAGCATCAATAAGGCTATGAACACTTTACTACTCATTTTAGGTTGTGTTTGTCTTTTTCATCTTTTAGATTCGTTTATAAATCCTTGGCATTGGCCATTAATAACGGGTACTTTAGAAATTTCTTCTGGTCTAAAAAGTTTAATTAACACGTCTCTTTCTTTTGAGATAAAAAAGATTCTGGCTTATTTCTTTATAAGTTTTGGTGGTTTATCTATTCATTTACAAGTAAAAGGAATATTAAGTGATACAGATATTTCTTATTTTTCTTTTTTTAAAGGACGCCTATTAGAATTCTTTATTGGCTTTATTATTTTAATTTTTTTCTAAAAAAAAATTCTGGCTTAACAGCCAAAATCTTTTTACACTTCTTTCAATTCATCACTCATAGATGCATATAAATCATTTTTAATTTCTTCAAATTCTTCTTCATCCGTAATAGGATAAAGCATATCTGGATCTAAATTGTTATAAATGGATTGTTTCATTATTTTGATATTGTTAAATTTCAAATTTTCATTTTCATCGGTCTCAACTAATAAAAAATATTGTTGTTTGTTTTTAAATATAGTTGATGCGATTAAATAATCTGTTTTTTCTATTGTTAAAATATCATATAAATTATAATTCATACTATAAACCTCTTCCTTGCGATAAAGAATCATTAATAATTTCTTGTAATTCACTAGTTGTATTTTCTAAATTAATAGATTGTTCAAAAAAAACACCAGTATCAATACCATTTTGTAAATAATCTTGTAATCCTTCATTCGCTACCGCACGGCGAGCAATAATGATTGCCCCATTTTGAATAAAATCTTCGACAATTGCTTTAGCGTTAGGATCATTATAATTAATCTCGACAATACTTCCATCTTTAAGTTGTAATTGAACACCAGTTGTTGTATAAATATCATTTTTAAACATAGGATTGTATTCTATAGAAGAATCATAATTACTGAATATTTTGGCATTATCTTTTAACGTGAATGTTTCACCAAATGGAGTGTTGGCTTTTTGAATATTATCATCCAACATACTAGTATCATCTTTTAAATCGTTTGAAGATGGAGCAGTTGATTCTAAATTTTCATTATTTTCCAAAGCCTCATCTATCGTTTTTACGACAACATCATTAACATAGTCATCCTGAGAATTATTATCTAAAGTATCAAAAGTGACACCAACATTTTGGGTTGGACTAGTTTTCACAGACATTCTTCCAAGACCAAAACCAACACAGAACATAGCTCCTAAGCCCAAGCCTATTTGTACTGTTTTTTTCTTTAATTGTCTTTTAATTTTATCTAAATAATTGGCTTTTTTTACTTTTTCGACTATAACTGGTAATGTCTTTTTCTTTTCAAGTTTTGCAATACGTTTCTTAATATTATTGAATAATTTTTCATACTTTTCATCAATTTTATAAGTATTCTCATCCATTTGAACAGTTTTTTCATGCTCGATTTTACTATTCTTTATATCATCTAGTAAAGCATGATAATATATATTTTTTTCATCGTCTGTTAAAGAGGCAACATATTCTTCATCAATAGTGATATCTAAATCAGCATCTAAAGAACTTTCTTCACTAGGCATTAACACACCCGAAACCTTTGTTAAAATATTTTCTTTATAATTTTCTAAGGTTTTTTTGACAGATTTAACAACAGCCCATTTCTCTGCTAATTGTTTTACATTAGTCTTTAAAACAGACACTAATTTATTTTCCATAGTTACTTGTACTTTTTCGCTATTATCTATATTATTTTCTGGCTCAACATTATCATTAGTTGTTATTTGTTCTTGGACCAATTTTAAAGTTTCTTGTTTTAAATTTTTCTTTGCTTCAGATAAACCTTGATAACATTTCATTAGTAAACTTTCATCTTTTTTGTTTACAATATATGTTTCATCATCTAAAAGAACATTTACAGGATCTGTTACTGGAACTTCAGATAATTTAGTTAAAATATCAGAATAATAACTTACTTTTTCTTCATCGGTCATTTTTGAAAGAGCATTTACATCTAAGGCAAAAGACCAGTTTTCAGATAATCTTTTTTCCGCCTTTAACATTTTACTGATTTTTAAATAAAGTTCTTTGTATTCAATAGGAATTAATTTTCCCCCTACGTAATCAACTACAATACCATGAGGAATGTTTTCAATTTGTAAAAGAAGAGAACTTAAATATGCACGTCTTTGTGGTCCTTCCATTTTAGCAAGAAGATTTTCGTCCAATTTTACAATAAGTTCATTATGTGTTCTTTTTTCAATATTTGCTTCAACTACTTTTAATTGTTTTAATAAATTGATATAAGACACTCTTCTACTTTTAGGAACTTCAAAGGCATTTTTATTAAAATTAAATCGCACTTTTGGACCTGGTAAATTTTCGATAACTTTAAGTTCGTTTAATATTTCTTCTTTTTGATGAAATAAATTCATTAAATCACCATCTAAAATAGGTGTATTAAACTCGCTAATTTCAATATTTTCTTCAGCTTTTTGATCAAATAATTTATCATTTAAAAGATTTTGTAAATCTAAAATTTGATCATCTATAGCTTGTAAACTTTTTTGATAATCTATGAATTTATCAGCATTTTCTAATGAAAAAGTAACACCGTCATAAGGATCAAAACGGGAACTATTCTCATCTAATGGTTCTGATATTAATTTCATTTTCGTAATAATATCTTTGCGGTCGTGATATAATTTTTTTAATTCTTCTAATTTAGAATTTAATGATTCACCTAACTTAAATTTGGATAATTTAGTTTCATAGTCACGCATTGTGCTCACTATTTCAAATTCATATAGCGCTCTTTCTTTCAAAAAAGTATCTAATTCTTTTAGATTAGCGTCTACCTGTTTTTTTAATTCTTCGTTGGAACTGTCTTTACGTAAATCTTTTTGACTTGTAATATATTTATTTCGTAAATCATCAATTATTTCATCTAACTCTGTTAATAAAGCAGTTAAATCATTAACATCTTTAAAATCTTTATTAGCCGCGGTTAAATTTTTTTCTCTTTCAATTAATTTTTCTTCAAACTCATTAATGTAGTCTGTAACATTATTCATATCAATCCCTCGCTTCTTTAATATTTTATCATTTCCATATTTAAAGGTCAAATTAATTAAATTCAAGATATTAACACAGGCCAAAAATCATTTTTTCCATAACCTAAAAGTGAAAGGAGATTTTTATGAATAATAACAGTGATTATCAAAAAGCTTATAACTATATTAAAAATTACAATAAAAAAACTTTTTTGCAAGCTTGCTGTTGTAGTGCGCGTGGCACAATTGGACCCACAGGTCCCACAGGACCTCAAGGTCCATCAACTGTAAATGTCGGAACAACAACACAAGGATTACCCGGCTCTGTTCCTTCAGTTGTCAATGCTGGAACAAATGAAAATGCTATATTAAACTTCGTAATTCCGGCCGGACCTACTGGACCTCAAGGCGAAATTGGTCCTACGGGGCCTACCGGACCTACGGGGCCACAAGGAATTCAAGGGTTAGTTGGTAGTGTTGGACCTCAAGGTGAAACTGGGCCTACCGGACCTACTGGACCTCAAGGAATTCAAGGATTAGCCGGTAATGCTGGGCCTCAAGGCGAAACTGGGCCTACTGGGCCTACTGGACCTCAAGGAATCCAGGGATTAGCCGGTAGTACTGGACCTCAAGGGGAAATTGGGCCTACTGGGCCTACTGGACCTCAAGGAATCCAAGGACTAGCCGGTAGTGCTGGGCCTCAAGGCGAAACTGGGCCTACTGGACCTACTGGACCTCAAGGAATTCAAGGATTAGCCGGTAGTGCTGGACCTCAAGGTGAAACCGGTCCTACTGGTCCTACTGGACCTCAAGGAATCCAAGGATTAGCCGGTAGTGCTGGACCTCAAGGCGAAATCGGACCTACCGGACCTACGGGGCCTCAAGGAATTCAAGGATTAGCTGGTAGTGTTGGGCCTCAAGGCGAAACCGGACCTACCGGACCTACTGGACCTACTGGTCCTACGGGGCCTCAAGGAATTCAAGGATTAGCCGGTAGTGCTGGACCTCAAGGTGAAACCGGACCTACCGGACCTACGGGGCCTCAAGGAATTCAAGGATTAGCCGGTAGTGCTGGACCTCAAGGCGAAACTGGTCCTACTGGACCTACTGGGCCTGCAATCACCTTAGCGATAGGTACTGTTACAACAGGAAATCCAGGAACTTCGGCTGCCGCAACTATAAGTGATTTAGGAAATAATTCTTATTCCCTTAATCTAACAATTCCACAAGGTCCAACCGGGCCAGCTGCTTAAAATTTCCTTTCAATCCTTTATTCTCGTCTCAAACTTAAAAAGCAAAGAAAATATTTCATCTCTTTGCTTCTTTTTATAAAAATTTTTTTAATTCCTTATTATTTTGATGTTCCAATTCTAAGATTTCTTCTATTATTTTCACTAATTTTTTATCTTTCTTATTATAATGATTTAAAAGTTCTTGCAATTGAATCAAGCCTTTATTTGTGCCTTCCATCATTAATTTAGCAATTTTACTATCAGTTTTATCAAACATTGTTTTCATTACAACCATAAGTTCACTATTTAATTTTACAAATGGTCCTAATTCTTTATCAGTCACTTTATAATGTTTACACAATTTTGACAGTTTACGTTTTAAAATAATATATTCTTTACGTTGAGATTTTATTTTTTTCTTTAGCTTTTTTTCTGCAATTTGATTATAAATGGCATCAATACCAACAATTCCCATATCTACATTCTGATACAATTTTAAAAGTATTTCTTTCTCGTCCATTTTTATACCTCATTTCTTGTCTTTATTATGGAGGTAATTTTTCAAATTATACAAAAAGAAGTGCTTTACACTTCTTGGACAACAGCAATAATCATTGGTTTTGATTCTGTTTCTTCATAAAGATAACTGCTTAATTCTGAACGAATTTCTGTTTTGATAGTATTATAATCAATTTTACCATCAACGATATTACGGGTAATCACATCTTCACTAATGTTTTTAATATTATGAATGATATCTTTAGAATCACGAACGTAAATAAAGCCTTTGGTAGTTACTTCAGGTCCAGCTAAAATAGTTTTATCTTTTTTACTTAAAGTAGCTGTAATAAGAACAATACCGTTTTCACTTAGCATTTCCCTATCTTTGATAACTAATTCACCAATATCGTCACTGCTTTTACCATCAATTAAAACGTCTTTGATTTTAATATGTTCTTGTTTATCTATTAATTTGCCATTTTCAAATAAAACAACATCACCATTTTGTTTTAATAAAATATTTTCATTTGGAATACCAATAGCGCTTGCTAAATTAGCATTATTAACTAAATATCTGTATTCTCCTTTAACTGGCATATAGTATTTAGGATTAAGTAATTTTAACATTAACATTAAATCTTCTTGAGAAGCATGATGTAAAATATTTTTATCTTTTGGTAAATTGACAATTTTACAACCGGCCATAGCAATATCATTTTCTAACTTAACAATAGCTTTTTCATTAGAATCATAACGAGGTTCTGCAAATAAAACTGCATCATCTTGCTTTAAAGTTATAAATTTATCATAACCATTTACAATTTTACTAATGGCAGCATAAGCATTTGCTTTATCATCACAAATAAGTAAAATAGCATTATCATCATTAACATTGCTTAAATCCCCAATTAAATCTTCTTGATAATTTAAATAGCCATTTTCATGGGCAAAATGGATAAAATTTTGAAGTTTTTTTCCCATGATAACTATTTTACGATGACTGTTTCTTGCTCCGTCAAAAATATCTTGAATGGTATATAAGTGGGTTGGTAAAACACTAAATAAAATACGATGATTATATTTATTAATAACATCTGCGAAAAAAGATGCTAAACGATGACTTGGTGAAGTATGTCCTGTCCTTTCAGAAAATGAGGATTCGGCTAAAAGACATAAAACACCTTGTTTTCCAATGTAAGCAATTTTGCCTAAGTCCATGTCATAGTTATCTCGCATAAGAGGATCTATAATAAAGTCTCCTGTGTAACATATAGCGCCATACTTTGTATTTAAAGAATACATAACAGCCCCTGGTACACTGTGGCTAACAGAAACAGGAAAAATAGAATTCTCCCCAAAAGTTATTTTTTTATTTGGCTTAATTTCGACAATATTTTCTTCTTTAATACCCAAATCCATTAAAACGAATTTAGTATAATTAGTAGCGTAAAACTTAATTCCGGGAACTGTTTTCAATAAATCTGAGGCTGCTCCCATATTTTCATAATGACCATGAGTAATAAAAACACCTTTTATTCTCTTTTTATTTTTTACTAAGTAATCATAATCAGGAATTATATAGTCAATTCCATACATCAATCCTTCTGCATATTTCACACCACAGTCAAAGACAAAAATGTCATCATCAACTTCAACAACATAGGTATTTTTACCCATCTCGTCTAATCCGCCCAAACTAAAAATTCTTATTTTATCCATAATAATCTTCCTTTCTTACATATATATTAGATTTTCATTTTTAAATTTAACAAAAAAAAGAACGTTTTGCTCGTGAAAACATTATATCAAATTAATTTTTATTTGTAAATGGGCGTTAAAAAAGAACGTCTACGAACGTTCTTCACTAATCAAATCTGTTAAAGAGACAATTTTTAATCCCTTAAAATTAATTTCTTTAATTAAAACTTTTAAACCACTTAAATCTAAATCATCTTCTAAATATAGAATATAACCTGCCTCTATTTTTTTATACTGACTCGGAAGATTATTTTTATTTATGGATACAGTTTCTTTTATTAAATTTTTCTTATATTTTAAACAAATATCTTGAAAGTTGTTTTTAACAAAACATAGATTATTTCTTTCATTTTTTAAAATTTGCTCAGTTTCTTCATAGTTTTGTTTGTCAAAATTTATCTTAGTTCCATTGTAATAATTGCTAGAAGCCGTTTCTTTAGTTACTAAAATATTATAGGGAATGCTCATCTCTGATAGATAAGTTGCCAAGCAAACATTTTGAGTAATTAAAGCGACATTGTTTTTTAATGAGTTTCCTTTTTTGATTATTTTTTGGCCATTATTTTTTAAAGAAATTTTTGGCTCTTTATTTTCATAAACAATACTATCTTCGATAAAATAGCCATAATTTTGCATTTTTTGAAAACTTTTTTCAACGTCAATTTCTTTACCCATTAATCCTGGAATAATATAATCATCTTCAATAATGGCATTGACATAATCCTCTTTATAATCATCTTTCATTGTTTCAATAGAAACATATAAAGGATCTTTTTGGCGCATAAACTTGGCAATTTTTTCTGTGTAAAAAAAACTAAAACATAAAAGACTTAACATTCCTAAATATTTTAAATGTTTAAACATAGTATCACCTAATAAAGTCTATGAAAAAAGATAAAATTTAACCAACATTTTTTTCTTTTTTAGCCTTTACCGAACTTACAAAAGCAATACTTTCGGCAATTATTTCAGTAATAAACTTTTTTTCGTTTTGACTATTTTCATAATTTCTGACTTGAATACGTCCACGAATACATACCATATCACCTTTTTTACAATAGTCATGAGCTTTTTTGGCAATGCCATTCCATAAAATACATCTTAAAAAATCAGTTTCGTAAATTCCATCTTGATTTTTATAAGTTCTTGGCACCGCTAATGTAATCATTGTTCTTTTTACATCATTACCACAATCCATAACCTCCAAATCTCCTGTTAGACGTCCTACTAACATAACATTATTCATCATTAAAATCTCCTTTCAAGGACATTAAAACACATCTTAATGAGACTTTCAAATGACCAATATTTAAGTATTTTAAGGTTTTTTTAAACATTTATTAAAATTGGTTACACTAAAATACCAATTTGTAATTAAAAAAAAAGCTAATTATTAAAATTAGTACTTTTTTATTATTCTTGCAAAAGACGATTTAATTCTACTGCATATTCCATAGGAAGTTCTTTTTTAAATTCATCAACAAAACCTAAGAGAAATAATTCTTTCGCTTTATTTTCACTTAAACCTTTTGTTTGTAAATAAAACATTTTTTCTTCTGATACTTTAGAAACCGTAGCTTCATGTTCTAAGATACTTGTCGAATTTTCAACAATATTTTTGGGAAAAGTATCACTTTTACTTATATTGTCCATCAAAATGGTGTCACATTTAATAGAGGCTACAGAACCTAGCGCATTTTTGGTAATATGAGTTGTTCCACGGTAGTTACTTACTCCCCCATTTTCGGCAATGGATTTATTAATAATATTACTTTTAGTATATTTACCTAGATGAATCATTTTAGCGCCAGCATCTAAAACTTGCCCTTTTTTGGCATAGGCTATACTAATACAATTACCACTTGAATAGTCTCCTTTTAAAATAACTGAAGGATACTTCATCGTAACCCCACTGCCAATATTACCGTCTACCCATTCCATAACGCCATTTTCTTCGGTGATGGCTCTTTTAGTAACTAAGTTATAAACATCTGTACTCCAATTTTGGATGGTACTATAACGACATTTAGCATTTTTGCCAACAAATATTTCAACAACCCCGGCATGTAAAGAACTTTTAGCATAACTACGCGCTGTACAACCTTCAATATAAGAAAGTTCAGCTCCTTCATCAACAATAATAATTGTTCTTTCAAATTGCCCTAGACTTTCCGTATCTATTCTAAAATAGCTTTGTAAAGGTCTGTCAAGTTTTGTATAAGGTGGAATGTAAATAAAAGATCCGCCACTCCACACAGCACCATTTAAGGCTGTATATTTATTTTCATCATATTTTACTAAAGTATTAAAATATTTTTTAAATAATTCAGGATATTTTTGCAAGGCTTCATCCGTACTACAAAAAATAATATTTTTATCTGTAATATTATGGTGATATACGACTTCACTTTCTAATTGATTAGAAACACCATCTAAATATTTATTCTCGGCATCTACAACGCCTAATTTACAAAAAGTATGATAGGTATCTTTTTGAACATCTTTCCAATCATGCTTTTGTTCTTCTGTTTTTTTATAATATAAAATATCATCAAAGGAAAAATTTAAAGCAGGTCCAAAAGAAGGATTTTCTATTTTCAAAAAAGCTTCATAGGCTTTAAGGCGAAAATTTAGCATCCACTCTGGTTCTTTTTTCTTTAAAGACAAGTTTTTAATAAATTCGGCAGTTAATTTTTCTTTCATAGACATCACGTCCTTTATTATACGTTTTTTACCCCCCCTTTTCAAGATTTTTAATTCATGATATAATCTTCTTAGAATAGGTGAATGATATGATGGAAAGTATTTTAAAAGATAATCTTATGTATTTAGACGCTTGGTTTGAACATAATCCTCTTTTTAAAGAGGTCTTAACCGTTGAAGATAATTATCTTTTATATAATCATGGGGAAGAAAAATTAAAAATAGATTCTTTTTATCTCCCAGAAATGCTTAATAATGAGAATTTTCGGCAGGCTATTGCTACTCCTAATGCGCTATCTGGTAAAGATTTATTTGAAATTATTTATTGCTATATTAATGCCAAAGAAATAGATGAAAAAAATAAGGAGATGCCCTCTTTGATTAAAGATGTCTTTATAAGACAAAAAAATGGCGAAGAGTTTTTAGTTTTTGTTACGGAAGATGAACGTAAATATCGTTTTGATACCAATAATCCTGAAAAAATCATTAACTTATATCAAGAAGAAACTAAAAATGGCAAAAAAATAACCTTAAATGAGTTTGGGAGTGTGATTAAAAATGCCAAGTGATAAAGATATTGCAAAACAAATAGATAAAGGAACATTAGATGAAGAAGTTATTAAATATTTTGTGAGAACTAAAAAACATGAAGATATGGTTCCAACAGAACATTTAGAAAAAGCCTTAAATTATGAAAAAGAAAATGGTAAAAGTGTTTTAAAAGATGTAATGGACCGTTATTTTCCTAAATCATTTACTTTAAAAAGAGAAAAAAGGGCGGGATTTACCAATGCTTTAATTATTATTTATTTTGTTTTTAACTTCGGTCTATTTTTCGCTTTTTTATTTCTTTCTTTAGCATAAATGTTAAAAGGCCTTCATAAACTTTATTATGGAGGTTTTCTTATGGAAATTTTAAAAGTATCAGCAAAGTCAAATCCTAGTAAAGTAGCGGGAGCAATTGCAAATATTTATCGAGAGAAAAAAGAATTGGAAATTCAAACTATTGGTGCAGGCAGTCTTAATCAAGCTATTAAAGCAGTTGCAATTGCCAGAGGCTTTTTAGCGCCAAGTGGCGAAGATATTGTTTTGGTTCCAGCCTTTAACGAAGTTATTATTAATGGAGAAAACAAAACAGCTTTAAAACTTTTAATAGAAAAAAAATAGAACCTTCAGTAAAGTTCTATTTTTCTTTTTCCCACCGGCCATAAATGCCACAAGGTAAAACATAAGAAGAATCTTTCATCATGATTCCTAATTCATCACTAGATACAAAGCCTGGATATTTTTGATTAACACTCATCATGAGAATATCTTCTAAAATTGTTTTGGAAACACCAGTGCTATAAGCATTGATTAAAAATAAAAGGGGGTCTTCACTAAGCAAGGAAACACAGTCACTTACTAAAGCAAACAAATCTTTTTCAATATTCCAAACTTCACTTTTACTTCCCCTGCCAAAACTTGGTGGATCCATAATAATGATGTCGTATTTATTACCTCTTCTTATTTCTCGTTTAACAAATTTCGTAACATCATCCACTAAAAAGCGAATATCTCTATCTTCCAAATGATTTAATTTGACATTTTCTTTCGCCCAATCAATCATACCTCTTGAGGCATCTACATGAACAACAGAAGCATTTTCTTTTAAAGCAGCAATAGAAGCTCCGCCCGTATAAGCAAATAAATTTAAAACTTTAACAGGTCTATTTGCTTTTCTTATTTTTTCTCTTATTAAATTCCAGTTGTAGGCTTGTTCAGGAAAGAGCCCGGTATGTTTAAACCCCATTAATTTTAAACCAAACTTTAAGTCTTGGTAAGAAATGGTCCAAGCATCTGGTAATTTTTTATTTTTGATATTCCAAGATCCTCCCCCACTACTACTACGATCATAAATAGCGTCAATAGAATAATTTTCTTTACTTAAATGTTCTTCCCAAATAATTTGAGGGTCTGGTCTTAATAAAATAACATCATGCCATTTTTCCAGCTTTTTACCTTTAGCCATATCTAAAAGTTGATATTCAGTAAAATCATTAACTACTTTCATTTTAATTTTCCCTTCGTGATATTAAGTATTAAAGCTTCATACATTTCAAAAATACCAATAATTTGGAAATAAAAGCCAAAAATCATGGTTCTTATTTCATCATTATAAGAAAGATTAAGGCATAATAGTAAACTAGAAAAGAAAAATAAAACTAAACTGGTAATGAAAACAAGCCAAAGTTTACTCTTACGATCATGATGATAATCGGCCTTTTTTAATTTTATTAAGGAATATATCATAGCAAAGAAAAGTAATGTCAAGGCTAAATATTTAGTTGTTTCTAAAATTTCACTAAAGAAAATTATACCTGCCATAAGAAATCCTAAAATGCCCAAGCATAAATCGGAATATTCTTTTTCTTTACGATGAAAACAATATTCAGCAAGATGAACACCACCATATAAAAGGTAAAAAACACTTATAATGGCTTGCAAATTAAGATGTCCTGTTAAACTCATACTAAGCATAAAATAAGAATACAAAATAATAAGTACAGAACCCATAATATTTTCTATAAATTTTTCTTTTTTCATAATACCACCACTTCATCCTTATTATACAAAATAAAATTTCATGTGGCAACTATTCTCCAAAAAAGTCATCCATAACTTCTTTAATATCCTCATAATTAAAGCCATCTTCACTTAATCTCCTTTTTAAGTGAAATTTAAGTTCGTGTCCTTCATATTTTTCAACATATTTTTTATATAGAAACGCAAATTGATTTTTAATCGCTTCTTTATCATGATCAGTATCCATATCTTTTAAAACATGAACAACATAAATTTTAGGATAACCATAATAAACTAACTCTGCTAACATATTTTGCCTAAATTCCATGTTGCTTCTTCTTTTATCTTTCGCAAGTTTTCTATTAATAATAGTTCTTATTTTATCATACCAAACTTCATCAGCATATTTAGTTAAAATAGAATTTGATAAATCTTCACTAATACCATGAGTAAGTAGTGTTTTTCTTATTTTTCTTGGACCTGTTAAACGATAACTTACTACATAATTGATATACCTTTTAGCATAATCTAAATCATCTACTAATTTTAAACTTCTTAATCTTTCAATAGTTTCTTTGATTGTTTCTTCATCAAAATTTTCTTCTTTTAAATAATTTTCTACTTCATATTCTGTTTTTTTCTTTTTTTCTAAAAAACCTAAACTTTTTTGATAACATTCTACCTTATTATTAGCTATTACTATTTTTTTTAAAATATAATCACTAATTGTTTTCTTTAAAAGTAAATCGTATTTTATAACTATTTCCTCATATAATACAATTTGTTTTTTTTCTAAATCTATTTCATATAAACTATTTTTTAGTTTCTTAATTTTTTTAACGTTATAATTCATCTCACATCCCTTATCAAGTATACATATTCTTTCCTTTTAAATCAAGTTAAAAACGTTCATGCAAGGTTATTAATTCTTCCATTGTTTTATATTCATCGACAAGAATCTTTTTTAAAAAATCTTTGATTTCTTTATCTTCAATCACATAAATGACCATCTCGGTATTTTGAATCATTTTCTTTTTTAAAGTAATATCCACTTCTATCATTGTTTTTAAATCAGTATCGTAGTAAACATCATACCCATTCCAATACAAAATACTCCCATAAAGACGGTCTGCATAAATAGGTATTTCACCTTCTTTGATTAAAAATTTGGCCAACGAGTTTAAATGTTCTTCATCTTTTTGTTTAAATTTTGTTAATTTTTGATACCAAAAGTTATCTTTAATAAAAAATAATTGATATTGAAATTGGAGAAAACTTGTTAAAATGCTTTCTTTAGCACCCAATAAATGACTTAAAAAATAACCGTTTTCTTTCATAGACTCACCTATTACAGATTATGAAAAAGAAAAAAATTCATTCTTAAAAATGAATTTTAAATAGTGCTATCTAAAGCAAGTAAAATCATATTGTCTAAAGAAGTTTGTCTTTCCTCTGGTGTCAAAAATTCTTCGCTGTATTTACTATCGACAACGGTTAAGATAGCCGCGGCTTTTTTATCAAAACTTTTCGCAATATGAAATAAAGCAAAGGTTTCCATTTCTTCCCCCAGTAAATGGATATCTTCAGGAACACGTTTTAAAACATGTTCATTATCTGAGTAAAAGCCAAATTGTTCGGTACACATAACAGTTCCTAGATGATAATTAAGACCTTTTTCCATAGCTATTTTTGTGATTTTGCTTGTTAAAGCTTCATCTGGATAGGCTATATGGGTTGGGTCGCCATTGTAGGAATAAGCAAAATTACTTTCTGTATAACTATCTGTAGCAATAATAAGTTCTGGTACATGGATTTTTTCATCTAAAGCGCCACAGGTGCCAATACGAATAATTTCTTCCACGCCATAGAAGTAAAAAAGTTCAAAAGCATAAATACTAACACTTGGCATACCCATTCCATGAGCCATAACGGTTACTCTTTTTCCTTTATAGAATCCCGTGTAACCAAGCATATTACGAATGGTATTAATAAGTTTTACATCTGTTAAATATTTCTCAGCGATATATTTTGCTCTTAAAGGATCTCCTGGCATAATAACCGTTGGCGCTACATCCTCCTTTGAGCATTCAATATGAGCAGGTTTTAAGTGCTCCATGACTTTTGGTGCGGTCACACAATCTCCCTCTTTCTATTCTTTAATTTACTATAACAAGATTTTTTAATTTCATAAATAGTTTTAAGTGAAATTGACAATTGTTTGACAACCCTATTTTTAAAAATTAGAAAAACACATATGGAAGTAATATGTGTTTTTACAGTTAACGGAATGGATAATAATAATTATAAGAATATTGACCGTAAGGTACTCCTGGTGGAGGCATCATAGGTCCTTGTGGTGCCACATTATATATTGGTCTTGGTCTTGTAAGTCCCACTGCTGCCCCACCTGTCACAGCCCCTACTAAAAATGGAAAAATAAATTGTCTATCTCCACTGACATTGTAATATGAATATGGATACATGTTTTCCTCCTCTCGTAAGTAGATTATGCCAAAAAAAAATAGGCAGTTAGACACATACCTATTTTTTCTTGGTCTTTTTAGCTGTTTTAGAAGTTGTCTTTTTCTTAGTAGGAGCTTTTTTAACTTTCTTTTCAGGCTTTTCTTCTAATTCACCGACAACTTCTTTTAAAGAAGCTGTTACATTCTTTTTAACTTCCGTAGCGGCTTTTTCTACCATCGGAGTTTCTATTTTTTTTGCTTCTTCAATAAGTTCATCGCATTTTTCTTCAACGATTTGAATCTTTTCTTCTGCAAGTTCTTTAGCACTTTCTTTATCTAGATTAGAAAGGTCATTTTTGATTTCATTTACTTTATTAAAAAAAACAGCTTTTGTTTCTTCAATATCAATATTTTTAATGGTATCTACTAAATTATCAAATGATTTTTTTAAATCTTGTCTTGTTTCACTACCCTCTTTAGGAGCAAGTAAAATACCTAAGCCTGCGCCGATTAAAGCACCCGTAGCAAAAGAACGAAATTTTCCCATTACTTTCCCTCTTTTCTTTTAACTACCTCAGTTGTTTTTTCCGTTGGCTTCTTTTTACTTTGAAATAAACTAACGACTAAAGAAGTAAGTCCTTCAACAATTTTATCAGTTACTAAAACAATTTTATCAGTAGTCGTATCAATTATATGAAAGATACCGTCTAAAGATTTCACTTTTTCATCGACATTATCAACAACTTTTTCTACTTTATCTAATGTAATTAAACATTTAATAGCTAAAATAATGCCAATAATTAAGATAATAATTAATAAAATATAAATAATAATAGGTAAAAATTCTAATAAAAAACTCATCTTATTCATCCTCCTTATTTTCATACATAGAATCAATTAAATCAAATAAATCATTTTCAAATGAATCATTTTCTTTAACTTCTTCTTTTGGTTCTTCTTTTTTCATTTCTTTTTTATCTAATTGTTCTAAATTCATTGGAACATCTTTTTCTTCATCTTCTAAATCAATCGTATCAAAAGATGACTCTTCTAAAAGATCATCAATCGTCTTTTCTCTATCCACTGTATTTCTCTTAGGAGGATTTATCTTTTTTTCAATATCTTCTTCTAGAGTACCAAATGCTCTTTTACGAACATCATCTACATTAACGGTCTTTTTTTCTTCCTTAGCTAAGACGATATCTTCTTTTTTGTAGTTTTTATCTAAGACACCATAAACTGGTGAAATAACAGGTGATGGTTGAAATTTATGCTTACTTAAAGTCGTATTTTTGGCTTCATAAGCACGTCCTTTAATTTCAGGTGCTTTTATCTTTGTATCCGTTTCTCTCTTTATTTTAGGTCTGTCATAATCAAATAAATTGATGCCCATACTCCGATTAGGAGAAACTTCTTTTACTACTTTTTGTTCCTTTTTTACTTCAGCAAATTCTTCTTCATCAAACACAGGAAAATCAAAAGACTTTTCTGGTTTATAACCTTCGACATTTAAAGAAGGTATATCTTCCGTCACAGAAATATTCTTTTTGACAGGTTCTATTTTTGGTTCTTCTTTTACTACTTCTTCTTTTTTGGGTTCCTCCACAGGAACTTCTATTTCTTCTTCTTCAAATAATACATTTTTTAATTTATTAAATAATCCCATGATTACCCTCCATCTTACTTCCGAATAAAGTCTGGATCAACATTTTCTTTTGTTTCATCATATTGACCATATTCCTCAACTATTTTTAAATAGCCACTTTCAGTCTCGGCACTTTCAAAAATATTATGTTCTACTTCATTTGTCTTCAAAATATCTTCACTCATTAAGCTATCTAAAGCTTGTTTTTGATAACTTATTGAATTTAATATGCTCATTGCATAGGTAATAGCTTTATTCGTATCTTCTTCTTTATCTACTATCACCTCTATTTTAGCATAATTATACATGATTTCAATAAAATATTTGTTGTTTGTCGTATTTTTTATTTCGACATATCCAAACAAATCATTATGTTCTATACCTCGACTATAATAAGCACTCGTATTTATTTTATAGTCCTTTTTAATACCTTTATAATAACTAACACGGTCAACATACATATAGTATATGTTATTTTCTTGTTCTAAGATTTCATTACTTGATTCGTGAGTTATTACACGCATCCCTTTTGGAACATAATAAGTATAGCCAGCTCGATAAACATTTTTTAATTTGGTAGAATCAACAAGCGTGGCATTTAAAAGCGTGTCTAAAGAAGTATTATCAACTCTTGTACATCCTACTGCTAAAAACAAAACCAAAAGTATCAAACTTATTTTTTTTGCCATAAACACGCTCCTTAACTAGACAAGTATATCAGAAAATCTGCTAAAACGGTAGTTTTAAATTTCCATTTTTCATCATTTTCATCATTTTTTTCATTTCTTCAAATTGATTTAAAAGGCGATTAATTTCTTCAACTGGTCTTCCTGAGCCTTTACTAATCCTTTGTTTACGACTATTTTTCAAAACTTCAGGATGTTTTCTTTCATATGGAGTCATTGATAAAATGATAGCCTCAATATGAGCCATTTGTTTTGGGTCAATAGAAACATTATTAAGCCCCATCTTACGAGCTTGAGGAAGCATTTTAATAATATTTTCAAGGGGGCCTAATTTTCTAACTTGTTTTAAATTAGTTAAAAAGTCTTCTAAATCATATTTTCCACTCATCATTCTTTCTGCTTCTTTTTTAGCTTCATCTTCTGAAATGATGTTTTCTACTTTTTCGGCAATTCCCATAATATCGCCCATGTCTAAAATACGTTCAGCCATACGAGTTGGAAAAAATGGGGATAAACCATCTAATTTTTCCGAATCACCGACAAATTTAATAGGAACATTCGTTAAATGTCTAACAGATAAGGCAACTCCACCTTTGGTGTTACCATCTAATTTTGTTAAAATACATCCAGTTAATTTTAAACTGTTATTAAATCCTTCAATAACATTAATGGCATCTTGGCCCATCATCGCATCAATCACAAGTAAAACTTCATGCGGTTTAAATTCACTTTCTATTTCTTTTAATTCATCCATTAAAGATTCATCAATGTGAAGACGTCCAGCAGTATCGATAATGATATAATCATTTTTATTTTCTTTGGCATAAGTAAGAGCATGATTAATAATTTCAACAGGATTTTTCTTTCCTTCTTCAAACACAGGAATATTTAAACTTTTTCCTACTTCTTTTAATTGGTCAATAGCCGCCGGTCTATATATATCACAGGCAACAAGTAAAGGATGTTTAGATTCCTTTTTACGTAAATAGTTGGCAAGTTTACCAGCAGTCGTAGTTTTTCCAGAACCTTGTAAACCGACAAGCATTAAAATGGTTGGATTTTCTTTTGTTTCTAAAGGAGCTACTTCACCTCCTAATAAAGATATTAATTCATCTTTAACAATTTTAATAAACAGTTCATCTGGTTTAACATTTTTTTGAACTTCCATTCCTAAAGCTTTTTCTTTAACATTAGCCACGAATTCTTTAACAACTGTATAGTTAACATCGGCTTCTAGAAGGGCCATTCTAATTTCTCGCATAGCCTCCCCGATATTTTCTTCGGTAATAGTTCCCATTCCCCGGATGTTTTTAATCGCATTAGTTAAACGATCTCCTAAATATTCAAACATAAAAATTCCTCTTTTCTAACTGATAATTTTTTCAAGTTCCCTTTTTAAATTCTCATCTTCTAATTTTTCACTTAATTCCATTAATTTTTCATTTTTTTCTTTTATGTGTAAAACACTTTCATATTTGCTTAATTTACTTTCTACAATTTTTACAGTATTTCCAACTGCACTTCTTGAGATATTTAAATTTTCACTAATTTCTCCCATAGAATAATTTTCTTCATAATAAAGAGCAAATATTTCTTTTTCTTTAGTAGTTAAAAGTTCTTTGTAAAGATTAAATAAGTCATTATAGTATAAAAATTTATTCATGGTCAATCATTCCTTTGAATAAGCCATAAATATAAGCTTCAATATCAAAAGGTTTTAAATCTTCCATTTTCTCCCCAAGGCCAATAAATTTAACAGGTATTCCTACAGCTTCTTTAATGGCTAAGACAATGCCACCTTTGGCCGTACCATCTAATTTAGTTAAAACAATACCTGTAATGTTGGTGATTTTGCTAAAACTTTTGGCTTGTAAAATACCATTTTGGCCAGTAGTCGCGTCTATTACAAGTAAAACTTCATGAGGTGCTCCGGGAATTTGGCGGTCAATAATCCGATTTATTTTTTCTAATTCTTGCATTAAATTCACTTTATTTTGTAATCTTCCCGCGGTATCTACTAAAACAATATCAACATTTTCTTCTTTGGCTTTCTCTAACCCATCAAAGATAACGCCAGCAGGATCTTTACTTTCACTTCCAAAGAATAAAGTTTTGGTTTTCTCACTCCAATCTTTTAGTTGCTCTACTGCACCTGCTCTAAAGGTATCGCCCGCAATCATCATTACTTTTTTACCTTCATTTTTATATTTGTAAGCCAATTTAGCAATGCTAGTCGTTTTACCAACACCGTTGACGCCAACCATTAAAATAACCGTTGGTCCTTCTTTAGCAAAATTAATTTTATCTGATAAAGATTCATTATTAACATAAATAATGAAAAGCTCATCGACAATAACTTCATTTAAATATTTAGTATCTGTGATATTTTCTTTTTTAACACGTTCTTTTAGACGATCTAAAAAGGAAAAAACAGTATTAACCCCAATATCAGCCATGATTAAAATTTGTTCTAGTTCTTCAAAGTATTCGTCATTAACTTTATTGTATTTGATACCTAATAAGTTTAATTTAGAAACAAACTCATCTCTTGTTTTTTCTAACCCTTTTTCATAATCTTTTAAATCTTCTTTTTCCTCAATATTTTCTTTTTTTATTACTATATTTTTTAATTTATCAAATAATCCCATAATGTTTCCTCTTTCTAATAGGCGCATGTATCATCTTCTAAGTAGGTTTCTAAAGAATCATACGAGCCATCTTTTTTACGATAAACAACAATTTTTTTATCTTCTTTGCAGATATGTTTATCATCTTTAAATAATCCCTCATTAATAAGTTCTGATACCGTTAATTTAACATAGCAGTTTTTATCTTTACTTGTAGTTCTTGCTGGATTAAAAGTATCCGGGCAAACTTTAAAATAATATTTCTTATTAGAAACATAAGTAATGGCAGTGTCTTTTAAACTTTTAATTTGTTCTTGTAAAAGATTTTCTTTGCTTTCATTTAAAGTCTTTGCAATACTAGTTGCGGCAAGAGTCATCAAAAGGCCTAAAATACTTATTACCGCAATAAGTTCAATCAATGTAAAACCGCGTTTATTTATCATGTTTACCACCTGTTTCATTATAGCATTAAAACTTTACAATTACAATTTTTTGCGTTATAATTCATTAAGCGAAACAACTTTAAACTTATTTTTTGAAAGGAGAAATTTATTAATTATGCAAAATAATAAGGATATCACGTCCGTTATTGCTTTAGGCGGACTTGGTGAAGTTGGTAAAAATATGTATGTCGTTTCTCACCAGGACGAAATTATCATTATTGATGCTGGTGTTATGTTTCCCGAAGAAGACTTAATGGGAATTGATTATGTTATTCAAGATGTTACTTATTTAAAAGAAAATGAAGATAAAATTAAAGCGCTAGTAATTACTCATGGTCACGAAGATCACATTGGTGGTATTTCTTTTTTACTTCAAAATGTTAAAATACCAGTGATTTATGCCCCTCGTATTGCTGCAAGTTTAATCAAAAATAAATTAGAGGATAATCATTTAGATTACCAAAATATTGAAGTTATCGACAAAGATAGCCATTTAAAATTTAAATATTTTGAACTTGAGTTTATTAATACAACTCATTCCATTCCGGATAGTTTCGCTGTTGTTATTAGAACTCCTCAAGGTATTATATTTGAAACAGGTGATTTTAAATTTGATTTAACCCCTATCGGACCGATTGCTGATTTTCATAAAATTGCTAAAATTGGCGAAGAAGGTGTTAAACTTTTACTTTCCGATAGTACAAATGCCTTATCAGAAGGTTATTCAAAATCAGAATCCTGTGTCGATGAAACCTTAAATGATATTGTTTCCAAACATTATGGCCGTGTCATTATTGCCACGTTTGCTTCTAACATTTATCGTTTAAAACATATTGTAGAAACTTGTCGTAAAAATAATCGCCAAATTATGGTTTTCGGTCGTAGTATGAAAACAAGTATTGAAATTGCTTTAGAAAATGGCATGATTAGTGATCGTAGTATTTTTATAGACCCACAAAAAGCAAAAAGTTTAAAACGCAACGAAATTTGTATTTTATGTACTGGTAGTCAAGGAGAACCTCTCGCGGCTTTATCAAGAATTGCCAATGGTACCGATAAACAAATATCTCTTTTAAATGATGATTTAGTTATCTTCTCATCTAAACCTATTCCTGGTAATGCTGCCAGTGTTAGTCGAGTTATCAATAAACTTTATTTAAAAGGTGTTAAAGTATTTACAAATAATGAATTTTCAGATATCCACACCTCTGGTCACGGTAAACAAGAAGAATTAAAGTTAATGCTTCGTCTTGTTAAACCTCAATATTTTATGCCAATGCATGGGGAATATCGGATGCTTATGGCCCATCGTGATTTAGCTATTGATTGTGATGTTCCAAAAGAAAATATTTTTATTTGTAAAAACGGTGATGTGATTAATCTTACCAATGATGGTATCGTAAGAGGCAAAAGTGTCTGTGCTGGCGATGTTTATGTCGATGGTTCTCGGATTGGTGATATTGGCTCATCTATTATAAAAGAAAGAAAAGTTATGAGCCATGATGGCATTTTAATGGCCATTATCAATATTAATCCTTTAACAAAACAACTATTATTAAAACCAAATGTAACAACAAGAGGATTTGTAATGGTTAATGAAAACGCTAATCTTATTGATAAGATTGAAAAGAAAATTTCGCAAATTGTTAGAGATAACTTTTCTAAAGGAAACTATAGTTATACCGATTTAAAAGGACAAATCATTTTAGATTTATCCCCATACATTAGTGCTTTAACAGGAAGACACCCAATGATTTTACCAGTTATCATGGAAGTTAAAAAAAATTAAGCAAAAAGACTCATGAACTTTTATTCATGGGTCTTTTATTAAATAGCAAATATTTGAACATACACGGTGCCACTGCTATAGGTGTAAATATCATGGTCTTTGGTTCCACTATCATACGACAAATCCAAATCAGAAAAAAGACTTACTGTCACCCCATCTTGAAAAGATGCAATACGATTTGTTCTTTCATCATCTGAATCACAATCTCTCCAGTTTAAAACACCATTTCTTTCTTTGGTACATCTGCCCCATCCTGTACTGGAATAAGATGTTTTATTGGCATTACCTACGATAATTTTTCGCCAGCCTCTTTTTTCCCAGCCATCTCCTGAATTTTTACATTCGCCAAAACCATCATCACCACATGTCTGATCAGGTTTTCTACCTTGGTCCGGTACTGTTGTCAGAGTCGTTGCGCTTAAAACTAAAACGCGTCCCCAGTAAATAGGATCTGAAACATAGGCCATATAATCACGTTCTGCACACGAGCCTGAGCAATTACTTCTCAAGTAATAACACGTACAACCGTCCCTCTTACCATTTCCAGATATTACCCTGGTACGAGAATGATTTCTTAAAATATTATACGCACTATCAGAAGACCTTAAAATACTTGCAGTTGTATCACTACAATCATAAAGGGCATTTCTAAAATTTTGATAATTTAAAGCATTTTTAAAACGATCACTATTGTTAACTAATCTTTGAAAATAAGTGGCATTACAGGCTACTTTTTTACTAGATTCGTAATCATTAGGATTCATAGTTTCCACAGGATCACATTCAGGTATATTACAACGAACCGTTCTATTTGTTCGTCTACATTCATAATCTTCTATATATTTATCATAACGAATATAAGTTGCACTATAATATGCTGTACCACATTTAGGACAAGTATTTCTATTACTGTAAGCAAATTCATTTGGGCCTAATCTCGTACAATATTTATATAATTTATAGTTGGCCTCGGTATGAGCAAGATTACCAGCTTTATCTTTAACTGTAACATAAACGGTTTTAGTTGAACCGTCATAATCACCATTTAAAACGATATTTTTTGTCTCCCTGTAACTTTCAAATGAGCAATCTTGTAAATAGCCCGTTTGCGAAACGCACATTTCTAAATCACTCGCATCTTTATTAGCCGAAAGCCTTAATCTAACCTCTTTAGACCGATAACGTCTCTCTTGACTGGTAATACTTAAAGAGGCTTTTAATTGACTTTTATCAACATTTTTAATATCAATTTGATAACCATCTTCAAAATAACCTTTTTCATTGCCAACGTTATCTCTAGCACAAACATAGTAAACTTGTTCATCTAAATATTCTGTCTGGGTACCTTCAACAACTTCCTCGGAAGGTTTATAAGAAGCATTTTGGCAACTTTTCTCGGTAACAAGAGCATAAGTTTCTAACCCACTACCATAATTATCGGTAAGTTCAAAAGTAACTTTCTTATTTTCATTTGTTTCAACATCATTATTAACAATAATACTGTCTTTCTTTAAAAGAGGGGCTTCAACATCCATTAAGACTGATGTCGTATAGTTATTTGTAACTGTTGCATCTTTAACTTTTATATTAGCCACTAGTCTAACTGTTAATGAGGCACTCGTTGTTGTACTTACTTTATAAGTATCACATTCATGAATATTTTCTAAAGTACAGGTTTTTTCTTCGGCACCTGACCAAGTTAAACCTGTAATTTCTTCAACAATATCTTTATATTTATCATTAATTACATAACCTACAGAAACTTCACTATCATTAGTCCAATCATCTGGTTTTACAGTTTCATTAACATTACCTTTTAAGGTTAATGTTAAAAGATCATATCTATTATTTATTTCTTCATCGCTTAAACATTCTGATTGGGAAATTAAATTACTTTTTATTTGATTATCTTGATAACTTATTTCAATAAGATCACAATTCATTTTTCTTTTGTCACGAGGATCATAAATATTGCCACTTTCATCATCCGCGCTAATTTTTCCTTCTTCAAGAAGTCTATTTACCAAAAAGGCATAATTATTAGTTTCTTCAGCATAACTTTCACCTTTGGCTAAAATTTCTCTTACTTTAGCCTGATACATACGTTCTTTCATATTTTGAGAAATTGTGACATAAGTGGGCACAGCAATAAGCAAAAGTATGGCCATAATTCCTAATACACTTAAAAGTTCTATCAATGTAAACCCTTTTTTCAAATCAACCACCTACTATAACAAGTATATCACGAATTTTAATTAAAAAAAGGATAAATATTACATTGGTAATACTATCCTTTTTATTATTTATTTAACTTAACTGTTTTTAATTGTTAGAAAAGAAACTGATAGAAAGATAAGAATCGTCATCACATGAAATAGAACTTAAATAATTATCCGTAATTTCAAATTCACAAGTATAATTATTATTTTTTGGTAAAAATTTAGCAAGATCATCATTTTGCTTCAAAGAAGTTATATCAAAACTACCCGTAAATGTTTCTTTTTTATTATAGTATTTTTGATAAGGAATTCCCTTTAACACCGCGTCATAAAGATTAAAAGATAATTGATGTTCATTCATATCATCATCAACAATTGTTGCCATATTACTATCTAAAATATAACTTCCAAAATGACTATGTATGTTTTCTTTATCTTCATAAGTGATATCAAAATCGTAATTTGTTTTCGTAAAGGCCATCAAACTTTTATAAGAAACATGTTGGCTATAAAACCATACCACCGTAACTCCACAAACGATTAAGATAACGGCCAAAACAATACCTAAAATTATAAATGTCTTTTTTTTCATTTTTTCACCTTTATATCATAAATATTTGAACATATACGGTACCTGCACGATAAGTATAAATATCATGGTCACTGTTTCCTTTTTCATACGACACATCCAAATCAGAATAAAGACCTACTCTCACTCCATCTTGAAAAGATGCGATACGATTTTTTCTTTCAGCGTCTGAACCGCAATCTCTCCAGTTTAAAACGCCATTTCTTTCTTTGGTACAATAACCCCATCCTGTGCTGGAATTAGATGTTTTATTGGCATTACTTACGATAATATCTCGCCAGCCTCTTTTGTCCCAGTTACTTCCTTCATTTCTACAATTGCCAAAGCCATCATCATCGCCACATTTAGTTGTACTTGAACCTTGATCTGGTACAATTTCCATAGTCGTCGCACTTAAAACTAAAACACGTCCCCAGTAAATAACATCTGAAACATAAGCCATATAATCACCGGTTGCACACGAGCCTGAACAATTTCTTTTCAAGTAATAACATTTACAACCAGCCCCACTACCACTTCCAGTTATTACCTTGGTACGAGAATTATTTCTTAAAATATTATACGCACTATCAGAAGACCTTAAAATACTAGCCGTTGTTCCACTACAATCATAAAGGGCATTTCTAAAGTTTTGATAATTTAAAGCATTTCTAAAACGATCACTATTGTTAATTAATCTTTGAAAATAACTAGCATTACAAGTTACGGTTTTACTAGAATTATAATCATTTGGATTCATACTTTCCACAGGATCACAACTTTTTAAACCACAAGAACGTGATTCTTGTTTAGTATTACATTGATGTCCAGTAAAATAATAATCATTTTGACGATAAGAAATATTATAATTTGCATTTCCACAAGATGGACATGAATTTTTCGTATTAGATGTCACTTGCCATGAACCTAATCTTGAACAATATTTATATAAAGTATAGTTTGCTTTTGTATGAGATAGATTACCAGCTTTATCTTTAACTGTTACATAAACAGTTTTAGTTGAGCCATCATAATCACCATGCAAAGTCATGTTTTTAGTCTCACTGTATGTTTCAAAAGAACAATCTTGTAAAAAGTTTGTTTGTGAAACACACATTTCTAAGTCACTCGCATTTTTATTAGCCGAAATAGTTAATTTGACATCACGAGAATAATAACGATTATCTCTACTAGTGATACTTAAAGATGCTCTTAATTGATTTTTATCAACATTTTTAACATCAATTTGATAGCCATCTTCAAAATAACCTTTTTCATTGCCAACTTTATCTTTAGTACAAACATAGTAAACTTGTTCATCTAAAGACTCTGTCTGGGTACCTTCAACAACTTCATTGGAATCTTTATAAGAAGCATTTTGGCAACTGTTCTCGGTAACAAGAGCATAAGTTTCTAAACCACTACCATAATTATCGGTAAGTTCAAAAGTAACTTTCTTATTTTCATTTGTTTCAACATCATTATTAACAATAATACTGTCTTTCTTTAGAATTGGAGCTTCAACATCCATTAAAACAGATGTCGTATAGTTATTTGTAACTGTTGCATCTTTAACTTTTATATTAGCCACTAGTCTAATTGTTAATGAAGCACTCGTTGTTGTACTTACTTTGTAAGTATCACATTCATGAATGTTTTCTAAAGTACAACTTTTTTCTTCAGCCCCTGACCAAGTTAAGCCTGTAATTTCTTCTACAATATCTTTATATTTATCATTAATTACATAACCTACAGAAACTTCACTATCATTAGTCCATACTCCCGGTTTTACAGTTTCATTAACATTACCTTTTAAGGTTAATGTTAAAAGACCATATCGACTACTGATATCTTCATCGCTTAAACATTCTGATTGAGAAATTAAATTACTTTTTATTTGATTATCTTGATAACTTATTTCGATAAGATCACAATTCATTTTTCTTTTGTCACGAGGATCATAAATATTGCCACTTTCATCATCCGCGCTAATTTTTCCTTCTTCAAGAAGTCTATTTACCGAAAACACATAATTATTAGAATCCTCAGCATAACTTTCACCTTTGGCCAAAAGTTCCTTGACTTTTGATTCATACATGTTTTCTTTAACATTGTTAGAAACCGTTAAATAAGTGGGCACAGCAATAAGCAAAAGAAGTGCCATAATACCCAATACACTTAAAAGTTCTATCAATGTAAACCCTTTTTTCATATTCTATCACCTACTATAACAAGTATATCACGAATTTTAATTAAAAAAAAAGGGTAAATTACATTTAGTAATAACATCCTTTTTTATTCATATAACTTAACTATTTTTAATTGTTAGAAAAGAAACTGATAGAAAAATTGGAATCATCGTTGCAAAAAATAGAACTTAAATAATTATCTGTAATTTCAAATTCACAAGTAAAATTATTTTTTTCTGGTAAAAATTTTGCAAGTTCACTATTTTGTTTTAAAGAAGTAATATTAAATGAGCCAGTAAATATTTTATCTTTCTTATAATACTTTTGATGGGGAATTTCATTTAGAATATACTCATAAAGATTAATATTTAAACTTTGTTCCTCATTATTATTATCAAGATATATTAAAGTATTACTATTTGAATTATAACTACCCGAATAACTATAGCCATTTTCTTCGGTTTCATAAGAAATATCAAAATCATAATTTTCATTCATTTTAGAAGCTAATTTTTGATAAGAAATATGGGTACTGTAGAACCAAAAGGCTGTTCCACCACCTGCTATTAAAACAAGAACTAGAATAATTCCTAAAATGATGAATACATTTTTCTTCATTATTATCTCTCCTTTAAATTACAAATATTTGTACATATACTTTACCATTGTTATATCCATAAACATCTCTGCTTTGTTTATAACTATCATAGTCCCAGTTTTGAAATGAATATAATCCTACTCTAACTCCATTTTGGAAAGAGGCAATACGATTTCTTCTTTCATCACTTGAGTAACAATCATCCCAGTTTAAAACGCCATTAGTAGATTTAGTACAATATCCCCATCCAGTGGCTTCATAAGCATTATTATTTGCATCACTTAAGATGATACTACGATAGCCCCATTTTTCCCATGAACTTCCTTCATTTGCACAATCTCCGAAACCATTGTCATCGCCACATTTACCGCTGCTGGTTCCCCAGTCCATAGGATGGGCTGAAGTCGTAGCACTTAAAACAAAGACACGGCCATTATAAATGCTACCTGAAACATATCTTTTGTATTCACCATTGCAGGCTGCCTTAGCACATGTTTTCTCAGCACTTTTGCTATCCTTGTTGTAATAGCATTTACACGTCGTGCCACTACCATTTCCAGATACTACTTGCGTACGAGAGTGATTTCTTAAAATATTATAAGCATTATCGGAAGATGCCAAAATACTAGCCGTTGTTCCACTACAATCATAAAGAGCATTTCTAAAGTTTTGATAATTTAAAGCATTTCTAAAACGATCAATATGATTGTTAATTAGCTTTTGAAATTGTGTTTTATCACATGTTACTTTTTTACTAGAATTATAATCATTTGGATTCATATCATCAACAGGATCACAACTTTTTAAGCCACAAGAGCGTCCTTCTTGTTTAGTATTACATTGATGAGCAGTAAAATAATAATCATTTTGACGATAAGAAATATTATAATATGCTGTTCCACAAGATGGACACGAATTTTTCGTATTAGATGTTACTTGCCATGAACCTAATCTTGAACAATATTTATATAATGTATAGTTTGCTTTTGTATGAGATAGATTACCGGCTTTATCTTTAACTGTAACATAAACGGTTTTCGTTGAACCGTCATAATCACCATGCAAAGTCATGTTTTTAGTCTCACTGTATGTTTCAAAAGAACAATCTTGTAAATAGTTTGTTTGTGAAACACACATTTCTAAGTCACTCGCATTTTTATTAGCCGAAATAGTTAATTTGACATCACGAGAATAATAACGATTATCTCTACTAGTGATACTTAAAGATGCTCTTAATTGATTTTTATCAACATTTTTAACATCAATTTGATAGCCATCTTCAAAATAACCTTTTTCATTGCCAACTTTATCTTTAGTACAAACATAGTAAACTTGTTCATCTAAAGACTCTGTCTGGGTACCTTCAACAACTTCATTGGAATCTTTATAAGAAGCATTTTGGCAACTGTTCTCGGTAACAAGAGCATAAGTTTCTAAACCACTACCATAATTATCGGTAAGTTCAAAAGTAACTTTCTTATTTTCATTTGTTTCAACATCATTATTAACAATAATACTGTCTTTCTTTAGAATTGGAGCTTCAACATCCATTAAAACAGATGTCGTATAGTTATTTGTAACTGTTGCATCTTTAACTTTTATATTAGCCACTAGTCTAACTGTTAATGAAGAACTCGTTGTCGTACTTACTTTATAAGTATCACATTCATGAATATTTTCTAAAGTACAGCTTTTTTCTTCAGCACCTGACCAAGTTAAACCTGTAATTTCTCCAACAATATCTTTATATTTATCATTAATTACATAACCTACGGAAACTTCACTATCATTAGTCCATTGTCCCGGTTTTACAGTTTCATTAACATTACCTTTTAAGGTTAATGTTAAAAGACCATATCTACT
The DNA here is from genome assembly GCA_934085675.1 of uncultured Bacilli bacterium. GTDB lineage: Bacteria > Bacillota_I > Bacilli_A > RF39 > UBA660 > Ventrenecus. Next base: position 73,944 of record CAKOHH010000003.1, on the reverse strand, counting down.
ATTGATATCTTCATCGCTTAAACATTCTGATTGGGAAATCAAATTACTTTTTATTTGATTATCTTGGTAACTTATTTCGATAAGATCACAATTCATTTTTCTTTTATCACGAGGATCATAAATATTACCACTTTCATCATCCGCGCTAATTTTTCCTTCTTCAAGAAGTCTATTTACTGAAAATACATAATTATTAGAATCCTCAGCATAGCTTTCACCTTTGGCCAAAAGTTCCTTGACTTTTGATTCATACATGTTTTCTTTAACATTGTTAGAAACCGTTAAATAAGTGGGCACAGCAATAAGTAAAAGAAGTGCCATAATCCCTAATACACTTAAAAGTTCTATCAATGTAAACCCTTTTTTCATATCAACCACCTACAATAACAAGTATAGCATGAGTTCTTAAAAAAAGGAAAAAAAAATTTATTTTTTTCTCGCATCAACATAATTGATTTTGTAACCGAGACCCATAAATTTTTCTTCATATTCTGTTTTAATATTAAATATTTTCTCATTAGCAAGATCTAAACTTACCTTTTCCAAAGTATAACCATGTTTACTTAATTGTTCTAGACTATAGGCAAATAAACCTATATTATCTGTTTTTTGCACAATATGTTTTTCATCTTTAAAGATTTTATCATAAGTTTCTAAAAATAAAGGACTGGTTAATCTTCTTTTATGATGTTTTGTCTTAGGCCAAGGATCTGAAAAATTTAAATAGATGGTATCTATTTCATGATCAAAAACATTATCTATTTTAGTCGCATCATAACAGATAAATTTTAAATTGGAAAGATTTAGATTTTCTACTTTTTCAATGGCTCTTACTAAAACACTTTCATATTTTTCGACACCAATAAAGAAGATATCAGGATAAGCCGTGGCCATACCAATTAAAAAGTCACCCTTACCAGTTCCTATCTCAAGGTGGATTTTAGAACCATTCGACCAGTTTCCTTTCATTTTTTCAGGTTCTTTTACAAAATATTTACTAGCCTCTAATTTTTCTCGAGCATTTTTCACATTTCTTAGACGCATTTTTTTCACACTTCTTTCTATAAATACATATATTAACTATAAAGGAGGAACAAGATGAGAAAAGACAGAAATTCCTTTTTCGAAAGTACTAATTTTAACATGAGTTCTGTAGGTAATATGCAAAATCCAATGTATCCTTCTATGAATATGGCAAGTAGTAATTTTTACCAAGCCCAAAATATGCCTAACCTTCCTATGCAAATGCCAAATACTATGACCACAAGTACTAGTGAAATAGAAAGTAGACTTGCTAAAATAGAAAGAAGCATAAACCGCTTAGATGCTAGAATTAGTAAATTAGAAGGCAATACCTACTACACTAAAGAATACGATGCTGATGGAAACATGTATATTGTATAGCACTAATTTTTAGTGTTTTTTTTAGGCCATTTATTAAAGGTTAGTTTTCTTATTATTCTATCTAAATATTCTTTGCCAAATACATCATCAAGAATTTTCATTTTATAAGCAATGAAAAGATAAACAATTGCCCCAATCACGGATGTTAAAAAAACATAGAAAATACATGAGGTTCTACTATTATACGAGATAGGACATAATCTTGCAACTAAGAATACAACAAGCATCATACAAAAAGATGGCACAAGAATTTTAGCAAACATTTTATAAGATTCATAATATTTAAGGTGATGATGTTTTCTTAAAATGATTAAGGCACTAAAAGAGGCTAAGGAATAACCTAAAATACTAGCTAATAAAGCTCCAATAAATGGTTGTAAATTTAAATGATGACATAAAAGCATTAAAGGAACATCTAAGAAAGCATTTGTAAGATATCCTAAAAAAGTTGTAAAGTATACCGCTTTAAATTTATTTAAACTTTGTAAAGTCATCGATGTTATCATATATATGTTATAAAATAGAGCGCCAAAAATACTAATACCCAAGACAATACTTCCTAATTCCAGATTACTGTTACCATAGAAAATATTCCAAATTGGCTTAGCTAAAAAAGAAATACCTAATACCATAGGAATACAGGTCACTAAGATAATTTGCAAAGCTTTATTTAATCTTTTCTCTACTAATGGCCATTTCTTTAATGTAAATGCTTCAACAATATTAGGAATTAAACTAACCGTTAAGCCCATCGCAACTGAGTTAACAATAACATTGATTTTATTAGCCCACGTCGCCACCGATGAAGTTACAAATTCAGTTGTTGCAGCATCATATCCTAAATATCCCATCGTTCTAGATATTAATACCATATCAATAAAGTTATATAGTGATACGGCTACATCAATGATAATAAAAGGCAGCGCATAAGAAATAATTTTCTTTAAAATTTCCCGATTAGAAATATCATCTTTTTTATCTACTTCTTCTAGTGATAACGCCTCTTTGTTTTTACGCATGTTAATGTATATATAAAGTATCGCAGCAAGACCACCGGCAAAGGCGCCAAAAACGGCAATACCAACGGATGTTCTTAAAGATAAGTTTAATACTTTTAAACCTAAATAACTACCCCCAAGAATAACTAAGATACGAACGGCTTGTTCAATTACTTGACTAATACTTGACACATTAATAATGTTGTGTCCTTGTAAATATCCTTTTGAAACACTTAAAAAAGGAATAACTAAAATAGCAAAGGAAACACAACGAATAACAAACGCAACATCAGAAATTGTATTTCCTCCTTGCAAATCTCCTAAAATTAAAGAAGCTACTTGACCAGCAAATAAAAATAAAATCATAAAAGCAGCAACGGATATAAAGCTAATTATTTTTTTGGCTACTTTATAAGCCCTTACTTTCGCATCCATCATACCTAAAGTATTATACTCTTTAATAATCTTACTGATGGCTACAGGAAGTCCTGCCGAGGATATATCTAAGAAAATAACATAAATATTATAAGCATAAGCATACAAAGCACTACCTTGAACACCTATAATTGCATAAAAGGGAATGACATAAAGCATACCTAAAATCTTCGTAATAACAATTGCAAGAGTTGCAATCACAGTTCCTTCAATAAAAGAAGATTTTTTCATTTTTAACCACTTATTCCTTTTCATAATAAATCACCATGGCAGAAAAGCAATAAATTTGATCTTCTCCTTGAATGCCAATTGCGACTTCATACTTTATGTCTATTATATCACCAGTTAAGTCACTTAAAAAAGCATTAATTTTCCCTTCTAAATCTTTTTCGGTATTTTCATCAAAACATTTTACTTTCATAACAACGACCCTTTCTATAATTAATTAAAACATAGAAATTACATTTATTTTGTCGAATAATGAAAGGCCTTTAAGAGAACTTAAAGGGATATCTTTTTTTCGTTTATAAGCATTTCCAAAAAAGATAAACACCATTTATCCAATTTTCTTTTAGGGGTAATGTGATTTAAAATTCGTTTTTTAGCTAAATAAATTTGAATTTCAACATATAAAAAAGAAGCCTCCCCTTTTTGGTAAGTTTGCCGTTCTGCCCACTTTGTTTTAATTTTATTAACATAATTAATAATAATAAACTGATAAGAAACAGCCCCTATGGGGTTATATAAAAAAATAGGTCTATCTTCATAGCAACATAAAATATTTACGTTTGGCATAATAAATCCTTCCTCCTTGGTGATATTTAAGCATTTTTTAAAGATTTAAACAAATCACTAATTTTAGAAATTTAACACATTTTTTCAACCATTTTTCTAAAATATCTCAAGCAAATTTTCATATCCAGAAAAAATAATTTTATAAATACCAAAATTAATATAAATTTAAAAGAAGGTCTATGCCCTCTTTTAGAATAAAACGCCACCAAGTATAATTGCAAGTAAGATATACAGAATAAGGATAATAAAAGCCCCATTCATGAAGTTTGTATTTCCACTCTCAGTTGTTTGTTTTTTGCAACAACTCATAAGGCACCTCCTTTATAAAGACTAAATGAATGCTCCAACAATTAAAATAAGTAAAATGAATAATACTAAAATGATTGCAGGACCAATTCCATTTTCACAGTAGTTCATAAAACTCCCTCCTTTATTTGTCTTTTCAATTATAGTTTATGGCTTATTTTTCTTTTGGTGCGTCATTCTCTTGAATAATCAAAGGGGAATTGCTATAATATTATTGTTTTTAAGAAATAGGAGACGATGAAATCATGAATAAAACAAAAAAAATTCTTATCTTGGGGGCTTGTGCTTTTATGATGTGTGGTTGTACCAAAAATTATCCTACGTTGAGTGATGGCTCACAAGCTATTATTAATTTTAACGAAGGAACTAATGCCATATCTGCTAATGATTTATACAACAAAATGAAAGAAAACTATGCTTTAGATACTATTATTACTTTAATGGATACTAAAATTTTAGAACAAGAATATCCAAATGACCTTGAAACAGCAAAAAAGAATGCTGAAAGTACGACAAAATCAATGATTAATTCTTATGGAGAAACGTATATTAATCAATACTTTGGTAGCAAAGATAATTACAAAAATTATGTTTATTTAAATAATTTACAACAAAAAGCTATTTTAGATTACGCTAAAACATTAGTTTCTGAAGATGCTATGAAATCTTATTATGAAAAAAATGTTTATGGTGATGTTACAGTAGATCATATTTTAATTAAAACAGGTGTTACTGATAGTACAAGTGCTGATGATAAAGCAAAATTAGAAAAAGAAGCTAAAAATAAAGTTAATGATATTATTTCTAAATTAAATGCTGCCGAAGATAAATTAGCCACATTTAAAGAATTAGCTAAAGAATACTCTAATGATGATGCGACTAAGAATAATGGTGGTAGTCTTGGAGCTATTAATACTGGTACTCTATCCAGTTCATATGATGAACTTTTAAAGGCTGCTCGTAGTTTAAAAGATGGTGCTTATTCTACTTCAATTATTACTACAGAATTAGGTTACCACGTTATCTACCGTGAATCTTCTAGTGAAAAACCAAGTTATGATGATAAAAAAGATAAAATAAAAGAAACATTAGCTAACGAAAAGATAAATGATGACGCGACTATCAAAGTTACGGCAATGGATGAATTAAGAAAAAAATATGGTATGGATATTTTAGATGAAGATATCAAAAAACAATATTCTAATTACATTGCTAATCAAATCGCCAATGCTAAAAACAAGAGTAATTCCAAATAGAAACCAAACGGTTTCTTTTTTTTTACCACAAAAAAACCACACCTCTAAGAAATGTGATTTATATTTTATAAAATAACATTATGATAAATATCAGTTACATCATCTATTTCATCTAACATGTGATATAGTTTTTGAAAAGTTTCTAATTCTTCTCCTTCTAATGTTATTTTCTCTTTCGCATACATTCCTTCTTCATCAATTTCATAATTGATATCAGGATATAACTTTTCTAAAACATCTTTTACTTTATTATGTTCACTTGGCGTTACGGAAATTAAAGTCATACCATCTTCTGTTTCAAAATCAACTGGCTCAATACCTGCCTCTAAAAGAGCATTAAAAACCTCTTCTTCATTCACATCTTTAATACCAATTAACGCTAAATAATCATAATTATAAGATACAGAGTTATTAACGCCTAGGCTCTTGTGAACTTTATTAAAAGCCGCCCGAACCATGCCAACGGTACGATTAACATTGTCTGTAAGGGTTCTAATAATTAAAGTGGAAGCCCCAGGTCCAAAACCTTCATAAGTGACAACTTCATAGTCTTCACCGCCCATTCCTTTAGCCTTATCAATAGCACGATTAATAATATCACTTGGTACTTGTTCTTTCTTTGCTTTTTCAACTAATCTTTTTAAGGCTACATTACTTTCAATGTCTGGAGAACCTTTTTTTGCTGTTAAATAGATTTCTTTAGCATAGTTTGTATATAATTTAGCTTTTTGAGCCCCTGTTTTTTGGATACTTGCTTTTCTAACTTCGTAAGCTCTTCCCATAAATAAACATCTCCTTTTTCTCTAATCTGTAATATTATATCTAATTATTCCATAAATGTCATTAATAACAAAACAACAATACCTACGCCTATCCCAAAATAAGTGAACTTATTTTTTAAATAATTAAATATTTCTTTTAAAAGTTCAAATAAGGCTAAGTAAATTATCATGCCACAGGCAATAGATATTAATGATAATAAAACAAGGTCACTAATCTGTGTACTTAAAACAAAAAGAATTAAGCCCCCTACAAAAGACGATAAGATTAATGATAGTAAAATCATTTTTGATTGTTTAGAATTTTTAAAATTTGTTAAATTACTAGCTATTTCAATACCTAAAGGTAAGTTATGAAAACCAACACCTAAGGCCATAAGTAAACCAGATGTCCATGACTCTTGAGCAATAATATAAAGACTCATACCTTCTAATATATTGTGCAAAATAAGTGATAAACTCATAATGATACCAATGTGTACATTATGATTATTGTGCTCTTTCAAATTATGTTCATTATCCTTATGATGATGAGAATGATGTGGTAAAAATAAATCAAATACTTTTAATATTCCCATACCTAAGATAATAAAAAATAAAATAAGGCCAATTTTTCCACTTTTAGTAGCATTTACATTTTCAGATAATGCAATAATTTCTGGAAGTAAATCTTTAAAAAGCATTCCCATTAAAATAACAAAAGCCATACTATTGGCAAAAATAGTTAAACTCTTCTTATTTTTTACAAACTTCACAATTAAAAAGCCTAAAGCAAAAAAGAGCCCACTTAATAATGTTAATAATAATGCTGTTAAATTCATCTCAAATCACCTCTTAAAAGAATAACACAAATTAGCAAAAATAAAAAGACCTTATGGTCTATTTTACAGGATAAGCATCCACAGATAATTTAGCGGAAAAATTACCGTTTGTTAAATATAGTTGATCAACAGCGTCATCATTTTCTACCCATATATAAAAACTTAAAGTATCAGTAGCACCAATATTTAAAATAAGAGCATTATCTTCATCAATTAAATTCTTAGTAAGTCCTTTTACTGTTTCAGGATTATCTTTGGTAACACTTGTCTTTTCAGGAGCAATATTTTTTTCATCTAAGAAATTACCTGTATAAGTTTTTTCAGTACTCTTGCCCGCATTTACGATAACAGCATATTTAAAGTATTTACTAGATAGATTTTTAGTAATATTCATTTCTACTAATTTTAAGGTATATTTTGCTTTAACATTACTTGTAGATTGATTTGTAATACTAAAATCAACTTTTTGAGCTTTAGTTAAATAATCAGCAGCATTAATAATAGTCATTTTACTTGCTGAAATAGCGGGAGCATTTTCTAAAGTTGTTGTCACATTTAAAACAGCTGTTTTAGATTCATCTACACTAGCCTGTCCTTTTATATTGGCTACATAGTAAGCATAACTAGTACTTACTCCAAAAATCACAATAGCAAGAACAAATATAGTGATTCGCATTGCAAAATTAAAGAACGTATTTTTAGTAGAATTTTTTTCTTTCATAAATTTTCACCTTTCTTATTATATCTTAAACTTTATTTTTTCACAAGTTTACTTAGCTTTATAAAAAACTATTCCCATTTTATTTCCATCTTGTATAACAATAAGTACGCCTGTATCATCATAGCCTAAATCTTTTTCATATTGCCAACTTAGATTAACTTTATAGCCATCAACGACTGTTTTATCAGGCATTTCATAAGTAGTTGGTTCATAATTTGTAATTTCTATGGAACTCACAATTGGAAGTGCTTGACTACGATTATCTTCTAAATCATTTTCAACAGTTTTATAAAGAGAATTTTCCACCGATGCTTTAAATGAAGAAACAGCACCAGTGTACATAAATTCTGTACCCCCAACATCATAACGACTAATTTTGTTATCAATTGTATAAAGGTCTATGATAAATAATTCACTGATAAGTTTTATATATTCGTCTTTATCATAATCATCTTTACTTAAAAGTTCCTTTAGTTTTTCATATTTTTCCTTATAAAGTTTTGTATCACGATCTTCTAAATTATAACCGTAATTTTCAATCGTATTTGTTACTTTTACTTCTTTTATCGGAGTATCAGCTGGTTTCGATTTAAAAAATTTACAATAAGCAAAGGCCCCAAATACCAAAAGAAGAAGAATAACTAAAACTATAATAATTTTTTTATATTTTTTTTTCATACGTATCTACTCTTCCTTATGATAATAATTATAGCATAGTAAATTTTGTCTTGCAATTTATTTTAATATCTGCTATATTATTAATGCAATGCAGATGTGGTTCAGTGGCTAGAACGCGACCTTGCCAAGGTTGAGACGGGAGTTCGATTCTCCTCATTTGCTCCAGATTGATAGGAAACTCGAACCTTTCGAGTTTAAGTAATACAGACTAACTAGAAATAGTTAGTTTTTTTGTACTTAAATTTTGAAAGGATGAGTGATAATATGTTAAAAATAGAAACAAAAGAACTTATAATAAGTGATAAATTAAAAAAGAAAGTCGATATGATATGTAAGTTTTCTTGTGTTAAACCTACCTATCATAATGGTAATGTAATTAATATAGTTAATTCTAATATTGCTTATGTTAAACCACATATAATAACTATTAATAATATTAACTATTTAATGTTTGAAGAATGTGACGATATTTATATAAATGGTTATAGTAAAAAAATACAATTCAAAGATTTAGAACAATATATAAAATCAAACTAACCTATTGACTTTTAAATAAAAAATGATTATTATAAATAACCAATAAATGACAAGCAGTATCCGTCTTTTATTAGAAAGCGAGGTACAGCTATGGTCAAACACATAATTCATTTAAGAAAAATTTATAATATTAATCTAAGAGGAGTCAAAGGTATTAGTTTGAACTAGTGCTTTTGTCTCCTCTTTTTTGTAGAAAGAGAGGTAAAAATATGAATGAAGAAAAGAAAATTGCAGGAATATATATAAGAGTATCAACTGAAGATCAAGCACGAGAAGGATTTAGTTTAGGAGAACAAGAAGAACGATTAAGAGAGTTTTGTCAGTTTAAAAGATATGAAGTATTAAAAGTATATAAAGATGCTGGAATAAGCGCTAAAAACGATAAAAGACCTGCATATCAAGAAATGATGAAAGATGTTAGAGATAAAAAGATTAATGTTATTGTAGCATTCAAATTAGATAGATTAACTCGTTCAGTATTTGATATTGAAAAGTTAATGAAAACAGTTAACGATTATGAATGTGATATTAATTGTTTAGCTGATGAATCAAATACAACTACTTCAAATGGTAGAATGGTTATGAGAATAATGACAAGTGTATCTCAAAATGAAATAGATAAATTAAACAATATAATTGAAAATCAAAATGATAAGATTGATGATTTAGAAGAACAAGTTAATACACTTCAAGAAATAGTTAATACCTTTAAAAAGATATGGAAAAAATTCTTAATGTATTTACAAAATAAATTCTTTTCTAATGATGAAAAATATGAAGATTTTATTGACGATTTATATAATAAAGATATTTTAAGTAATAGGGATATTGATATAATTCAAAATAATAAACATATCAATAAAGAAAGAGATGACTTTGAAAAATAAGTCATCTCTTTCTTTATATTAATTGTCTCCCCACCAATCAGGCATTAATTCTTCCATTTTCTTTGTTTCGTATGTTATATCATTTAATAATATTTCAATTTTTTTTGAATCAGGACCCATCTGCATTATAAATTCTCTACATGCACCACATGGAGATCCACCAATTTTCCCTCCTGGCATGATACAAACAATTTTATCTATTTTTTCATCATTATTAGTAATCATTGTATGTATTGCGTTTCTTTCTGCACATATTCCTAGAGTTGAACATGTATCAATACAAACTCCTGTATAAATATTTCCATTTTTCGAAAGAACAGCAGCGCTTACCATTCCTGCACTAATATGATTAGATATTTTTCTAGGATTTAAAACAGCCTTAGCTTCGTGAATTAGTTTATCCCAAATTTCTTTATTTTGCATATTTTTTTACTATTGCCCATTCTTCAATATATTCTTTTGGAATTTGTAATGTACCAGCACCAGTGCCTATTTCAATATTGGGTTTTTTTGGTCCATGGTAATCACTTCCACCACTTATATATAAATTATTTTTTGTAGCATAATTTATTAAAGTTTCAATCCTATTATCTTGTTCTGCAGATGGATGAAAACATTCAATTCCATCTAACTTAACTTCTTTTCGTAATTCATCAATAAATCCAATTGTATCTTCAAATTTATATTCAAATGGATGTGCTAAAAATACTAAACCACCAGCCTCATGAATTTTATCAGCAACATCTCTAAATTTAGGTGTAGGGAATTTTTTCTTTTCATCAAGATAATAAATACTATTAGGATTATCTAATCCAATTCTTCTAAAATCATTAAATGAATTAGCATAGTTTCCTAATTTTTCAACATTTTCAGGATATTTAATTATTTCATAAAATAAATATACTATAAAAAAATCAGTTACTGGTATATCTTTTTTAATATTATCTAAATTATATTTTAACCCAGCTCTTTTGCACATTTCTAAAGATGCTTGTTTCGAAATTTCAAATTTTTCTGTTAATATTTCTTTTGAAAAAAACTTATCTGACCATTCATTTATTATTTCTGGATTTTGAATATTATACGCTAAAAATTCTATTCTTTTCCCATTGTCTAAAGTTGCATTCATTTCAGCACCTATTATAACATTACCAGAATAAAGTTTTTCATTCCATGCATTATCATCGTATTCTCTACATGTATTATGATCTGTTATCGCAATATATTCTAAATTTTTTTGTTCACATTTTTTTAATACATCTGACAAAGAATCATTTCCATCAGAGTATAAAGTATGCATATGCATATCTACCATTAATATCACTACCTTTCATTACTAATTATAACATAAGATATGATAATCTTCTATTTTTATTTTCATATTTGCTATTTTTATGCTATTATTAATTTAGTTAGTAAGTATTACTTACTATCAACTTTTAGTCCAAAGGTTGTTGAACTACAACCCCACAGGCTCCAAATTGATATTCAATCGAACTATTCAGTTCGATTTTTTCTTTATAAAAACAATATTTTATATTAACTAATAATGTTACATATTTAACCTAAATAAAAAAGACTAGTTATCTTTCCAACTAATCTTACCAATAAAACGCATTTTATCCGTTTTTAACAACTGTAAAAACCCCTAACCCAATCACAGCTATTATCATAAATATAATATATACCACGATTACAATTCCAATTACTTTTAATATTTTAATTATTATTCCTGCTAATTTTTCTGTATTACTTATTTTGTTTATTAAAAATTCCTTGGAATCATTATCCAAAATTTCATCAATACTAACATTAAAAGCTTTTGACATTTTTTTTAATTGCTCAGGATTAGGGGCTGTTTCACCTAATTCCCAATTAGAAATAGTTTGCCTTGTAACATCTACTTTTTCCCCTAATTGTTCTTGTGAAAGACCATTTTTCTTTCTTAATTGTAATATTTTATCTCCTAAATTCATTTCTTTTCCTTCTTTCAACAAAATTATATATTATTAATATTTAACATATCTACAAAAGTTTTTTGGAAGTTTGACAAAGATTTTTAACATTTTATAAAATTGTTAAATAGTAAATTCCCATTTCGTTATCTTCAGATAATGAAAATACTCAGTTATTTCATTCTATATAGTAACTTTTATTCTTTCCAAGAGTTTGATTAGCAACCCTTCTCTTTCTTTATAAAATTTTCAAACTATCCACGCCTTTTAATTGAATCATGATTATATCTCATTTTTGTTCAATCATAAAAATTTTATTGTTATACTCAAATAAAACTGTTTCACCTTTATAAATAGTTCTCTTAGGTAAAATATTATAATATTTCTTTTTTACTTTTATTTATATAAATCAAGAGCCTTTCTAGGACATTCTTTAATACAATTACAACATAAAATACATTCTGTACCATTTTTTCTTTTTCTGGAATCATTTAACATATCTACATTCATAGGACAACTTTTTAAACATTTATGACAATTAATACATTTATTATGATTACATTTAACACTTAAATATGAAAAGTAACTTGTTGGTTTTAAAAAAACAGTAACAGGACATATATATTTACAAAAAGCCCGATTATCTTTAAAAATAAAAGCCAACAATATTCCTAAAATATAATATATGATATTTCCAATAATAAATGCCCAAAATATTATATTTTCTATATTAGATACTTTAAATATAAATAAAAACAATACAAATAAAAACGATAATAAAAAAGTAATATATCTTATCCATCCTAATTTTTTCCTATCATTTTGAGGTATTTTATAAGGAAGTAAATCTAATACCATTCCTGTCCAACAAGCATATCCACAAAAACCTCTACCAAAGAATAATGGACCTGCTATTTTAGCAACAAAATAATGTATTGTTGCGGCTTCAAAAACACCTAAAAATAAATAATACCAAAAACCTTCAATTTGCATATTTTCTTTACATATAATACCTAAATACACTAGCATATATAATCCAACAGCACATTGAACAAAATTTCTAGCATATTTAACTTTATGAGACATAAAATACATTCCAAGTGATAGACAAATTCCTATATAATTAAAATTTAATAAATAAAACAAATTATTTGTTGAAACATATAAACCAGTAGCAACCATTTCAAATATAAACATAGTTATAAATATAATTTTGTTTTCCTTAAAACCTTTTAACATACATTTTTCTCTTTCTAACAAAAAAATCATTATATAATATAAGTATATCAAATATAGAAAAAACTGATAGAAATTATCAACTTTTAACATGGATATTTTTATCAGTTTTTATATTAACATTTATACTTAATAAACTTATATCTATTAATACGACTCATTTTTATACATAATGTGGATAACTTACTGAAGACAGGCTCGGCTGGTCATGAACTGAATCGACGAGCCTACTCATTCTCGCTACCCAATCTCGTATGGCTTTTCAAGTGTTCCTTCACCGCCTAAAATCGACGTAGAGGGTATCAGATATACCGAAGGTCGCACCACATATGAACCGTACTCAGTGTTGTCGTAGACAGTGCCGTCGAACTCGACAAAGAACACGCTGTCAGAATAAGACGGACACGGGGCTAGTGTCCATTGTATTTTACTTGAATCTAAAAGCCAATCATTATTTTTACAATCACTTGCATCATCCCAGTTAAATAAATCTTTGGCTAAACAACTGGCTCTATTCATACTTGTACCTCCGCCTGTCGCATAGCCATAATCACTTGGATACATTAAACCAACTTTCCCTTGCCATTCTGTTGGCCTTCCTGTATATACTTTTGTTCCTCTTTCAGAGGTGTACCAATGACTTGCTAATCCATTTGATGAACTGTTATATCTTTTTGATTCAATTCCACCTAGTTTCCATGTTATTGTATCTATTTGATTCTTGGCTGCATCTGTTAAGCCATTACTTGTATAATCTAATGTTTCTGTATCAAATAAAATATAATACTGCCCCGTTGTTCTGTTATAATATGCACCACTATTTAGCAAAGTTTGTAAAGTACTAGTTGTCCAATCATTTCCATCACTTTCTGTTGGTGTATAATTCCACGGTAAATCTCCTATGGACTCAGTTCGAATTAATTTCATTCTTTGTCCTTCTGGAGTATTTAAGATTCCTATAATTCTCCATCCTGCTTTTTCACCATTAAATGTAACATAGTTACATGGATTTTTTCCAACATATCTTAAATTGTTATCACTTGTGCCATCATAGGCTAAGGTATATGTACAACTACTACTTGTTTTATTTGGAACAGTATAAACATCTGTGGATGATTTATTTGACCCACTTACTAAATTTGTAATTGTTTCAGTTGCTGTTGCTGTTGATGTTGCTGTTTTTTTACATTCTGTTACTTTTCCTGTTATTGTCGCATGAAACTTTTTGTTCATATCTGTGGTTTGATCTTCATTTACGCTTTTATATGTTACAGTTAATACGTATTTTTTTGTTGTTTTAGCTGGGATGGATAATCCTTCTATAATGGTTTGATTATTAGTACTTGGAAATTTTACATTTTCTAATAATGTGTCGCCATTTTCTTCTTTTAAAGTAAAGACTAAATCTTGTTTTCTGGTAAATTCATTTAAAACATCAGTCCAAACAAGGCCAAAACAGATGGAAACAGCATTTGGATTTTGAACAGTAAAGTTTGAAGTAACTGTATCACCAGGAAGCATTTTTTGACTGGTTACTTTAGTACCATTGGAAATAATAATATCTTTAACAGTGTCAGAACCTATGGATGTACTTCCTTTATTACCATTAAAATTATTTGTTACTTTGATAGAAAAATACGCATATGATACTGAATACATTAAGCAAAATAATATCATAATGGCACTTGCTACCACAATATAAGTTTTTTTCATATTTTTAGACTCCTATTCTTACTTATAATTATCGTGGAAAAAGAACCTTTTGTCAAGGTTCTTTAATAACGAATTTTTTCGTGATTTGGTTCGGAATAAAGGTCTTCAAATTTTCCTTTTCTTGTTTCAAGCATAAGACCAATAATACCAATGATAAATAAGATAACTGATAAAACTTGGGCTACTTTAAAACCGCCAAGCATTAATGAATCTGTTCTTAATGTTTCTATAACAAATCTTCCAACACTGTAAAAACATAAGTAACTAAATGTTAGACTACCTACTTTTAAATATTTATAATGTTTTAAAAGAATAAATATAATAAAGCCTAATAAACACCATAAAGATTCATAAAAGAAAGTAGGATGATAATAAACACCATTAATATTCATACCATTAATAATAAATTCTGGAAGATGAAGATTTTCTAATGTACTTCTTAAAACAGCTCCACCATGGGCTTCCATATTAAAGAAATTCCCCCATCTGCCGATACTTTGGGCAAGTAAGATACCAGGTACGGCCATATCAGTTATTTTTAACAGTCTAACGTTATATTTTTTACAGTAAAAATATATGGTAATAAAACCAGCAATTAAGCCGCCATGAATAGCAAGGCCACCTTCCCATATTTTAAAGATACTAACAGGATCATTTATATAAATATCAAAATTGAATAAAACATAATAGATTCTGGCTCCAATAAAACCAAAAATAATAGCCCAAAAACAAAGATTAAAAAGAAAGTCTTTAGGATAATTATATTTTTTTCCTTCTTTTAACAGTAAACCAATACCTGCTATAACCCCTAATAAAATCATTAAAGAATACCATTTAATACTAAATGGTCCTATTTGCAAAGCTATAGGATTCATCTTATCACTCTTTTCTAAACTAGAACCATTGTATCACATATTTGCTTATTTTAAATATTTTTTTAACCATTCACCGGTATAAGAAGAAGAAACTTTACTTACTTCTTCTGGTGTTCCTGTTGCTACAACTGTTCCACCTAAAACGCCGCCATCTGGTCCTAAATCAATAATATGATCAGCCACTTTAATAACATCCATATTATGTTCAATAACTAAAACTGTATCACCATTATCGACAATGCGATTTAAGATTGCTAAAAGTTTTTTGATATCTTCAGAGTGAAGTCCTGTCGTTGGTTCATCTAAAACAAATAAACTTTTACCTGTGGCTTTCTTTTGCAGTTCTTTAGCAAGTTTGACACGACCTGCTTCTCCACCGGATAATGTTGGCGCACTTTGACCTAATGTGATATAAGAAAGACCTACATCCATTAAAACATCTAGTTTTCTTTTAATAGTGGGAACATTTTCAAAAAATTTAACGGCTTCACTAACACGCATATTTAAAACATCACTGATAGTTTTTCCTTTAAATTTTATTTCCAAAGTTTCTTTATTATAACGTTTACCATGACAAACATCACAAGGAACATAAACATCTGGTAAAAAATGCATTTCGATTTTTTTGACACCATCACCCCAGCAGGCTTCACAACGACCACCTTTAACATTGAAAGAAAATCTACCTTTATCATAACCATGCATTTTACTTTCTTTAGTGTTAGCAAATAAATCTCTAATATCATCAAAAACACCGACATAAGTAGCTGGATTACTTCTTGGTGTTCTACCAATAGCATCTTGGGTAATGACAACTAATTTATCTAAATTTTCAATTCCTTTTACTTCTTTACAAGCCCCAGGTATTTCTTTAGAACGATATAATTTATTAGCAATTGTCTTACAAAGGATTTCATTAACAAGGGTACTTTTGCCACTTCCTGAGACACCTGTAACACATATAAATTTTCCTAAAGGGAATTTAACATTTATTTTCTTTAAGTTGTTTTGGGATGCTTTTACAACTTCTAAATATTTGCCATTGCCTTTTCTTCTTGTTTTAGGAACTTCTATTTTTTCTATACCGGCTAAATATCTACCCGTTAAAGAATTTTTATTTTTCATAACTTCTTCTGGTGTTCCAGCGGCAACAACCGTTCCCCCATTTTCACCCGCACCAGGCCCAATATCCACTAAGTAATCAGCTGACCTCATGGTATCTTCGTCATGTTCTACGACAATTAAAGTATTACCTAAATCACGCATTTCTTGTAAAGAACGAATTAGTTTTTCATTATCTTTTTGATGTAAACCAATACTTGGTTCATCTAAAACATATAAGACACCAGATAGTTTACTTCCTATTTGGGTAGCCAAGCGAATACGTTGTGATTCTCCACCTGAAAGAGTACCTGCATTACGATGTAAACTTAAATACTCCAAACCAACGTTAACTAAAAATGTCAAACGATTGTCAATTTCTGTTAAAAGTAAATGACTAATATTTTCTTGTTCTTTGGTAAGTTTTAAATCTCTTAAAAAATCTCTTAATTCTTTAATACTCATGATAGTCATATCATAAATATTCTTCTTATTAATATAGATAGATAAAACACTTTTTTGGAGTCTTGTTCCATGACATAAAGAACAATCTGTTTCAACCATAAAGCCTTCTAGCCAATCACGAATCCACGCACTAGAAGTTTCTATATAACGTCTTTCAAGGTTGGGAATAACCCCTTCATAATAATCATTCGTATAACGAACATTTCCTGTTTTAGAAACATATTTAATTTCAATAGGTTCAGTTGTTCCATGTAAAATAATATTTAATTTATCTCTTGGAATATCTTTAATAGGAGCATTCATATCAATATCGTATTTTTTGCAAATGGCTTCAATGGTTGTATTATGAATATTATTATCAATGTTATAAGCGACAATAGCTCCCTCATTTAAAGATTTATCTTTATTAGGAATAATTAAATCTTCACTAATTTTTAATTTAGTTCCAAGTCCTTTACATTCAGGACAAGCTCCATAAGGACTATTGAAAGAAAATAAACGTGGTTCTAGTTCAGGAATAGAAAAATTACACTCTGGGCAAGCATAATTTTCACTCATTAAAATATCTTCGCCACCGATAATATGAAAAACCACTTTTCCTTCAGTTAAATGGGTACTGTTTTCAATAGATTCAAAAATACGGCTCCGTTCTTCCCCTCTTACAACAACTCGGTCAACAACCACATCTATATTATGCTTTTTATTTTTCTCTAAGTTAATGGTATCTTCTAAAGAATAATTTTCACCATCTATTTTTACTCTGGTATAACCTTGTTCTTTTAAATTTTCTAATAGATCTTTTTGCGTTCCTTTTTCCCCATGAATAACAGGCGCTAAAATTTCTATCTTTGTTCCTTCTTCTAAATCCATAATCTTATCCGTCATTTCATCAATACTTTGACTTTTAATAGGAATATGATGATTAGGACAATAAGGCGTACCAATACGAGCAAATAAAAGTCGTAAAAAATCATATATTTCGGTAATCGTTCCAACGGTACTACGAGGATTTTTATTGGTTGTTTTTTGGTCAATAGAAATACTTGGAGATAAACCTTCAATGGAATCTACATCTGGTTTTTCTACTCCCCCAATAAATTGCCGAGCATAAGCGGATAAACTTTCGACATATCTTCTTTGACCTTCAGCAAAAATAGTATCAAAAGCTAAACTACTTTTACCACTTCCCGATACTCCTGTCATAACAATGAGTTTATTCTTAGGTAGTTCAATATCCACATTTTTTAAATTATTTTCTCTGGCACCTTTTACAATTATTTTGTCATTCATAAATACAAACACTTCCTTTTTTGTTAATTATTCTACCACAAATCTATAAAATTATTTGCAAAATTAATATAGCATACATTTGTTTTGATAACAAGAAAATGATTTTATAAAAACACTCTCAATATCATATTTTCACCACTTTTTATCATAAAATGATAATTTCTGGTGAAAATCAATGATTTTTATTACTTAATTTACATGTTATATTTTTTAGAAGGTATAAGAAAGAAATTTTGACTTTAAAAAGAAAATGAAAGAAACAAAAAAATCTTTTACAGGTTCTTTTTTTGACATGTTTTGTCGAATTGGTTGCAATTAAATTTTTAATATGTAGAATAAGGCCTACTTTTGTACAAAAGAACATTTTTAAAGAGAGGACGAATTATGAAAACGAAAGAAAAAATAAAATTTCCCTTACTTAAAGATAAAGTAGCCAAAAAGTTATTTACAGAAAAACAGGTAGGTTTAGAATACTTAAGAAAAATCATCAGTTTAGCCATAGGTATTCCTATGGATATGATTGATAAAGATATTAAACTAATCCATCCAAGTATTGGAATAAATAAAAACATTGTAAATTCAGAGGCTGATGTTGTTTTAGAAAATGGTGAGTTTTATGTTAATCTAGAAATCAACTATTATAATAATGAAACGAGTGATATAAAAAATGGTTTGTATTTATGTCATTTACTTTTAAGACAAGTAAAAAAAGCCAAAGAATATGAAAATCTAAAGAAAGTTTATCAAATTAACTTAAATAGTTATGATGCGTTAGGAAAAGAAGAATTTATTTATCATAGTAAATTATATGAAAAGAAATATCATATTGAAAGAAGTGATTTTATTGAAATCATTGATATCAATCTAGAAAAGTTAAGACAAATCGATTATAATACTCTTGTAAAGAGCGATGATATGACATTAGAAAAAGCCTTATATCTATTCGTATGTGATGACATAGAAAAGTTAAATGCTATTTATGAGGGTGATAAATTAATGAAAAAGTTAATGAAAGAAAATGAAGATTTATTAAAAAACTTTGATGAAATGCTTTATTATGATCGAGATAAGATGTTTGAGAATGCTTGTTATGATAAAGGAAAACAAGACGAACGTGTTACGATTGTTAAAGAACTTTTAAAACTTGAAGTTCCTATTGAAAAAATAATGATAGCAACAGGGCTAAGTGAAAAGGAAATCTTAACTTTAAGAAATGATTAAAATAACGAAAAGAATCTTTTACAGGTTCTTTTTTTGACATGTTTTGTCGAATTGGTTGCAATTAAATTTTTAATATGTAGAATAAGGCCTACTTTTGTACAAAAGAACATTTTTAAAGAGAGGACGAATTATGAAAACGAAAGAAAAAATAAAATTTCCCTTACTTAAAGATAAAGTAGCCAAAAAGTTATTTACAGAAAAACAGGTAGGTTTAGAATACTTAAGAAAAATCATCAGTTTAGCCATAGGTATTCCTATGGATATGATTGATAAAGATATTAAACTAATCCATCCAAGTATTGGAATAAATAAAAACATTGTAAATTCAGAGGCTGATGTTGTTTTAGAAAATGGTGAGTTTTATGTTAATCTAGAAATCAACTATTATAATAATGAAACGAGTGATATAAAAAATGGTTTGTATTTATGTCATTTACTTTTAAGACAAGTAAAAAAAGCCAAAGAATATGAAAATCTAAAGAAAGTTTATCAAATTAACTTAAATAGTTATGATGCGTTAGGAAAAGAAGAATTTATTTATCATAGTAAATTATATGAAAAGAAATATCATATTGAAAGAAGTGATTTTATTGAAATCATTGATATCAATCTAGAAAAGTTAAGACAAATCGATTATAATACTCTTGTAAAGAGCGATGATATGACATTAGAAAAAGCCTTATATCTATTCGTATGTGATGACATAGAAAAGTTAAATGCTATTTATGAGGGTGATAAATTAATGAAAAAGTTAATGAAAGAAAATGAAGATTTATTAAAAAACTTTGATGAAATGCTTTATTATGATCGAGATAAGATGTTTGAGAATGCTTGCTATGATAAAGGCTATAGCAAAGGTGAATCTATTGGCTATAGCAAAGGAAAAAATGAAGGCAAACAAGAAGAACGACTACAAATTGCCAAAGGACTTCTAAAACTTGATGTACCGATTGAAAAAATCGAACTTGCCACAGGATTAAGTAAAGAAGAAATTTTAACTTTTAAAAATGAATAAATTAATGAAAAGGGACTACCGAGAAAATTAATTACTTAATTTTTCGACAGCCCCTTTATTTAGTTTGTCTTACGATATTGAATTTGGTAAATAATTTTAAGGAGTAATTTATAAGGTAAAAAACGACTGAAAAATAATCCTATTTTCATTTTTAAAGTTGGAATAATAAGTAATTTTTTTTGAAACATTTTATCAATACCATATTTAGCTACTTCATAGCTACTGGTTCCCTTAATACTAAATTTGCCTTGAGCAACTTTATTAAAGTTTGTATCGACAGGACCAGGACATAAGGCACTTATAGAAACATGACTTTTACTTTTTCTTAATTCTTCATAAATAGCCATCGTAAGCTTTAAAACATAATTTTTAGTTGCATAATATGTCGATAATCTTGGACCGGCTAAAAAACCAGCACTAGAACAAACATTTAAAATATACCCCTTATCTTTTTTAATAAAATCTTGTAAAAAAAGTTTGGTTAAAATATGATACGCGACAACATTTAAATTAATCATTTTAAGTTCTCTATCTAAATCAGTTTGGCTAAACTCTCCAAATAAACCGAATCCAGCATTATTAATTAAAATATCTATATTTTCATTTTTTACTTTTTCATAAAGTTCGTATACATTTTCTTTAACTGTTAAATCATACGTTAAAACCTCAACATTAACCTTTAATTCTTGTTTTAACTTTAAAAGTTTTTCTTCATCTCTTGCCACCAATATTAAATCAACTTTTTTGCTATCTAAATAACGAGCCATATCACGACCTATACCTGATGATGCTCCTGTTATTAATGCTTTCATTATAATCACTCTCCTATTATTAGGATATCAAAAAGAAATCATTTTTAAAACAAAAAAAGAAAAGCTTAACACCTTTCTTAATTATTTCTTTCAAATGATTCCATTAATTTAGGAAGCATTTGTTTTTTACGAGAAACTAAATCTTTAATAAATGTTCCTTCTGTAACTTCTTCTAAGTCAAAACTATCTTCAACAATATTTTTGGCATTTGTGTTATATAAAACATAAGAACCATTTTTGATAATATCAGTAATGAAAACGGTAACTGCAGCATAATCATTTTTAGAAAGTTCATCTAATTTATTAACATAATCATTAATATTCTCTTTAATATTATCAAAATCCATAGTAATAATTTGACTGATACCTAAAGTATCGTTACCAATTTTATATGATTTAAAATCTTGATAAATAACATCTTCAACACTCATACCCGCGATACTACTACCGGCTTTTAGCATTTGATAACCGTATTCTTCATAGTTTTCATCACATATTTTAGAAAGTTCTAAAACAGCTTTACGGTCCATATCTGTAGTTGTTGGACTCTTTAAAATTAAAGTGTCTGATAAAATAGCCGATAACATTAAACCAGCCATTTCTTTTGGAATGTTAACATTATATTCTTGATATAATTGATAAAGAATCGTACAAGTACAACCAACAGGCATACAACGAACATTAATAGGAATAGATGTACCAATCGCTCCTAAGTTATGATGGTCAATAATTTCAATAATACTTGCTTCGTCAATACCAGAAACACTTTGTTCTAAACTGTTATGGTCTACTAAAATAACATTTTTCTTGTCATACTTACCAGTATCAGTAACTCTAATCAAGCCTAAAACTTCTTCTTTTTTATTTAAAATAGGATAATTCGTATGACCTAGTTTTTGAGCCATAGCTGTAAAATCAGTAAGATAATCTTGATCATAAGCAACTGCTGGGGTTTTATTTAAATCAAGTGATTTTACATAATTACTTAAAGCAATTTTATTACATGTATTATAAGTATCATAAGAACTAGAAATAATACTTACTCTTTTTTCACGAGCTTCATTTAATAAAGTTTCATCAAGTTCTAAATTACCTGTTAGAGCAATTAAACTAATACCACTTTTAATCGCATGTTCAACAACTTTATAACGGTCACCAACAATTAAAATATCACTTGGCGTAAACTCTACTTTTTCAATAAAAGTTTGACTTTGATAACTTCCGGCATATAACTTACCATTAAATTCATCATGAAAATGTAAGATTTCTTTACCTTTTAAAGCATCGACAATATGTTGATAACTTGTGTATAAATGATCTTTTGAATTTTCAACAAAAATATTAGCAATCTCTTTTAAAGTAATAAGACCTGTAATATGTTTTTCATTATCAACAATTGGTACAGCCGTACAATTTTTTTCATGCATATAATCAACAACTTCAATTAAAGAAGCATTTTCTTCTAGCATAACTCCTTTGTTGTAATGTACATTTCTAAGTTGTACTTTTACGTTATTTAAATATTCTGGTTCTTTTATGCCAAAATGATTAAGAGCAAAAGCCGTTTCTCTATTAATATGCCCTAAAACTCTTGCTTCCGAATGCATACCCCGTTTATTTTCTAAATATGCTAAACTAATAGCAGAACAAACAGTATCTGTATCAGGGTTTCTATGGCCAAAAATTAAAGTTTTATCCATTTAAAATTCCTTCTTTCACTGAAATAATATACCACATTCACAAGAGAGATAAAAGAAGAAATTTTTATTCTTCTTTATCTTTTACCTCAGCAAATAATTTTTGCATTGTTTCATTATTTTTAGTTAAATTTTTAATCGTTAAATCTTCTGCTTTATTGTTAGCTAAACGTAAATTGTTTTCACTCGATAATAAAGCTTCTTTTGTTTTTTGTAAATGATCAATAGTTTTATCAATCTCTTCAATAGCCTTTTTAAATTTTGTAGACGCGATTTGATAATTTCTACCAAAGGCCTCTTTAAATTTATTCATATTTTCTTCAAAATGTAAAATATCTAAATTTTGATTTTTCATAATGGTGATTTCTTTTTTATACTCTAATGATTTTAAAGAGGCATTTCTTAAAAGTGTAATTAAAGGAATAAAAAATTGGGGCCTTATGACATACATTTTATCGTATTTATAAGAAACATCAACAATACCAACATTATAAACTTCATTATCAATTTCAAGTAAACTTACTAAAACAGCATATTCACATTTTTTTTCTTTTCTATCTTTATCTAATTCTTTGAAAAAATCTTCATTTTTATGTTTCGTAGCGGTTTCATCAGCCTCATTTTTCATTTCAAACATAATAGATAAAAGTTCATTATTATCCTCATCATATTCCCTAAAAATAAAGTCTCCTTTAGAACCTGTTTTAATATCATTATCTTTTTCAAAATATGTATTTTTACTTAAAATAGGCCTAATTCTACTAAATTCAGCATTACAATGTTGTTCCAAAGTTTCCCCAATCATTTTGGTTGATTGTCTTGCTTTTAAATCCTTATAATATTCAATAATATCATTTTTACTTTTAATTTCTTGCTCAAAAGACTGCTTCATATTAGCCTCTTTTAAAGAATATTCTTTTTGATTTAATAAAATCGTATTTTTTAAAGAACTAATTTCTTCATCTTTTTGAAAAGATACTTTATTTAAAGCCGTTTCTTTTTGCATATCTTGTAACTTTATTTCTTGTTCTAGTTGGGTTATTTTTAATTTTAATTTACTTGCCTCTTCTAAGGCACTGGTTTGCTCTTCCAATTTTATTTTTGTTATCCTACTTTCATTTTCTTGTTCGATATTTTTTAAAGTGTCTTGTAATTTTTTTATCTCATTATCTTTTTCTTTTAAAGTTAAAGCCTTTTCATTATTCATTTTAACTTGCAAAAGTTCAAGGGCTGCTTCTTTTTCTTTCTCTTTTCTTTCATCATTTAATTTAACTTGCTTTTCAAATTCTTTATCTCTTACTTGATTTAATATGGCTGCATAATCTTGGTTATCTATTTCAAAAGTATTATGACAATGGGGGCAAACAATTTTATTCATATTTAAATTCCTCTTTTCACTGCTATTGTAACATAAGAATGTTAAAAAGACACATTTAAAAACTATTTTAATTGACAATAAAATAACCGATATATATAATAATTAAAATTTGAAAAGAGGAAAAAATATGTATTTATATAGAGCATTTAACAAAGAAGACGAAAAACATTATCTTAATAATGAAGATATTTTATGCCAAATAGGACAAAAATATACTTCCGTCATAGATTTTATTATTAAAAATCACAGTATTTCCCCATCTTATTATATTCTCAAACACATTATCAGCAATGCTCATAATTCTATGTGGATTTCTACTTCTAAAAGTTTTAATTATGTTGCCAAAGAATATGCACTTATCCAAGCTGGAAAATATAATCACTATATGAAAAGAAAAAATATTGCCGTTTTAAACATTCCTGATGATTGCTATTATGATTTTGCTAAAGAAAAAGAAAATTTAGTAAAACGAGGAAGTTACGTTAATTTATCTTATGCAAATGCCCTTCAATCCTTAGTAAATAGCAAAGATGTTTTACCTTTATATATTGCCAAAGATATCAAAGGTCTAAATTTGACTATAAATGAGATTAGTAAAATAATAGATTATCAAAATAAGGGCAAAATTAATGTTGACGGATTTTCAAATTTTGCCAGTGAATCTCGAGAAGTTCTTGTTTTCTCTGAAATTAAAAATAAATATTGTGAAGTTATTTTATCTCCTTTAATGCAAGACTGTCTTTTTGCAGTAACACAAAAAATGGAAGACAAAATTAGAGAAGAAAATAAAACAACCAAATTAACAGCCGAAGAAATTAATCAAAAATGTGAAGAAGCCACAAATAAAATAATTCAAAATTTTTTGCAGATTGATACAAATAAATGGCAAGAAGATATTTTAAATAATAATGGTTATGACTTTTCAATTACCGAAATGAATTTAATTCGCTATTTGTATCAAAATAATGACACATTAATTCATTTAGTTAAAAGTTTTTTTGAAAATCAATCTGGACCTATACGTTATGATATCGAAGGATTTTACGCTTTATTAAAAGAACTAAAACGTAATATTTTATTTAAAATCACTAAAATAAAAGATGCTAGAATGGTAGACGACGAAATTCTTGTTTTAAATAAAAATAGCACAGTTTCAGATAAACGTAAAAATGATGTCATTTATAAAATTAGTAAAGATAATAAATTAGTTTTAAATGTTAAAAAACCTCAATTTTAAATGAACTAATCACTATTTTAAAAGAACAAAAAAAGCTGAGTAGAAATAATTAATTTTTACTTAGCTTTTTTAATTATTAACACGGTGATGAACAGTTGGCGTATCATTTGTGATAGCGCGAAAAGTATAACCATGAGAAAGACCAAATTTAATAATACTTTCAACAGCATCCACACTAAAACCTTTAATATCATGTTGCAAAACCATATAAGTACTATTATTGCCTAAAGCACCAATGACATTGGAAATAACAGTTGCGGTATTAGTTGTTTCGCCTGCATCACCAGAAACTACATTCCAATCAAAATAACGAAATCCTCTTACTTCAACGGCTTTTGTTAAACTACTCATGATGTGGGTTCCGCCATCATAACTTTTACTTATGGTATTAGAACTTCCTCCTGGGAAACGAATAATATTAGCCGTATAACCTGTTATTTTCTTTACCTTATTTTGAATGGCATATAAATCATTAAAATAAGTATTTTCACTTGTATAAACGTTGTAATTATGAGAATAAGAATGAAGTCCTACCGTATGACCTTCTTTATATTCTCTTAAAATCACATCATCATAGCCACTAGTTAAACCTTGACTGGTTACAAAAAAAGTGGCTTTTACATTATATTTTTTTAATACGTCTAATAACTTACTTGTATAATAACTTGGTCCATCATCAAAAGTTAAATAAATACTTTTACCCGCGGGAGCCGATGGATTATTTTGTTTATAAACATACACTTTTCTTTTTATATTTGCTTCATTTTGACTACTATCCACCACTTTATAAGATACTTCATATTCACCAGGAGTATTAGTATCCACTTTAGATTCAACGCTTATTTTAGCGGTTAAATCACCATCACATTCATCCGTGGCCGTGGCCCCTAATTCTTCATATTTATCGCCGACTTTGATAGAAACAACACTTTCTCCCTTTAAAGTTATTAAAGGTTTATCTTCATCTTTTAAAGTAGCTTCTTTTTCCAAGGTAGCCTTATTACCAGATTTATCGGTCACTTCAAAAATAACTTTACCATTTTGATATTTAGTCTCTATCTTATCATTTACATCTTTGTCATAATTATCCTCTGCCTTGACATTATATTGACGAAGTTTACCATTAGGACAAACCGTAATATTTTCATCTTCCAAAGTAATATGAGGAGCTTCCAAGTCTTTTACTTCTATTTTTTGCTCTTTAAAAAATTTCTGTCCTTCATATTCATAAGTATATTTAAGGGTATATTCCCCAATTTTACTCGTGTCCACTACTCCCTCTTTTGAGACAGTCACCTCGTTACAGCTAAAGAAATTGCCATAACAAACCTCTCCACTGGCCTCTTTAAAAGCACTTTGATAATTTACTTCGACAACATCTTTAAATTCTTTTACTTTAAATTTATCTTTTAATAAAACATAGCCTACTAAAGGAATCACTACCAAAAAAAAGAAAAGTAATAAACCATACAAAATTTTTTTATTTCTTAACTTTTCAGGCATAAAACACCTCTTCTATTTTTGCAATGACATTAAGAAATGGGGTTCAGGATACTTACTAATAGGAACAAAGCCGCTTGACATATGATAGACATCTGGTATACGATTTACGACATCTGCACAAGTAAGCAACACTGTATTAGGTTCTTCATTTACGGTTCTTGTAGTAGGTTCACCAAAAATAGTCCAGTCGTTAATATCTTTTTCTTCTTCTGTATAAACTTTACCAATACACATAATTTCTAATAAAATATTTTCTTTGGTACTTGCTTTAACACAAGCATTCATTCCCCTTACGTCACCTTTTTTCAAAGTCATATTAAGGGTACTACTTGTTAGTTCTTCATCTGTTAAAACAGGTACTAACTCTTGGGAAATATCCGTAATATGAAGTTGAAGTTTATCACATAAAGCTCCCATTACATTCCACATATAACTTGGAAAAAAAGCTCGATTGTCAATAAGATTTTGAAGGGTCTTTTTATCCATATGATTCATACTACCTATTTCTTTTTTAAATTCACTTTCTGTTAAACCTGCACCATGAGCCTTAGCAAGGGCAATACCATAATCTTCTACATTATAAGAACTTATACCTTTAATTTTAGTTATTTTAGAAGTGGAAGCACAAATACTACTAATCATATTGCACCAGAAAATATCTTGATAACCACATCCTGTAACTGTGACATTAAACGCTTTAGCAAGAGAGTCTAATTCTTGATAAAGATTTGGATTTGAATTTTCAGGATAAAAGGCTTCTTCACAAGTTGTTAAAACATTTACGCCATTTTTAACACATGTTCTAATAGATTCCTCAATATCATTTAAAAAGCTCATCGTTGTAATAATAGCAACATCAGGATGATTCTCTTTCAAGATTTTATCTAAGTCTTTCGCATCATTAATAAAAACATTTTTATCTTCTTTTTCCATGACAAAGCCAATATCTTTACCAATTAAATCTTTATTTTTATCAACAGCTCCGACAATTATTCCACCTTTTTCATACACATAACGCATGATATATTTACTCATTTTGCCACAGCCAATTTGAACTATTTTAAATTTTTCCATTTTTTCAACCTCTTTCATTTAAATCAACATTTTCTTCAACAATTAAATCTTTAAATTCTTCTTTAAAACGCTCGATTTCTTTTACTTTAACATCATCATAAATGTTTTTGGCATTACAAATAGCCTTATAAATATGTTTTATTTTAACCGTTTTTTCATTATCATATAAAGCATAAGTAAAAGCATTTGATAAAATCGTTAAACATATATCTGGATATCTAGAAGCCACTTCATAAACTCTTTTATATTCGTCAGTCATTTCGACGATGAACCACATTATTTTTTCTTTAATAAAATCACTATAAAGAAGTTTAACTCCCATTTGGGTTTCTAGTTTATAAACGGTACCCATTAAAATTTTAACAGTGTTTTCTTTAGACGTTTCTAAAACATCTATTTTTTGAAATCTTCTTAAAAACGCTCTATCTCGTAAAATATAAGTTTCATATTCTTCGGTAGTCGTTGCGCCAATCATTTTAATGGTTCCTCTATCAAGACCTGCTTTTAACATATTAGCAAAGTCGATACCACCATTTGCGGATGCATTTTTATTAACCAAAACATGTGTTTCATCAATAAATAGTATGGTCTTTTCTTTTTGATTTAATTCCTTAACTAATAAATCAATTCTATTTTCTGTTTGCCCATCACTTACCACAGAGCCAAGTAATGAAGTAATATTTACTTTAATAATTTCCCATCCTTTTAAAGCATCAGGAACCAAATTATTTTGAATACGATACGCAAGTCCTTCTACTATCGCTGTTTTACCAATACCAGGCTTACCTACTAAAAGAGCACTTTTTTCAGGAGTTAAAAGTGTTAATATACATTGTTTTATTTCCTCATCACGCGCAATGGCTGGGTCTGTAATATATTTTTTTTGAGTTAAATTTTCGCCGTATCTTTCTAACATACTGACTTCTGTATTTAATTGTTCCATAATTACCATCCTCTTTATAAGAATATCACAAAAAGAAAAAAAATTCACCAAAACAAAAAAAGAATCGTTAAATAAACGAAACTTATTAATAAAAGTTAGAACAACTATCTTCTTCTATCTGATTCATTCCTTCTTTGTCAGTTTTTACGATTTTGACAACTTCATTTTCGGTAAATAAATTTTCGATAGATGTATCAATATAGGATTGATATGTTTTAAAAGTAAACTCATAATTATCGCCAATAGAAACTTCGTTTAAAAGGGCTTTTTTTACTTTAACGGTTTGAACATCATCACTTAGAAAACTTTGTAAAGTTAAATAGATATAATCACTATCACTACTTAAAACACTATTCAAAATCTTATAAGTTCTTATAAATTCACAACTAGAATAATTAGTTTTATTTTGATAATATTTTTGACGATTTTTTTTAATCATGGCAATGTTTTTTTCATTAGCGCTCACTGTTATAGTTGGTTCTAGTTTATAATCATAAACTTTTTTCTCTTTTAAATCTTTAATCATATGTCCTAAAATATCTGTTTTTATATTAATCTTTTCTAAAGTATAATTTAAATAAACAAGATTATCTTTTTTAACAATGTCTGTTTTCATGGCATTACTAAGGGGATAATATTCATAAGTGACTTTAATTGTGTCTAAATTATTGTCAATATTATAGTTAGCAATATTGCCTATAAAAACAGTATCTTTATTCATAATAAGTTCTTCTGTTAACGTTTCTAATTTTAAATCACTTGGTACACCACTTATGAATTCCGTTTTAGAAAGTTCATCTAAAGCCATAACACAGCCTAAACCTAAAAGAAGAATCGTACCAACAAAACTTATTAAAAACATTTTGGCATAGCCTTTACGGCTAGCTACAAAATGATATAAAATCATAAAGAATAAAAAACCAAAGATAAATAATGAAAAGATAATCAAATATAAACCAAAATAATAGACTTGGTGAAGAAGTAAATAAATGGCAAGGGCTAAAACAAAAACCATAACCATTAAATAAATACTAAGGGCAAAAAGCATAATAATAGCCCCAAATTTTAAAAGATAACTAAATAGTTTAATAATGGTTTCGCCTTGAGGAGGAATGATATTATTTTTCTTCTCATAAGAGATTTCTTTTTGGAAAAATTTTTTATCTAAGGCTGTTTTAAAAATATAAAAAGCCATCAAGATATAAGATAATTCTAAAATAAATTTCCAAACATAGTAAAAAATACGATTAAAAGGACTTGATAAAATATAAAAGATATTTTTGCCTAGGTTAATAAGTAATGAAAAAGGAATGTGCCCTAAAGAAATAACTAATAAAAAAAGTGAAATTTCGATAATTAAATAAACGATTTCTTTAAAAGATCTGCTACTTAAATCTTGACTAATGTTTTGAATGTAAGAAAGTAAATGTTCTGAAAAATCTTCTAATGTATTTTTAGAAACTTCGTTTTTAGGTTTATAAGTTTTATAAAGTTCTTTAGCAAGTTCACTGGCATCGCCAAAAAATAATACTGCCTCTTCTTCGGTCATTCCATTATTTATTTTTTCATCAATATAATCATTATATTCTGCAATAATATCTTCTTTGTCTTCTTCATCAATGCCTATTAATCCCTTTTTCAAATCCCTTAAAAATTCTTTTTTCTTCACGAGAATACCTCTTTTCATATAGACGATTATTTTCATCACTAGATTATCATTTACACTTTATCTTGTCAACGAAAAAAGAGCAGCCTTTGATAGCCACTCTTTCGTGAATTTCCATTATTTATAAATTTAAAGAAAGTGTTGTATTATTGATTTAACAGTGTAAAGTTGTTTGGGGTAGTAGTTATGACATTAAAAATGTCGGAATTTGGAAATTCACAATCAAACAAGGTAATTTCTTGCTTGACGCCTAATATACTAACTTCATTTATCCACTTTTGCAATAGGAGGTTTTGACAAGTTTTGTCGAATAAATTATTTCACACAAGGTTATTTTTGCTTAACAATTTCTGTTTCATATAATTCTTTATACGATTTACAATTTTTAATAAGTTCATTATGTTTTCCTTCGGCAACAATACGTCCATCTTCAAGCATTAATATACGATCAGCATTTTTTACAGTTGATAGACGATGAGCAATTATTAAAATGGTATATTCCTGTTGAAGGTTATCAATTGCTTGTTGAATCTTGGCTTGTGTTTCATTATCAAGAGCGGATGTAGCTTCATCAAAAAGAATGATTTCTGTTTTTTGAACAAAGGCTCTAGCTATAGCTAGTCTTTGTTTTTGCCCTCCAGATAAAGTTATACCACCTTCACCAACAATGGTATCATATTTTAATGGCAAAGATTCAACAAAATCGTCAAGAGCAGCCAAATGGCAGGCCTCAATCATCTCTTCTTCAGTTAAATCTTTTTTAACTAATTTTAAATTATCTCTAATACTCATATTAAATATATAAGGATTTTGACTGACAATTGTAATATTACCTCGTATGGAATCTTTATCTAACTCTTTTATATCTACGCCATCGATAGTAATTTTACCATCATAATTATCGTACATTTTGCAAAGAAGATTAAATATTGTTGTTTTACCTGCTCCACTTTTACCTACAAAAGCAACTGTTTCATTAGCCTTTACCTTAAAATTCAAATGATTCAAAACTTTATTTTCCTTATATTTAAAATTAACATTTTTAAATTCAAAGTTACCATCCACTTTGTCCAAATGTTTATCTCCAAAAGTTTCTTTAACATATTTTTCATCTTCAAAAATATCAAATATTCTCGTAGCAGATAAATTAAACTTTTTAATTAATTCATGAAAGCCTGTAATATTTTGGACCAAACTATTATACCGATTACCAAAGTTAAATAAAACAATACCCGTTGCGACAGCAAGAGAACCGTTCAAAACAGAGATACCAATAATAAATGAAATAACAAAAAGCGAAATAGCTGCCCAATACCACCTAATTACTAAATAAGTTAAATTAATTTTTTCCATGGTGTATTTTTCTGAATTTAAGTTTTCAAAACGTGTTCTAAGTTCATCTAAAAAACTTTTTTCACCATTTAACATTTTAATATCTTCGGCACCTCTTACAATTTCACCCGTGAAACTTGTCATAGCATCATTACTCTTTTTGTAATTTGCATTGTTTTTGTTGTAGATATTTATCCTTAACACTTCGATTACCATTCGAATAGAAAAAGCAAACAAAACAAAAATAAACACTGTTTTACTTAAAATAAAATAAGTTATTAAAATACCAATATTGGCAATAATGCCATTAATGTATTTGTTTAAATCTGTAAAAATAGTTGAAATATTTTTAGTATCGCCAATTAATCTTTGAATAAATATTCCTGAACCATTTTCTTCTAAAGTTTGATTACTAAGTTTCAATATTTCCGCACCTAAATCTGATTGAATATTTATATAGATTTGTCTAAATATTTTCTGATACAACTTACTCTTAAAATAATCCAAAGTATCTTCTAAAAGAATACAAATAAAAACAATTACAGACATATAAATAAATTGTTTTATACTTTCATTTGTTAATAAAACGATTTGTTTTGCAGACATAAACGGAAATAAAATACTAAAACAAATACCAAAAACACTTAAAAGAAAATAGACAATAATCTTCTTTTTTTCACTTTTCGCGTATTTCCACACGAACTTCATATTTTTTATAAACTCTTTCACTCAACCACCTCGCTTAAAATTTTAACATTTTAGGACATTTTTTCCAGTCTTTTATTTAATGAATAAATTTGATATAATATACTTGTATTAAAAAAAAGCCCTATTTTGTTAAAGGCTTTTTTTTTGCTTCTTTTGTAGCTATTTAAATAACTCATATAACTGACTATTAAATCTCCATCCATTAAATTATTAGGAACATCTTCAGGATAAAAGAATTTTAATCTCTTAGTTTCAGAATCTCCCTTTAACCTAGAAGCATTTTCTAAGTTAACATCAGTAAGATATAAAGAGGTATTATTATTTAAACAATTAAAAGTTTAATAATTATTGGCTATTAAATTTTTTCATGATTTTTAAACTATTTAAAATAGTGAGTAAAGTAACACCTGTATCAGCAAAAACGGCAAACCACATATTGGCAAGACCAAAAACACTTAATAATAAAATACTTATTTTTACTAACATAGCAAATGTTAAATTTTGCTTAATTACTTTTTTGGTGTATTTGGATATATCAATGGCTTCGGTAATTTTAGTTAAATCATCACTCATTAAAACAATATCACTGGCTTCAATAGCACTATCGGTTCCAACTCCACCCATAGAAATACCAATGTCGGCTCTTTTTAAAACAGGTGCGTCATTAATGCCATCTCCCACGAATATAGTAATTTCATTATTTTTACTTACCCGTTCAAAACTTGCAAATTTATCGGTCGGTAACATCTCATATTTGATTTCATCAATTCCTAATTTATGGCCAATATCGAGCGCCACTTCTTTTTTATCTCCGGTAAACATATGCGTTTTAATACCATTTCTTTTTAGTTTCGTAATGACAGATTTGGCTTCTTTTTTGATACCATCATCAATCATAATAGACGCTACATGTTCCCCATCAATATTTAAATGTAAAGAAGCATAAGAAGCACAAGGACACAACTTATTATTACCAAGCAATATTTTTTTATCATTTAAAGTAAAGGATATTCCCTTACCTGTTATTTCTTTAAAATCTTTAACATCTTGGTTATCCACTTTAATGTCTTTTAATTTTAAAATAGATTTGGCAATGGGATGATTAGAAAAAGATTCTCCCTTAATTAAGATATCAATAATTTCATCCATGGTATATTTATCTTTTACATTATCATTGGTGATAACAATTTGAGAAACTTGAAAACTACCATTTGTAAGTGTGCCGGTTTTATCAAAAATAATATTTTTAACATTACTTAAATTATCTAGATAATTACTTCCTTTAATAAGGATACCTTTTTTACTTGCCACCCCGATGGCAGTAAAATAAGAAAGTGGGACGGAGATAGCTATCGCACATGGACAAGAGATAACTAGGAAAGTAAGACCTCGGTAAAGACTATCTGAAAAAGAAATTTTAAAGGTAAAAGGTAAAACAATGGTAATAACAAGGGCTAAAATCATCACAAGCGGGGTATAAATCTTACTTATTTTAGAAACAATAGTTTCTGTTTTCGTTTTTTTATCCGTCGCCTTTTCTAATAAATCTAAAATTTTAGCAACCGTTGAATTTTCATATAAGGAAGTTGCCTCTATTTCTAAAACATTTTCGGTATTAATACTTCCTGATAAAACTTCATCACCCAAAGAAACTTTTATTTTATCACTTTCACCTGTTAAAGCGGAGGTATCAAGTAAACTACTACCCTTAACAATAATCCCATCAACAGGTATTTTCTCACCTTTTTTGACTAATAATATATCTTTAAGTTTTACTTCTTCAACCGGTATTTCGATAATTTCATCATTAACTTTTTTGTTTGCAACAACGGATTTAATGTCTAATAATTCTTTAATAGATTTACGAGAATTATGAATGGCTTTTTCTTCTAAAATTTTACCAATTGTATATAAGAAAATGACCATCATACCTTCTAAGATGTTACCTGTAAATAAGGCCCCAAGGCAGGAAATACTTATTAAAGCATTCTCATTAATACCTTGTCCTTTGATTAACATTTTAATGGCATTAAAAGTAGTTTTATAAAGTAAAAGCGTATAACTTATGATATAGAAAATTACTTTTATAAAGTTTGGTAAAGGACATAAATAAGAAATAAAGCCTAAAAGAATAGCCATTAATAAAATACTTAAATGATATTCCTTTTTCTCTTCTATTTCTTCTTCTGTTAAAAAAGCATCTGGTTCTACTTTTTTGATTAATTCGTTTAGTTCTTCTAAACGATAATTTTTCTTAGACTCAAAAGAGACTTTACAAGTATTAAAATTGACCGAAGCATTATTAAAATTTTCATTTTTATTTAGCATTTCTTCAATTTCTCTGGCACAATTAGCACAATCTAAATTGTTAATATGATATTTATATTTTCCCATTTTATTCATTTTCCTTTCTGTGTAATATATGCTCTAAACCTATTTCATAGAGTTTTTTAATATGTTCATCATCTAAAGTGTAATATACTTCTTTACCGTCTTTTCTTGATTGAACAATGCCATTTTCTCTTAAAATAGCCAGTTGATGAGAAATAGATGATTTGGTCATATTAAGAGCATTGGCAATATCACACACACACATTTCATGATTATCTAAAGCCCATAAAATGTTAATTCTTGTCTTTTCGCCTAATATTTTAAAAAGAACTGATAAACTTTCTAACTTCTCTTTTTGCGGTTTATTTTGTAAAGCAACTAAAACGGCTTCTTTATGAATAACATGACAATCACAAGATTGATTGAAAAATTTCTTTTCTTTTGCCATAAAGTGCCTCCTTTGGTTGAATCCTCTTTCAACTAAATTCATTATAGTTGAATATTCATTCAATTGTCAAGTCTGTCTTTAATATATTATGTCCCAAAAAAAAGATAAGACTTTTTTTATCTTATCTTCTAAATAAATTAACAAATTTTGTCCAAAAGCTTTCTTTTTTTGTTTCTGTTTGAGTATTTTCTTCTTCCTTAGGGACTTTTACACCATCTAACACTTGGATAAATTTAGTACTAGCTGCCGTATCATCTTTTTTCATCGTAAATATTTGATAATTTTCACTTAACTCTACTAAAGCCTCTACTTTATTTGTGACTACTTTTGCA
This sequence comes from uncultured Bacilli bacterium, assembly GCA_934085675.1. GTDB lineage: Bacteria > Bacillota_I > Bacilli_A > RF39 > UBA660 > Ventrenecus. The sequence goes on along the minus strand of CAKOHH010000003.1, from coordinate 37,995 downwards.
TCATTTGTATAAGAACTTAAAGTGTTTATTCCTTCTTTATTAAATGTTTTAATTCCTGAATCAAGTGTTGTCATACCATCTTTTAAAGTAGTTGTACCAGCTGATAATTCTTTCATTTTACTATTCAATACATTAACACCTTCTGTTAATAAAGATGTTCCATCTTTTAAGGTATCCGCACCAGTTGAAGCTTCTGTTAAAGCTGTTGTTAATGTTGTTAGCATATCATTAATCTTCTTCGTAGTCGCATCCATTGTTTGTAAGGTAGATGATAAAGCTTCGTTATTTGTTGTTAAAAGAGTTATTAAATTTTCATTATTACTATAGGTATTTTCATATTGATATTTTAGGTTATAAAGTTCTAAATTTGTCTTAGCAAGAGTTTCATATGTCATATTTTTTAAACCATAAGTTTCATAGGCTTCTTTTAACTTTTGATTGCCAGCGGTTAGATTTTCGATAGTTTTCGTATTTGTTGCCATTAAAGTTTTGATTTGATTTACTTTCTCTTGCGTTTCTTTACTTGTTAAAGAACCACTTGCTTTTTGTAATTCGGCTAAAATTTGTTTTAAACCATCACTGACATCTGCGGTACCATTTTTAATTTGTTCTAACTTATTTAAAACATTATTTAAGTTTTCACTAATTAAAGAAGCACCACTAGAAACGGTATTTAAACCACTTAAAACATTTTTAGATCCATCTTCAATTTGATTCATACTAGCTTGTAGGGTATCAACACTTTTATAAAGTCCTTTTAATTCATCAAAGACACTTAAATCATCACTATCAAGTAATTTAGGCGTAATTACAGAATAAATACTAGCAAGTTCAAATTTCTCGGTTTCAAAAGAAAGTTTTACCGTATCTAAATCTTTAAAGTTATCCATATTTAAACTTTCATATAGACCAGGTGAAGATAAACCAACTACTATACTTTTTGTTCCATTGTTAATCACTTTACCATTCGTAATTTTAATATTTGTATTTTCAGTATTAGATAAAATTGTCGCGGTAGTAACAACAAATGGCGTATATAAAGTGGTATTTGTTCCGTTTACATTGACAAGTTTTTTATCATTATTTTGATACTTAATCGTAATTTCTACTTTACCTTTTTTACCAATTAAATCTTTAAGAGAAATATCTTTTCCATCTAAGGTATAAGTAATATTTTGAGAAACCGGAATTTGTTTATTTAAAGAACCTTGATAAAAGATATCTTTGCCACCGGCATTCCAAGTTAATAATTCGGCATTACGTGTATAAGGAATATTACTATTTATATTGATAATATTTTCAAGATTAGAATAATCCTCAATAGTTTCTAATTTATCTTCATTGATTAAATGATTCGTCACAAAAGTAGATTTTACAGAGCCATCCGTATTTAATTTTGTATAAACTGTTTCTTCTTTTTGAAGAGCAAAAACATTATATGGTAAAGCAAAACTGAATACTAAAAGGGCTGAGACCAATTTCTTTTCCTTTTTTTTCATACTTTTTCCTCTTTTCTTTAAAATTGTTGTTTTCATAATAATAGAATCAAATATAAGTAAAATAGATGGTAGAACTGTTAAAACAACAAGCATACTTATAATAGCTCCTCTAGAAATAAGGGTACATAAAGAACCTACCATCTCAAGTTCTGAGTAGACACCAACCCCAAAGGTAGCAGCAAAGAAACACATACCACTTACAAAAATGGAATTGGCACAATAATTCATTGATTCTTTCATAGCATCTTTTTTATCTTTGCCATCATTTCTTTCCTTTAAATAGTTTGTTGTAAGTAAAATAGCGTAGTCAATCGTTGCCCCAAGTTGAATAGTTCCAAGAACGATTGGAGCCACAAATGGTAAAACAACACCGCCAAAATATGAAACAGACATATTAAGGAAAATAGCAAATTCTATAGCTAGAATAAGTAAAATGGGTAAAGATAAAGATTTTAAAACGAACATCATAATGATTAAAATACAAACAATAGAAGAAGTATTCACATTTTTAAAGTCTTGATCACTAGTTAGAACAAGATCTTTCATTAATGGTCCTTCGCCAGCTAAAATACCATTTTCATCATATTTTTTAATAATAGTATTAATTTCCTTTACTTGGTTATTTAATTCGTTCGTAGCAATATCATAAGTCGAGTTTAAAAATAACATTTGATAATTGTCACTTTCAAAAACTTTAACCATATCTTCTGGTAACATATTTTCTGTTAAACCATATTCTTTTAATTTAGCAAATGATAGAACAAAATCAACACCCGAAATATTTGTAATTTCACTCGTCATCTTGCTGATATCATCGGCTTTCATATCTTTATCCACCAAGATAATTTCCGGGGAAACGATATTGAATTTTTCTTTTAATTCGGTATTAGCGACAATACTTTCTAAAGTATCGGGCAAACTTTTATCAATTTTGTAATAAACTCCTACATTGTTATTAGCTAAGTAAGCAGGCACAAGAAGTAAGACAAAAAGGATAAAAATAATAACATGATGTTTTACAACAAAGGCATTAAATTTTTCAAAATGAATGGTAAATGGTTTATGTTTTGTCTTTGTAATAAGTTTATCAAAAGTAAGTAATAAACTAGGAAAGACTGTTAAAACACAAATAACTCCAAGTAAAACACCTTTAGCCATAACAAGACCTAAGTCTTTTCCTAAAGTTAGGCTCATTGTACATAAAACTAAGAAACCGGCAATCGTTGTTAAACTACTACCTGTCACGGAAGAAAATGTTTCCATGATGGCTTCGACCATTGCTTCCTTGTTTTTTAAGCCCTTTTCTTTTTGATGTTCATAAGCGTGATACAAAAATATTGAAAAGTCTGTAGTAACACCAAGTTGTAAAACAGCGACTAACGCTTTTGTAATGTAGGAAATATTACCAAAAATAATATTACTTCCTAAATTAAATAAAATAGCAATCCCAATATTACCAAGTAGTAACACCGGCACAAAATAAGAATCCAAAGATAGTTCAAGAACAACAAGACATAAAATAACGGCAATACAAATATAAACGAAGATTTCTTTATCGGATAAATTCATGGTATCCAAAACCATAGCACTCATACCGCCTATTCTAACTTTGTCTTTCGCAATCTCTTTCATTTGTGAAATAGCTTCTAATGTTTTCGTCGAAGATGTTGATTCTTCAAAGGTTACAAAAAATAAATCTGTATTGTCTTGATGTAATTTTTCCGTTATTTCACTAGGTAACATATCCATAGGAATGGTCGTTCCTAAAAGGTCATAGGCACTAATAACTTTATTAACACCATCAATATTTTCAAATTGCTTTTCTAAGTTAAGTAAGGCTTGACCTGATAGATTTTCTGAAATCACTACGGAATAAGCTCCCATGCCAAATTCATCTGTTAAAATATCCTGACCTTGTACGGTTTCTATTTCTTGTGGTAAATAAACGAGGATATCATAATTAATACCCGTAAGTTTCATGCCAACAAAGGCAAAGACCATAAGAATTAAAGAAACAAGAAGAATGCCAGTTTTATGTTCACAAATTTTTTCAGCAAATTTTTTCATAATATTAACTCCCTTCACGCTTAACTATTTTATTCTTCTTCTTTTCTTTTTTCACCAACATAAGTTTATAGTTGTATGATATCCAACACTTTGTTTGAAATGTATGTATATTTAAACTACATTGTGTCTTTTATCTTTACATTTGTTTATTTTTAAGTATAATGATTCATGAGGTGACTACATGAATAAAAATGATTTACGTATCATTAAGACCAAAAATGCCTTATTTGAGACACTTACCAATCTTATGAAAGAAAAAACTTTCGAAGAAATTAAAGTTTCAGATATTTGTAATAAAGCTTTGATTAACCGTTCTACTTTTTATGCTCATTATAGTGATAAATACGAACTTTTAGCAGATGCAATTCAAAATTTAAAAAATTCTCTTATAAGTGAATTAAAAGCTAATAATAATATTTCCAATACCAAAGAATATTATCTCAATCTCATTTCTATTTTTTTGAATCATATAGAAAATAAAAAGGATATTTATTTATCTATTATGATTAATAATCGTAATAGTATCATGATAGATATTATTTATGATGTTTTAGATCACGATGTAAATATGCATTTAAAAGAATTAGAAAAAAAAGATACTCAAAAAGTACCCGCAAATATTTTGGCTAAGTTTTACATTGGAGCTGTTTTTAATGTGGCCCTAGAATTTTTAAAAAAAGATAGTCCCTATACAAAGGAAGATATCCTTAACTATTTAGACTATCTCATTCCCAATAATATTGACATGTAAAAATAAAGACACTACCTACATTTATAGTGTCTTTTTTCGAAAAAAGAAGAAACCTTACAATGATTTGTTTTGATTTAACTAAACAACACTTTTATTTTTTTGTTTTTCACTGTCTTTCGTAGACATTTTTAAGTGAAATTTGTTAAATAAATTTTAATATAATAAAAAAAGCCCTTTTAAGGCTTAATTTTGGATAGTTACATATTATTTTTAAGGTTTAAAATTTCTTCTTTACTTAGTTTGGTGATTTTTTGAATAAGGTCTAAAGTGACATTTTCAAGTAACATATTTTTAGCCACTTCAATATTTCTTTCTTTTTTTCCTTCATTTTTACCCGCTTCTGTTGCTTCTTTAATCTCTGTGTTATGACACTTTTCTTCATCTTCTTCTTTGGTCATGTAATTAAAAAAATCAGGATTTTCATTTACTTTTTTAACTTCGTTCATAAATTTTCTTACCTTTCCATCACTTGCTAATTTTGCTAAGTTTTTTTCATCTAAATCAAGCATAATTAAATACTTGAATTTCTGAATGTTTACTTCGTCTTTAGCATACCAATAATTTAAGACTTTGTCCATATTCCATTCAACAATTTTAAAGTTACGAACAAAGTTTTTTTCACCATCATTCAAAGTATAAATCCGACATATTTTCTTATCTTTCTTATTCATACCATAAGTAAGATTTAATTGAATGATTAAAGTATCTTCACTGTAGGAATCACCTTTTAAAGTATATCTACTATAAATATTACATAAAAAGGCTAAGTTTCTGGTATGAAGATAATCTTTTGGTTCTGAGTTAATCTCAATACCAATGTAACCATCACTTGTTTTTAAAAGTAAGTCACAATACTTTTTACGAGTATTAATATTACCTTGTAAAGTTTCTACATTAAGTCTTTGAATTTCGTAAACTTTAAGGCTTAAAGTAAGTTCTAGTAAAGTTACTAATAAATCCTCATTTTCTTCTTTTAAAAAGACTTCTTTAAATGTTCTGTCGTAACGACAACTGTAAAATTTTTTTGTTGCTTTTAATTCTGTTAACATATCTATTATCCGTTTCTAAGAAAGATAAATTTGCTAGCCTTAAATTATCCTTCTACTTATATATACAAAAAAAATCTTCAATTTCCTTTTTTTTAAGTGAAATTTGTTAAATAAATTTTTATAATGCTTTAAACCACTAAAAAATTGACAGAAACTTTGCAGTTTTAAATTATATTATAAAAAAACAACGTCTTTTTTAACGTTGTTCTTTTGTTTTTAAAGCAATATGCAAATCGTCTAATTGTTTTTGATCTACTATATTTGGACACTCACTCATTAAATCAGAAGCACTGGCTGTTTTTGGAAAAGCAATAACATCACGAATATTTTCAGTATTAGTAAGAAGCATCGTAAGTCTATCAAGACCAATTGCTAAACCACCATGAGGAGGCGTTCCATATTTTAAAGCATTTACAAAGAAGCCAAATTTATTTTGAATATCTTCTTCGGTCAATTCAAGGGCTTCAAACATTTTTTCTTGAATTTTTGAATCGTGAATACGAATAGAACCACCACCGGCTTCATAACCATTGATAACAATGTCATAAGCCTTAGAATAACAATTTTCTTTATCGTTAATTAACTTATCTACATCTTCATCTTTTGGTGCCGTGAAAGGATGATGACAGGCAACAAAACGTTGTTCTTCTTCACTATATTCAAAAGTTGGGAAATCAACTACCCAAAGAAGACGATAAATATTTTTATCAATAATATTTAAATCATTGGCTACTTTACATCTTAAAGCACCTAAAACAGTTTTCATTTTATTACCGACAACAATAAAGACAACATCTCCTTTTTCTAAAGAAAGTCTTGAAATAATAGTCTTTTTTTCTTCTTCGGTTAAATTTTTAACAATGCTACCGGTAAGTTCTTCTTCATATTTTAAATAGATTAAACCACTAGCTCCTCGTTGTTTTACAAATTCTGCACACTTATCAATTTCTTTACGAGAATAATGTCCAGTTGCTTTTTTTGCTACTATAGCATCAATGTTTTCATTATTTTGATAAGCTTTTTGTAAGAATTCAATTGTTGTATCTTTAAAACATTCTTTAATTTCCTCAATCTTCATATCATAACGTAAATCTGGTTTATCAGAGCCATAATATTTCATCGCGTCTGTCCATTTCATTCTTTGAAGAGGTAGAGAAATATCAATATTTTTTATTTCTTTAAAAACAGAGGCAATCAAATTTTCTGTCATAGACATAATATCTTCTTCACTTACAAAGCTCATTTCCATATCCACTTGCGTAAACTCTGGTTGTCTATCTGCTCTTAAGTCTTCATCACGAAAGCATTTTGCAATTTGAAAATATCTTTCAATACCCCCAACCATTAAAAGTTGTTTAAATAATTGAGGACTTTGAGGTAAAGCATAAAATTTTCCTTCATTTACTCTACTAGGAACTAAATAATCTCTTGCGCCTTCTGGAGTAGATTTACATAAAACAGGTGTCTCCACTTCAATAAAATCATTATTAGTTAAAAACTTACGAATAGCCATCATGATTTTACTACGTGTAATTAGTTTATTTTTTATTTCATCACGCCGAATATCTAAATAACGATATTTAAGACGAGTATCTTCTAAAGCATTTGTATCATCTGTAATTTGAAATGGTAATTCACTGGCATTATTTAATATTTCTAGTTTTTCAACCTCAATTTCAATTTCTCCAGATTTAATCTCTTTATTTGGCTGTTCTCTTAATGTAACTGTACCTTCTACTTTTAAAACATATTCATTTTTTACTTGTTCAGCGGTTTCATAATTTTGATTGTCTGGATTTAAAACAAGTTGAACAAGACCACTTCTATCTCTTAAATCAATAAAGATAAGTCCTCCTAAATTTCTCTTTTTTTGAACCCAACCATAAACGGTTACTTTTTCATTTAACATTTCTTTCGTAATTTCATTATTCCATAATTTTTTCATAAAGTCCTCCTAATATAAAAAGACTCTACAAAACTTAAGGACGAGTTTAACCCGCGGTACCACCTTAATTCATAGAGTCTATGCACTTTTTCTTTTAACGCAAGAAATACGTTTTATTTTTATACTGGTGTCTTTCCATCTATCATTTTCTTTGATTTCACCAGCCTCAAAGTCTCTAATAAAATGACTAAATGTACTCTTCCAAGCAATAAATTATATAACTATTATAATATTTTTTTATATTTTGTCTAGTCCCATTTAATTATTTATAAGAGGTATATTTTTTTAGAAAGAAATACATAAACTAAAAAAACAAGTAATAATTAACATATCCTACTTGAAATACAATGTTTTTTTTGCTAAAATACTATTCATATGGCGGAATTGGTGAAGTGGTTAACACACCGGATTGTGGCTCCGGCATGCAAGGGTTCGACCCCCTTATTTCGCCCCATTTTAAATTTTGTTATTTTATGATTGACAAATTCAAATAAAATGATATATAATTTATTTGTATTGCTCGATTAGCTCAGTCGGTAGAGCGCACGGCTGTTAACCGTTAGGTCGTAGGTTCGAGCCCTACATCGAGCGCCATTTAGTAAATTACAAACCTTCGGGTTTGTTTTTTTGTGCCTATCCCTATTTTTTATTTAAGCATACGATACCTTAGGTGGTCTTATGCTTTTTTTAGCGGCAATATTAACAAGTATTGATTGTTTTATTATTGGGCTTGCTTTAAAAATTGAACAAAAGAAATTGAATATAGGTAAGTTATTATGTTTAGTTTTATTTTTATTTATACTTTATGCTGTTTTTTTATTTTTATTTTCAAAAATAGCTTGGCCTTTTCCTGATTTAAAAATTCAATTTCATTTATTTCTTCTTTTAGCCATATTAGCTTGTAAAGAAAATAATAATATTTATCAAAATATTTCTCTTAGGAAATTATTTTTACTTTTTTTTACTAACTCACTAGATGGTTTATTAGTAGCCTCTACTTTCTTAGGACAAGATAATCCATTATATTTAAGTTTTATCTTTACAAGTATCACTTTTTTATTTTTTATAATAGGTTTTAAAACTCCTTTGAAATTAAAAAAAAAGAAATACACGATTAGTATTCTTTTCTTATTATTAGCCTTTTTAAGCCTCTTTTAATCTTTTCTCGTAATCATCTAAAACTTTCATGATTTCATCTTCCGTTTTACACTCACAAATAAGTTTTTTAATTTCTTTATTCTCGGGCATGCCTTTTAAATAAAATAGTATATTGGAACGAATTTCAAGCATAGCAAGTTTTAAACACTTGTCTTCTTTTAAAACTTGAAAATGTCTTTTCATCATTGCTATTTTTTCTTCATAAGTAGGTGGTGGTAAAAGAGTTTTATTTTCTAAATAATATAAACATTCTCTCATAAGCCAAGGATTACCAAGAAGTCCTCGACCAATCATTACCCCATCACAGCCAGTTTCTTTTAACATATTATATGCGTCTATAGGAGTCTTTACATCACCATTACCAATGACTGGGATAGAAACAGCTTCTTTGACTTTTTTTATATATTCCCATCTAGCTTGTCCACTGTAACCTTGAGCTCTGGTTCTAGCATGAAGAGTAATGGCACTGGCACCGGCTTCTTCAATTGTTTTGGCGACTTCCACACAGTTAATACTATTTTCATCCCAGCCAAGACGAATCTTTACTGTAACAGGAACTTTAACGGCTTGAACTACGCTTGAAACAATGGTTTTTATTTTTTCTGGATCTTTTAAAAGAGCACTTCCGGCCTGACAAGATAAGGCTACTTTAGGTACGGGACATCCCATATTAATATCAATAATATCTGGGTGCATTTTTTCTTCAACAATTAAGGCTGCTTTAACAAAAGTTTCTACATCACTTCCAAATATTTGCTGGGCAATTGGTCTTTCTTCTTCACTCATTTTTAAAAGGTCAAAAGTTTTTTCATTTTGATAAACTAAGGCTTTATCACTAACCATCTCCGCATATAAAAGTCCTGCCCCCATTTCTTTAATAATCTTTCGGAAACTCGTATTAGAATACCCTGCCATAGGTGCTAAAACAAGAGGATTTTTTATAAAAACATTACCAATATAAAATCCTTGCATAAAATCTCACCTCTTTTGTAAGTAAAGGTATTATATCAAAATTTTTGGTTACAATAAAGCGTGGGAGGGAAATTATGAAAAATAATAATTGCAGTGACTGTTCTTGTAAAACAGTAGAAGGTCGAGCTTATATTGATAAGGAAACAGGTTTACTATGTGTAGACTTAACAAAACAAGATTATAAGACCGATAAAGATATTTTGGTACCTTATGTTTGTACCACTTGCGGTGAAACGACTTGGAAAACAAAATCACCAACTGAAAAAGAGGAATAAAAATTTCCTCTTTTTTTAGTATTTAAAAAGGAAAGGACATTTTAAAAGGTCGTCCTTTCCCATAAAGTGTGAGTTTGAGTTTATATGTTATTTATATTGTATAGAGTTTTTTTTATATATTTTTTTCAAAATATATGGATCGTATCTTCTGTATCACTTCTCCTTTCATGTCTAACATATTACTCTTCATTTATGAAAATTGTGTGAAAATAAAGTGAATAAAAGAAAAAATTAGGCTTTTTTTACATAAAAGTAAAAGATTGTTCCTTTGTTTTTGGCTGACTCAACTCCATATTTAAATTGATGCCTTTCTAAAATTGTTTTAACAATGGATAGCCCAAGACCAGTTCCGACTACATTTCGTTGATGATTTTTTTCATTTTTATAATATTTATTCCAAATAAAAGGAATTTCTTCTTCTTTAATACCTTTGCCAGTATCCTCTATTTGCACTAAATAACTATCTTTTTCTTTTTTTATGTTTATCGTAACTGTTTTATCTTTACCCGTATAATTAATGGCATTATTAATAAGGTTATATATGACTTGATTTAATTTTTGTTTGTCTGCTTTTACCATTGCTTTAGTTGGGGCATTTAAAATAATATGATAGTCTTCAGTTTCTTTAATAATCTGATAACGATTGACAATAGTTTTTACTTCGCCCACTAAATCAAAAGATTCCCGTTTAATTTCTTCAGCATTAGCTTCAAATTTAGATAAAGCAAGAATATCATTGACAAGTAAATTTAAACGGTCTACTTCATCCATAATAATATTGCAATGCATAATTCTTTTTTCGTCGTTTTGATAACTCATATCACGAACCATTTCGGCATAAGCCTTTATCATAGTTAAAGGCGTTTTTAAATCGTGAGAAACATTAGCCATTAAGTCTCTTCTAAGTTCATCATTTTTTTCAATATCTCTTCCCGATTCTTCTAGTACACGGGCAAGTTCATCTACCTCTTCTAAATCATATTTAGGAAAAGTAATTGTTTCTCCTGAACCTAGTTTCTTAGCGCGTTTTGTGATATCCAAAATAGGACACGTTAATTTTTGAGATAAAAAGTACGCGATAAAACACGCAAAAATAATTGCAATAATAGTTAAATAAATAAGCTGATTACGTAAAATACGATTTGAAACACTTAAATCTTCCAAAGTGTTATACAAAAAAACATAACCACTATTTAACTTAATACCATAAAGATACGCTCTTGTTTCATATTCATCATTTAAAAGATTATAAGATGTCATCGACTCATTGGAATTAATAAATTCTTTTTCAATATTTAAAATACCTTGATCATTTTTACCAAGAGCACATCCTACTTTTAAAGTATTATATTGAATGTTATTTAACCCATCATAATATTCAATACATAATTCGTTTTTATAAGCTACTTTTTCTAAAGTAGTATTTAAATTTTCCTCACTTGTTTTTTTTATAATAGTTGCTAGTTGTTTTAAATTTTGAACTTGATAATTTTGATACGCATATTTAAGATAGAAAACTTGAAATAACCATAATAGTAATAAAATGGTAACACTGAAGGTAATAAAATAAACAAGAGTTTTATGATGAAAACTTTGTTTTTTAGTCTTCGTATTCAAATTTATACCCTACCTTACGAATCGTTTTAATATATTTTCCACATTTTCCTAAGTGTTGTCTTAAGGTTTTAACATGCGTATCAACGGTTCTATCGTCACCATAAAAATCATAACCCCAGATGTTTGTTAAAAGTTGTTCCCGGGAAAGAGCTATATGGTGATTTGTTAAAAAGCATTTTAATAAGTCATACTCTTTGGGCGTTAAAGTAACTAGTTTATCATCAATTCTTACTTCATGAGCTTTATCATCTAAAGTTAAAGAGCCAAAAATCATTTTATCTTCTTCATTATGATAACGTTTGGTAATAGCTTTTACTCTAGCCACAAGTTCTTTAGGACTAAATGGCTTGGTGACATAATCATCAATTCCCAAGTCAAACCCAATTAGTTTATCAAATTCTTCTTGGCGGGCTGAAAGCATAATAACAGGAATGTTTTTTATTTTCTTGATTTCTTTCATCGTTTGAAAACCATCTTTTTTAGGCATCATAATATCTAAGACGATTAAATCATAGTCCTTATTATTAACAAGTTTTATCGCCTCATCGCCATCTCCTGCTTCATCCACCTTAAAATGTTCAGCCTCTAAATATTCTTTAACCACATTACGGATTAAGGCTTCATCATCCACTACTAAAATTTTCATAGCAAACCTTCTTTCTTTTAAGCCACTTGATTTACTATATTATAACAAAAATGTGATGAATAAATGAATTTTTTTAACTCCATATCATTTTTGAAACACTTATAAGTTCATCTATTTTACTGTAATCTCTTTGATAAACTTTCCTTTCTTTATTCGCTAAAAGACATTTCTCGTATAAATCTTCTAATAAATATTTTTTTAAATCTTCCACTTGTAAATTCTTTTGCAAGCAAAGTTCTATATAAAAATTTCTTTTTTGTTCCTCACAAATATTTAATAATATTTTGATATGTTCCCACGATAAACACAAAAGGTCCGTGGGTGGTTCTTTGGGATACATGAGATATAATTTTTGCATATAAAAAAGTTCCTCTTTGTCATAAATACCAGGATACTCCTTTTCTAGTTCTTTTAAAACCTCGCTTAAAAATAAATCATTTTGTTCTAAAAAGTAAGCTCGACACGAAAACCAACCACGATGAGCCTCACTTTCTTTAAATAAATAAGGGTTTCTTTCATAAATTTCAGGCGTTTTAGCCAATAAAAAATCCATAATTTCTTGTTTCATAAGTTATCCTTTCTTAGAAAGTATTTTTACCTTCTACTTATATATTCAAAAAAAATCATGGATTTCCTTTTTTTTAAGAGAAAAAAATTAAATTTTTTAAATATTTGACGTATATTTTACACTTTTTTACAAAGGCAAATAATTTGTCATATGTAAACTTACATTTTTGGTAAAAGGATACATAAAGTTACCATCATCTGTTAGAAAAGGAGCAACAACGACAACACTATAACGAGGACTTTCCCTAGGATAATAAAAGGCCACCGTGGAATTAATAACTTCTTTATCGACAACCCCATCATTATCACTATCATAAAAAGTTTCACTTGTTCCCGTTTTACCAACGGCATTTTTCTTTTTACTAACATAACTAGAAGCCGTACCACCATGAAAAACTTCATAAAGTCCTTCGGTGATACGATTGTAATAGGCTTCATCTAAACCAATTTGATTTAAGAAAGTATTATAATCTTCTTTTTTGAATCTTAAAGCATAACGATTACCATGGTTAGCTAATGTATTGATATACTGTAATAAACTAATTGGTGTATAAGTATCATATTGTCCGATTGCTAAATTTAAAAGAAGATCTCCTGCGACTTTAACCCCTTTCATTCCTGTTTGTTCTAAAGGATAATCAATCCTTGTTTTAGCGCCTAAGCCATAAGAAGCAAACGTATCTCGGTAGCGCTTAAAGTCATCCTCAGTCACATCAAATTTCATGTTGTAACGATATTTTTGACCCGTGGATGAAATAGCTGTTAGAAATTGAAAATAATTAGAAGATGTTTTTAAAGCCGTGATATCATCGACATAACCTAGTCTTTTATAAGAACATTTACTTGGCTCTGAATAAAGTTTTACACAACTATCTTTTATTTTTTTACCAACCTGGATGGCTCCAGACAAATAACCAACTGTATTTGAAGCCCCTTTAACGACACTTCCCATCGCATAAGAAGACGTAAAAGCCGTAATTGTAATATCTGTGAAAGTATCATTTGTTTTTTTTAAACCTGCAAGGGCAATAATTCCGCCCGTCATAGGGTTACCCACCATGGCATATGCTTCATTAAAATATTTAGCCGACCTTCTTTTAGAGGCTTTTAGCATTTCTTCTTTCAATACTTTTTCTAATTCCAATTGAACATCTATATCTAAATTTAAAGTAATATCATTACCACTTTTACTTTCTTTAACCTCCGTTAAAGTATTATCACTATTGATGAAATATTTTCCTTTCTCGCCTTTTAAAATATCTTCATATTGTTCTTCTAAACCACTTGTTCCCACTATATCTGAAAGAAAATATCCTTTTTTTAAATAACTTGTTAGTTTTTCCTTTGATATATTTCCAACACTTCCAAAAATGGAAAGCAAAGTTTCTTCATAAGGATAAGTTCTTTCATAAGAAATCGCTGGAAATAAAGAAGAAATTTCTAAAGCGTTTATCTTTTCTATAAACTCTTTAGTAACATTTTCAAAAAGGACTTTATCTTGATAACTATATCCATTTTGCATTTTTAAAAATAAAAAGGCTGTTTTTTTATTTTCTTCATCATAATTAATCATTTCATCAGTAATACGATTCCATTTCATTTGGGATATATCTTCCCCACTTAATTTATGCATATCATATAGCTTTTTCTCATCTTTACTAATTAAGTCACTACCATTATTATTTAAAGCCAAATAATAGTTTTTTAAATCGGTGGTTGATAAAGAATAAGTATCGACAAAAGAACTTAATTTTTTGGCTATTTCTAATTCATCTTTAATAGTAGCCTTATAATTTTTATGATAAGAAATATTCAAAACTTCTTTATTATCAACAAGAACCTTCCCATTGACATCTAATATTCTTCCTCTTTTAGGACTTTCTCCTAGAATAATCCGTTCAGTTTTTTCTTTTAATTTTGTTTCATAATATAAATGATTTTCATGATTAATTTGGTAAATTTGCAAAATAAAAATACTAAAAAAAGCCATTAATAATAATTTTACTTTCATGTTATCACCCTTATTAGTATTAATTTTTTTCATATTTTCATACAATATTTTAGGTGATGTTATGTTTAATTTAATAGCCCGTTATATGGAAAAATTAAAAAAAGAAGATGTCTTAAATTTTGCCCTCAAAAATAATGTTTCTTTAACTGAGGAAGAACTTGATTTTACGTATCTCTTCGTCAAAAAAAATTGGGATAAAATTTTAAGAAATCCCAATTTGTTAAATTTTGATCGTTTTAAAGACCGTTATTCTGAAGAAAACTTTTATAAAATTCAAAAGTTATATCAGATGTATTATCAAAAATATGGTCATTATTTATAATATTCATGGATATGATTGAAAAGATTTTCATCAAACTTTTTTGCCCTTATCATTTTGATTTCAAAAAGATATGGAGGATAAATTCGTTTTTTGTCTTCTAAAGTTTCCCCAACATAAGGCGTTTCTAAAATTTTAGGAACGTCTTTTAAGCGTTCATTGTAAATAATGTTTAAGATGTTTTCAAAACCAATAGTACCATAGCCAATATTTTCATGACGGTCCTTATGAGAGCCAATTACATTTTTACTATCATTGATATGAATACATTTTATTTTATCAAGGCCTATTTTTTCGTCAAAAATATTTAAATAATCATCAAATTTACTCATGTCAATTCCTGAATCATTTAAGTGGCAGGTATCTAGACATACTCCAACAGGATAAGAAGTATTATCAACCAAGTATTTAATTTCTTCTAAATTAGTTCCACATTCAGTACCTTTTCCAGCCATTGTTTCAAGTAAAATTAAACAATTGAAATTATCTTTTAAAACTTCATTTAAACCATCTTTAATATTTTGTAAAGCTTCTTCTTTGGGTAAACCAACAGCACTACCAGGATGTAAAACTAAAGATTTAATACCTAGTAAATCACATCTTTTAAGTTCACCTTTTAAAAAGTCAATGCTAAAATGCCATTTTTGTTCATCTTTACGATTGGCTAAATTAATAATATAAGGAGCATGACAAATAACATTTTGGATATTGATATTATTTTCTTGCATTAATACATGGGCTTCTTTAGTTGTCTTTTCATCTATTTCTTTTCTAATGGTGTTTTGAGGTGCCCCGGTATAAAACATAAAAGTATTAGCCTGATAACTTAAGGCTTCTTTGACACTTCCAAGTAAACCGTCTTTACTATTAAACCCAACATGACTACCAATGATTAACATATCTTCACTTCTTTCTGCTTTAAATTATAGCAAAATAAAAAGCCTATTTCTAGACTTTTATTATTTACCACAAGTAAATATTTTGTCACTAGTTACAGTTGCTTTTGATGCATCCATAACATCCGTATCATTATCTTGAATATCGGAATTTTTTCCTTCAATAGCATAACTTGTACTGTACATCCAACCTTTGAAAGTTAAAGCACCACTTCCAGTATTAGTGACCAAAACACTACCATTATAATTACCCTTGTTATCAAAAGAATCAAGTTTTTTGTCCGTACATTTGGTAACCTTAGTTGTATCATTTTTATCGACAAAACAATAACAATACGTATCATCTTTTTTTTGTAGTCGTTTTCCACCTAACATATCTGTTTGAGCCTTTAACTGAGCAGAATCAAGTAATGCTAAAAATTCAGTACGAAAAGCACTTCGACGAGTATTCATCATAATATTAATAACACTATTACCAGCAAGCATCATCAAAACAGCTAAAATGATAATAACAGCTAAAAGTTCAATTAAAGTAAAACCTTTTTTATTTAATACTTTCACATCTTTCATACAACATTCTCTCCTATTCATGTAAAAATTATATAACATTGACCATAGTTTTGCAATAACATTTTGCAATTAGTTAACATTACGACATAATATATCATAAATTATAATTAGGTGATTGTATGAAACCTCATAACTCTTTTTTTAATGTTTTAGCGGTCTTTATTTTAGGCGTTCTTATTTTTTATCAAGTTATTATTACGCTTATTTTACCCTTACGTTTTAATATATTTATCCTTCTTATTGAATTTTCACTTCTATTGTTCTTTCTTTATCGTATTGTATGGCCTTATTAAATTTTCTGTTTTATAAATATAATCTAATGTTTTCCGAATATTTTTAACACTTTCAAATTCCGTATAAGAAAATTCTACTTTGGGAGGAATAGCGAGAGTTAAAAATAAAAGGTTTTCTTCTTCATTTGTTAAGGGATAAAGTTTTAAATACGTGTTCAAAAGTGGCTCAAAATTAAGTTCAAAATAAGAGTTTTTATAGAATTTAATTAAATCTAAAATAGGAGTGTCTTTACGAGCATAATCCCAACTAATAAGACAGTTTTCTCTTACATGATCAAGAGACAAATTATTATGAATTTGACATACTCGATATTTTGTTTTATCTTTAACCATATCATACCATTTTTCTAAGTTGTCTTCTGCATAGTTTAAAGAAGATAAAATTTTAGAAATATTAGTTAACAAGAAATATTCACTCGGACTAGGATATATTTTTTCAAAAAAGGCTTGGTATAAATTTTCGTAATAATAACGAATATAGACCATTTCATCTTTTAATTCATCATAAATTTTTTTATATTCATCACTGGTTACATCTTTATAATATGTTGTTTTTTGATGCAAAAGAGCCACCATTTTTATAAGATCCATGGCTTTTTGTTCTTTAGGAGCAAAACTTTCATTTACAAAAGAAAAGACATTAACATCTTCTCTTGTATCATCAATTAAAGAAGGATAATAATTAAAACTACGACTATTTAAATAATCATATAATTTTCTTATATCTTTCTTTTTTTCTTTAATTACAAAATTACCACTTGTCGATTCTAAAACTAAGACTTTATTTTTCCAAGTTAGTTTTGTTGGTTTATAAACCTCTTTTAAAACATCAAGGCTTTTACGATTCATCATCAGTTGGAATAATTATTTTAGAACCTAAAGTTAAATTTTCTATGTCATTATAATTTTTTAAAAAATCTGAAGTAGTCTGATAAAGACTGCAAATAGTTTCCACAGTTTCGCCTTCTTTGACAATATGGATATGATAAGTCGTATATTCATTATCATTTAAATAAGGATTGATAAGTAAATCTTCGGTTTCGTTTCTTTTTTCTTCTTTATCATTTTTTAATTCTTCCTTTTTAGGTTCTTTTTCTGATTCAACCTTTTCTTCTAAAGCATTTTCTTTCTTTTCCGAAGAATCACTTCTTTCTTCCATCATGGCAATCATTTCATCACTATTTACCTCAAAAGGAGTTTCTTTTTCTTCAACCTTTTCTTCTAAAGAATAACATAGTTCTAATTCGACATTAACAGTGATTTCTTTATCACTTGCCATATCATAAGCAAAATCAGTAATTTCTAAAGTTACATCATCTTCTTTTATATTATCAGGCACTTCAATAGTAAAGGGTATTTTATAAGAAAAAGGCAACACATTAGCACTAATATCATGACTCTTATATTCGCCGGTCACAAATAAATTACCACTGATTTCTCCTTTTCCTATTTTAAATTCTCTTTCTAAAGAAATACTTGTAATTTCACTAATTTTTGTTTTAAATTCTAAAGTTTTAGTAAAAGGTATCACACTTTTCATTTTTTTCTCATCCTCTCTAAAACAGTTTATGGTTTAGAGCACAAAAAAAGAAGTAAATTTTTACTTCGTATGACGTTTAGCAAATTCTTGGAGCAAAATATTAAATGTTTCCTCGGAAATGCCTTTTAATTTCTTAGAATCTTTTTCGTATTCTTGAATAAGAGTCACTTCTGGTTCATTTTCTTTAAACAAATAAAGATAAGTTTTATCTTGATAAATTATTTTATCTAAAACACAATAGTTTCCGTCTTCTAAAGTAAATACAGTAACTTCCATAATTTATCTTCCTCCCTTATTTTTTACGCCTAATTCATCTTTTATTCCCGCGATGTAAGCATCATAAGAATCATATCCTAAATAATCAAGATATTCCTGCCAATTTTTAAAATCCTCATTATTCATATGAGAAATGACTTCATCCATATTTTTATTCATATTGTATCGCATAGCTTTACTTACCCCAGCAATAAGATATTTGGTGTCATCTTCTTTCTTTTCTTCGTGACGACTTTCCTCATTTTTTAAAATATCTTTAGCTATTTTATCATTATGATAAGCAATACCACTTTGCGTTGGATTTACACGATAAGTATTTTCCTGAATAATATCTTCGCCAGCATCATAATAAGTTTGAAATTTAAGGCCTTTATCTAATTCTGTTCGAAATTCATTAACGCCTAATAAAATGGCAACACAGGCTGCACCAGTCAAAAATATTTTTAAAGCTTTTTGAAAATCTTTTATTTTATCCTCGAATATTTTTTGGTTACGGCGTTTTTGTATTTCATGATCACGTTGTGATCTTTCAAGCATTTCTTTATAAGATTTATGATTTTCTTGGACGATTCTTATGCTTTCTTCATTTAATTTTTTCATAAATATCCCTCTCATTTTAAGAATATAGCAAAACAAGCAAAGTGTCAAATAAAAATATCTGTGTTTGACACTGGATAAATCTGTGCTAAAATGAATATGATAGAAAGAGGTGTTAAATGATTAACGAAAGCATATTCAAAGCATATGATATAAGGGGAAATTACCCATCTGAAATAAATGAAGAGGCTGCTTATCTCATTGGTAAAAGTTATGGCAGTTATTTGCAAGAATTTTGTGATAAAAATAAATGTGTCATTGGCCATGATAATCGTCTTTCATCACCGAGTCTAACAAAATCTTTAAAAAAAGGGCTTTTAGAATCTGGTATTAATGTAATTGATTATGGATTAATAACGACTCCAATGCATTACTATACCAGATATAAAGAAAATACTTATGGTATTATGGTAACCGCGAGTCATAATCCCAAAGATGATAACGGTTTTAAATTCTCTTTTGATAATCTTGCTAATGCAAGGGGCGAGATGATTGAAGATTTTAAAAAATATACTTTACAAAACAAGTTCAAAACAGGTCATGGTATTTTAGAAGAAAGAAATATTTTAGATGAATATTTAAAATATCTAAAAGATAACATTCATATGGGTAATAAAAAAGTTAAAGTTGTTATTGACCCAGGAAATGGCGTAACTTCAACGATTGTTAAACAAGTTCATGAAATGTTTTCTAATCTTGATGTAACCTATATTTGTGCTGAAAGTGATGGTACATTTCCAAATCATCACCCTGATCCAGCGGTTGAAGAAAACATGCAAATGTTAAAAGATAAAGTAAAAGAAGTAAAGGCCGATATTGGTATTGCGTATGACGGTGATGGTGACCGATTAGGAATTATTGATGAAAACGCAAAATTTATTATGGCCGACAAATATATGATCGTGGCTATTCGCGATATGATAGCAAAAGTTTCTAATAAAACTTTTCTATGTGATGTCAAGTGTTCAAAGGCTTTAATGGATGAAACAGAAAAATTAGGTGGGAAAATTTTTATGAGCCGGACGGGAACAAGTTTCACGGAAGCCAATACGAAAGAACATCATATCCCATTAGGTGGCGAATTATCTGGGCATATTTTCTTTAATGATCGTGGTCCTGAAGTTTGTAGTGCCATTTATGCTGGTTTAAGATTTTTAGAAATATTATCTTTAACCGATAAAACCTTTAGTGAACTTTTAAAAGATATTCCAATCTACTATTCTACCCCTGAAATTAAAATACCGGTGGCCAATGATAAAAAATTTGCAGTTGTCGATAAAGTATGTGAATACGTTAAGAAAATGCGTTATGAGTTTTTAAATATTGATGGCGTAAGAGTTAATTTTGATAATGCTTGGGTTTTAGTAAGAGCTAGTAATACAGGACCAAATCTTACTTTAAGGTTTGAAGCTACTACGGAAAAAGAAATGGAAAAAAGACAAAAAGAATTTACAAAAGTGATTGAAAAAATCATCTCGTAAATTCTTTTTTTTATGATAATTCTTCTAAGAAATGGAGCATGTAATTAGCTACATGGGCACAAGATTCTTCTAAAAATTCTTCGTAAGTCTTTTCATTATGATTGTTTGGTGTATCAGAAATACTGCGGATAATTAAAAAGGGAATATGAGATAGATATGCTATTTGGGCCACACTAGCCCCTTCCATCTCGGTACATAAAGCCTTAAATTTTTGATGTATTTTATCTGCCATTTTAGGGTCTGTACAAAAGATATCTCCCGAAGCAATTACCCCTTTAAAAAGAGGAATATTATACTTTAAAGAAGTTTCTAAGGCTTTTTTAATTAAATAATCATCGGCATTCATATAAACCCCAATATCAGGAATATAACCTTTCTCATGATTAAACGCTGTGATATCAAAATCATGTTGCACTAGTTTTTCCCCAACTACTAAAGAGCCAATTGAAAGTTCATCTGTAAGGCCACCGGCTACACCAACATTAATAAGGGCATCTACTTTCATATTATCAATAAGTATTTGACTACATCTTGCGGCATTTACTTTACCAACACCACATTTAGCTAAAATAAGTTTTAAATTGGCGTAATGTCCCTCTATAAAAGTTAAATCAAAAATATTATATTCTTTATCAATTTCTATATATTTTTTGAAAGCTGATAATTCTTCTTCCATAGCAAATATTAAACCTAATGTATGCATAAAAACCTCTTTTTTCTGCTATCTAATATAACATAATCATTAAAAAAGAAACAGTATTTTTACCGTTTCTTTATAATTTTTTAACTGTATTTAAAATGTAGAAACTTTCTATTAGGCTAGATACTTCTGATATAAGTAAGAAAACACCTGCCGTTGTGGTGATGGCTTTAATACTTTCAAAAGGATTTGTAATTAAAACAACGCCTAAAATAATCATTAAAATTTCAAGAAGTAAAAGCCATAAATAACTCTTAGAAAAAGGACTAAAATTAATGGCTACTTGCATTTTTAAAAGACTGCTAAAGATAATCCATAAGCCAAGAATTATAGGTAAAACTTGAACTAAGTCAGTACGATAAATAATAGTGAAAACACCACATAAAATAGTTAAAATGCCACTTATTAAATCAAAGCTAAATAAACGATCTTCTTTTTCAGTTAAAAAGTAAGAAAAAAGACTACCTAAACCACTTATGACAAGTAAGACTCCAAATAGTAAGATAAAAAATAAGACGGAAACATCTGGTTTTACTATTAAAAAGATGGAAAAGAAAATCATAAGGATAGATATTAAAATCGCATATCTTTCATAATTTTTAATGTAATTTCGAATCATACAACCTTGTCCTTTCTAACTCTATTATAACCTAAATTAATTTTTTTATAAAAGACAAATAAAGAAGTTTTGTTGATTTGACACAAAAAAATAAGTGAAATACATCACCTATTTTATAATAATATTAACAATACGAAGAGGAACATAAATAACTTTAACAATTTCCTTACCTTCTAAGTATTTTTGAACAGTTTCTAAAGATTTAATCTTTTCTTTAACAGTATCTAGAGTATCTTCTTCACAAACTTTCATTTCACATCTTAATTTACCATTAATTTGCACACCGACAACTTTTTCGGTTTCAATAGTTTTAGCTTCGTCATAACTTGGCCAAACACTATCACAGATAGGATTATAACCTAATTTTTCGTTTAATTCTTCGGTAATATGTGGAGCAAAAGGATTTAAAAGTGTTAATAATACTTGATAATCTTTTTTAGTAATAGCAGTTTCTTTTTCGTAAGTGTTTAATAATATCATAAGAGTTGAAATGGCTGTGTTATAAGCCATATTTTCGATATCATCACTTACCTTTTTAATACTTTTATGAATAAGTATTTCTAAAGAAGGTGTATATGTTTCTTCGGTTGTTACTTTATCTTGTAAACGAACAATACGGTCAATAAATCTTTTGCAGCCTTTTAAACAATCTGTATTCCATGGAGCATCTTGGGTATAATCGCCCATAAACATTTCATAAACTCTTAAAGTATCTGCCCCATATTCATTAACAATATCATCAGGGTTAATTACATTCCCTTTACTTTTACTCATTTTTTGATTATCAGGTCCTAAAACCATACCATGGCTTACTCTTGTCCAAATCATTTCTTTATGAGGAACTAAACCAATGTTATACAAAAATTGGACCCAGAAACGAGCATATAGTAAGTGTCGAGCAATGTGTTCATTACCGCCATCATAAAAGTCAACACGTTTCCAATATTTCATAGCCTCCATATCCGCGAAACATTTATCATTTCTAGCATCCATAAATCTTAAGAAATACCAACTTGAACCAGCCCAGTTTGGCATAGTATCTGTTTCTCTTTTCGCATCTTTACCACATTTTGGGCATTTACAATTAACAAATTCTTCTATCTTAGCAAGTGGACTTTCCCCGTCTTCAGTTGGTTCATACTCTGTAACATCAGGTAAAAGAATTGGCAAATTTTCTTCTTTTTCAGGTACCCATCCACAAGTATCACAATAAACCATTGGAATAGGTTCACCCCAGAAACGTTGTCTTGAGAAAATCCAGTCACGCATACGATAGTTATTAACTTCTCTGGCAATTTTCAAAGAAACAAGTTTTGCAGTAATGGCTTTTTTGGCGTCCATAACACCCATACCATTAAATTCTTCAGAGTTAATAAGAGTAGCATTAGAATTTAAATATTCTTCTTTAGTAAAGGCTTTTTCACTCGTATCACCTGTAATTACATCAATCATTGGTAAATTATGGGCTTTCGCGTACTCATAGTCTCTTTGATCATGACTTGGCACGGCCATAACAGCGCCTGTGCCGTAATCACCTAAAACGAAATCTCCTAAGAAAATAGGAACTTCTTTACCGTTGACAGGATTGATGGCTTTAACGCCTTTAACTTCACAACCAGTTTTATCTTTATTTAATTCGGTTCTTTCTAAAGCAGATTTTTGTTTGGTTTGTTCAATATACGCTAAAACTTCTTCTTGGTTTTCAACTCGTGGCATTAAGTCTTTAATAATCTTACCATCTGGGG
The DNA here is from genome assembly GCA_934085675.1 of uncultured Bacilli bacterium. Classification (GTDB taxonomy): domain Bacteria; phylum Bacillota_I; class Bacilli_A; order RF39; family UBA660; genus Ventrenecus. The sequence continues at coordinate 14,402 of CAKOHH010000003.1, read as the reverse complement.
CAATAACAAAGAAAGTAATACCATAAACAGTTTCGATGCATGTTGTAAAAATAGAAAAACTTCCTCCGTCTTTAATTTGAACAGCCATTTCAACGCCAGTTGATTTACCAATCCAGTTTTTTTGTCCTACTTTAACACGTTCTGTAAAATTCGTGTCATCCAAACCTTTTAATAAATCTTCTGAATAACTTGCCATTTTAAGCATCCATTGGGATTTTTCTTTTTGCACAACAGGTGTGCCACATCTTTCACATACCCCACCAACTGCATCTTCATTTGATAAAACACTTTTACATTTAGGACACCAGTTAACAGGCACTTTAGCCTTATAAGCCATATCGTGTTTATAAAATTGTAAAAATTGCCATTGGGTCCATTTATAATATTCAGGATCTGTTGTTGAAAATTCTCTGCTCCAATCAAAAGAAAAACCTAGAGATTTCATTTGTCTTTTAAAATTATGAATGTTTTCTTTAACTGCTTCTTTAGGATGAATGTGATTTTTTATCGCGTATTGTTCTGCAGGAGCACCAAAAGCATCCCATCCCATTGGAAATAAGACATTGTACCCTTTCATTCTTTTATAACGCGCTAAAGCATCTTGGGCAGTATAACTTCTTACATGTCCAACATGAAGACCAGCTCCAGATGGATAAGGAAATTCAACCAAAACATAATAAGGTGTTTTAGAAGAAGTGTTAGATGCTTTAAAAGTTTCATGAGCATCCCAATAATTTTGCCATTTTTTGTCAATATTTTGATAATTCATTTTATTTTCCTTCTTTCTTTTTATATTTTTTTACTAAATGTCTGCCATATATTTCATATAAAGCATAGATGAGTGCAAATAAAAGCACAAAACCAATGAGCATTTGAAATACAGTATTTACTGGTAAAGATGTTATAAAACTTGCTGTAAAGGCCATAATAAAAGCATCTAACAAACTAAAATTCAAAAGCATTTTACGTACAGGTAGTTTCTTTCTATCTAAATTAAATTTCTTTAATAAATAGTTTAACTCACCAATAGATGTGTATTTACGTTTTTTATAATTATTCAGATTCATCCCATAAGTAATTATAAAAATCAGTAAAAACATAATGGCAAAAAAGCCTATTTCCATCAACAATTCATAAGTTTCCATATATACCCTCTTTTCTTTTAGCAAAATAAAAAGGCAATACCTAAAGGACGAGTTTACCCCGTGGTACCACCTTAATTTCTACTCTATGTTTGATAAAGGAAAACAATCCTATAAGCATCCAAAAGTAAGTTCATAATTTTTCTTTATTTGGTTTCACCAAGTCCAAACTCTCTTTAAAAGAAAAGGTTTATTACTACTCTTTTTTCTCTTGCTTTCAAAAACTATTATAAGAAATATTTTTTGGTTTTGCAATCATTTTTAATAATTATCTTGCCAAAAGTCTTCATCTAAATCTCTTAAATTTAAGGTTCCGACTAATTTTTCTTTTCTTCGGTAACTTTTAAAAGTAAGATAATCTAAAATGAGCAGATTAATGAATAATAAAAAATCAAACATTTTATACCTCCTACTTATATATACAAAAAAAATTGGCTATTTCCTTTTTTTTTACAAAAAAAGTTAAAAAAAAGACTTTTAGTCATTAACTAAAAATCTTTGGTAAAACATAACAGACAATAAATAAGGTAATCGCATAAGCACTTGTAAAGACATAAACGATTTTATTTTTATCTACTTTTGTAAGTTCTGTAAAACCATGGAATAAATTAAAGAAGTATAGTAAACTACCAAGTAGTAAAACAATAAGACATAACCATATATTAACATACATTAAGATAAGACTAGCTAAAGTAGTAACTGTACTAACAACCACGGCAGTACCAATTAAAGCATATGTTCTTTTAATATCTGATTCTGTTTTTAAAATTGTAGTAGATATAAAATGAAGAAGTCCTCCAAAACAGAAATGGAAAATAGCCATTAATAAACTAACGATAAAGAAAACTTTAATAGGTATTTCAACATTTTTGGTAACACTGCCAAATAAAGGAGAACTGCCATAAATAATCGCATAGGCTGAATTAATACCTTCCTTAGCAAATAGATAAATAAATAAACCAAAAACTAAAGCATTTAAAACAATCATAATAAGGCCTAAATTAAATTTAGATTTTTTAGCATAATCTTTCATAGTATCTAATGGTTTAGTAAACATTCCTTTTAAAACTTCCATATAATCATTTACCATGTTATTATTTGCAACGGTTGTTTTTTCACAATCACAAGTTTTTCCCTCTTCTAATTTCTTTCCACATTTTGTACAAAATTTTGCCATTTTTTTCAATTCCTTTCTTTTTTACCATGTACTAAAATAATGAACCATGTTATAAATTTCATTTATTTTATAACTGTTATCATAATAGTCATAAGTAATAGTTGATGAGTAAGAACTCTTACCATCTTTAGTTTTAACATCCCCTAGTAAACTTTTGTAATCAACCGTATAATCATAATTATATTTCGCGGTTATCACAAGTTTTCCTTCGTCACTTAGTTTAACATTTGTTAAAGTGACACTAGAAATTTCTAATTTTTTAAGAGTTAAATCATCATCATTTAAATCCTCATATAAGTCCATATAATCTTCTTCTAAAGAAGATAAATTAACATTGTTATAACTATAACTTTCTTTTACAGCATCCCAATTTTTTTTAGCAATAATATTATTATATAAATTAGAAATATCTGTTTTTACTTGTTCTTTTAAAGTACTTACCATTTCATCATTTAATTTTTGTAAAGAAACTTCTACTTCATATTGATTACTGTAAGAATTTAAAATCTTTTCATCTTCAATTACCATTTGATTTGGTAAAGTTGTTTTTATTTTAATTGTACTAACAAATAAATTAGGAATAACATAAACATCAATACCATCTTCATAAGTATTTTCTTCGATAAATTTAGGATCAACATCTTGGTCATTTAAAGTTAATTTACTATTTTTAGGAACTCTAATCCGAAAATCCTTTAAAACTTCCACACCCGTTGTAGAATATCCATTACTTGTTAGACTTTCTACTTTCCATTCATCAAAGAATAGGTATTTCTTTTTATCACTTTTATTTACAGTAGCCATTAAAACCTTTTCAGTATCATCATCCTTTTTAATAGTAACACGAACGGTTGCACTTTTCTTATCATCATTATAAATGGCCTCGTCTACTGTATAACTTTTTAGGTCTTTAAAACTATTTTCATCTTCGTCATAAACCTTTTTAAATTCATCTAACGTTGTAAAAGTAGTATCTCCTTCAATACTTAAAGAATTATAAATATCTTCAATACTGTTACTTTTTAAAGAGGCGACATAATGTTTAGTTACACCAACTGGTCCTGTCATAGTTATTAGATATTTATAACCGCCAACGAAAACGATAGCCACAACAAGAATAACTAAAATACTTATTTTCTTTGTTTTGCTAAGTGGTTTTCTTTCTTTTTTGGGAGGCGTTTCTTTACTCTTTTGGACTTTTGCGCCACATTCTCCACAAAAAGAAGCATCTTGTGGTATTTTAGCTCCACATTCACTACAATACATTATTCTTTTTTCACTCCATTTCTATACTATAATTATAAGTGAAACTAAAAAAAATAACAATTAAAAAATGAACTCATTGATATTTGTTCATTATTTGATTCATATAATACATTTTGTGATCTAGCTCTCTAATATCTTTAGCATAACTTAGCATTTCATTTTGGACTTCATGTGGAATTTCTTCTTTAAATTTATAACGAATTTTATGATCCAAACTTGCCCAGAAATCCATTGCAACTGTCCGAACTTGAATTTCTGCTGGAATATATTCCACATAATTTTCTAAGTAAATAGGCACTAATAAAATAAGATGATAACTGGTATAACCCGATTCTTTAGGATTTTCAATATAATCTTTTCGCTGTTTGATAATTAAATTAGTCGAATGACTAATTAAGGAAACAATATCATAAACATCTGACAAAAAAGAAACAACGATACGAAATCCAACTACATCCATAATATGTTTTTCAATATTTTCAACATTATAACTATAACCCTTTTTCTCTAATTTCTTTTGAATACTTGGTAAAGTTTTTAATCTTGTTTTAACATGTTCCACAGGGGTATAGCCATGTTTTCTTTCAAAAGAATCTATTAATATATTAAGTTCTGCTTCAAGCATTTTTTGAGCATATTCATATTTTGTATAAAAATTATTATTCATTTATTATCTCTCCTCTAGAGTAAAACAAAAAAAGAAGGGTTCAAAAACTACCACTTCTTTGTTTAACCATTATACAAAATTTTATAGTTTTATGCAATAAACTTATTTTGTACTTTCTAATTTTTTTAAAACGGCTTTTGTTGTTTCAATAGCTTTTTCTCTAACTGCATTAGCAGCATCTGTTAAAACAGGTTCTCCTTTATCTTTAACATAATTTACTAAATCTTTAGCGCTTTTTTGAATTTCTTTAGATTTTTTCTTAGCAATTTCTAAAACTTTTTCCTTATCTAAATCTTTCAAAGATGCTTCAATTTCATCTGTTTTAGTAACAACGTATTCTTTCACGTCATCCATATCAATATCACGAGCTTTATTAACAAGTTCATCCATTTTAGCTTTTAAATCGGCTCTTGTTTCTTCACCTTTTTTAGGGGCAAATAAAATACCTAAGCCAGCTCCAACGGCTGCTCCTCCTAATAAGGCTGCTACTGTTTTCTTTTTCATAATTCATCCCTCCAATAGTAATATTATATCCATTTTCTTTTATCTTTTGTATATTTTTTTAAAGATATGTCAAGTATTAGTCAATTTCCTACGACTTATCCAACAAACAAGATTTTTTTGTTCTTTATTTTACTTTACAAAAACTTAGTTTTCTCGATATAATTAACATAAATTGAAAGGATGTTTTATTTTATATGGAAATAGTATGTCGTTATATTTTACTATTTTTTGTCTATTCTTTTTTAGGTTGGTGCCTAGAAGTTGGATGTAAGTTAGTTTCTGATCACAAGTTTGTTAACCGAGGCTTTTTAATTGGTCCTTATTGCCCTATCTACGGACATGGTGCTTTAATTATGACTGTTTTGTTAAATCGTTATTTAAATGACCCCGTCACCTTATTCATCATGATTATTCTTTGTTGTTCTTTGCTAGAATACTTTACAAGTTATTTTTTAGAAAAGATTTTTCACACACGTTGGTGGGATTATTCAGGATATCGTTTTAATATCAATGGTCGTATTTGTTTAGAAACAATGATACCATTTGGCTTATTTGGAATGTTTATTATGTATGTTTCTAATCCTTTTTTCCTTGGTATGATTGAAAAAATATCTATGCCTATCTTATATCTTTTAACCATCGTTTTGTCGCTTGTTTATATTATTGATAATGTCATTTCATTTAAGATTATCAAAAATATTCAACATGTTAGTGAAGATGTTCAAAAAAGACAAATTATTAAGAAAGATGATACCGAAAGAATAACCAAGTTGGTTAAAAAACAAGTGGAAAACTCTATGAAAACATTTGAAAAAAGAATTATTCATGCTTTCCCTCATTTACAAGTGATTAAGAAGAAAGTTAAAGAAAGAAGAAAGTAAAATTTTTCTTCTTTTTTTATGAGGAGGCTTTAACCATTTTAGTAGTTTTTAAAAAGAAAATACTAAAGAAAAGGAAAAATAAACTTACAAGTAATCCTCCTAAGACGTCACTTGCGTAATGAGCCCCTAGATAAATACGGCTTAAACAAACACTTAAGATAATAAAAAGAAAGAAACATGTACCAATTATTTTCCAAACTTTTTTGATATTTGTTTGCCATAAAAAATAAATAAATAAACCATAACACATACTAATAGCCATCGCATGACCACTTGGAAAAGAAAAACCAGATGTTGATACCAATTTTTCATAATAAGGTCTTGAACGAACAAAAAATAATTTTAAAACAACATTAGCCGCGGTATTAAGAAGCATTAAACTTATGAAAAATTGTTTATTTTTTTTAGATTTACTTCCTAAAAGATAGAAAAGCATAACAATCAAAATACCAATAATTCCCCCGAGTTCAGTCATTACTTTAAAAAAAGAAGTTAAGGAAAATTGATGCAAAAAATTATAAATGACTTCATCAAAAAAGATAGCATTACCATTGATAATAAAAATGGTCAAAAAGAAAAAAAGAAAAAAACACATTAAAGAAAGATATAAGTAATTAATTGTTTTCAAGTCATTCACCTTCTTATATACATTATATCAAAATTTAAAAAAAACGAGTACAAAAAAAAGTCGAAATACCTTCGACCTTTTCTATGCAAAAAAGACATTATACCATTTAATAAAGCAATAGACATTCCAAACTTTCCGATAATTATCTTTCTTACCATTTTTATGTTCATCAAGCATTTTAATAAGAAGGTCTTTGTCAAAATATTTTTTACATACTTTACTATTAAATGTTTTTTTAATTTCTTTATATACATCGTCTTCTCTCATCCAATCCCTAATTGGTACAGGAAAACCAAGTTTTTTCTTTTTATAAGATTCATTAGGAATCACTTTTTTAGCAGCATCTCTTAAAGCAACTTTGGTATTTTCTTTAGTCACTTTATAGTTAAGTGGTAAAGATGACGCGATTTTAAAGACTTCTTTATCCACGAAAGGAACTCTTCCTTCTAAGGAATTAGCCATTGTCATTCGGTCTGCTTTTTGCAAAATATCTTTCATTAACCAAAAATTAATATCAATAGCTTGCATTTTGACAATGTTACTTTGACCTTTAAATTTGTCAAATACAGGTTTTGTTATTTCTTTATTTTGAATGGTAACCGGAGTTTTTAAAAGTTTTTTAATTTCTTTATCACTCCAAACTTTATTAACCCCAATATAACTATCTTCTAGTTTTTCTCCACGTCTTACCAAGAAGTTAATGCCTCTTACAGGGGGAAATAAAGAACAAAATTTAGAAATACCATGGCGAATAAAGAAAGGTATTTTGTTATAGAAAGAATAATCTACTTCTTCTCGGTAGTAATTATATCCCCCAAAGAACTCGTCGGCTCCTTCACCTGATAAAACAACTTTAACATCTTTACTAGCTAAGTTAGCCACAAAGTATAATGCCACCACAGCAGGATCACTGGCTGGTTCATCCATATGATACATGATTTTATCTAAAACTTTCATGTACTCTTCTTTAGTTATTTTTTTACTGGTATTGTTAATTTTTAATTTATCTGTTAAATCCTTCGCATAATCTATTTCATTATAACGTGGAATATCATAACCTACTGTATAAGTTTTCGAAGGTTTAGCTAAAGACACTAAATAAGAAGAATCAATACCACTTGAAAGGAAAGAACCAACTTCAACATCACTAATCATATGATGACGAGTACTATCATCCATAACTTTGCCAATTTCTTCGACAGTTTTATCATAATCTTTTTCTTCAATGGGAAAAGTTAAATCAAAATAACGTTCAATATTAATTTGACCATCTTTATAGGTTAAGTAATTACCCGCATCTAAACGTTTAACACCTTCAAAAAAAGTTTCTGTTGTAGGCGTAAAACTAAAGGATAAGTAAGGAGCAATTAAAGATTCATTAAATTTCTTTTCAAATTTAGGATGATCTAAAAAAGCCTTAATTTCTGAAGCAAACATAAATGTTCCATCATTATAGTAATAATAAAAAGGTTTAATGCCAAAATGATCACGAGCACAGAACAAAGTTTTTTCTTCCATATCATAAAGAGCAAAAGCAAACATTCCTCTTAAATGATTAGGTAAATCATAACCCCATTTACGATAGCCATAAATTAATACTTCCGTGTCACTTTCTGTTTGAAAAGGATATTCTTTAAGTTCTTTTTTTAACTCTTTATAGTTATAAATTTCGCCATTAAAAACAATAACAAGCTTACCATCTTCACTAAACATAGGTTGTTTGCCACCTTCTATATCAATTATAGAAAGTCTTCTTTGTCCAAGAGCCACATCACCTTTAACATAAAAACCTTCGGCATCTGGTCCCCGATGGGCAATTCTATCACACATAGCTTTTATAATTTTCTTTTTATTTTTATCTTTCCCAATAAAACCGGCAATTCCACACATAACGATTCACATCACTTTCTTTTCATTATTATAACCCGATTTAAACCATTTTAAAAGAAATATATATTAATATTTTCTTCAATCATCTTGTATGTTATTCTGTATGTTATTCTGTATGTTATTCTGTATGTTTCAAAACATATAAGATAAAAAAATACTAGATAATATTTTCTAGTATTCTAATCTTTAAATAAAGAAAGTTGAACTTTTTCTTTTTCTAAATCAATATTACAAACATAAACGGTAATGATATCCCCAACACTTAAAATATCACTAGGATTTTTGACAAAAGATTTACTCATTTTAGAAATGTGAACCAAACCATCATCATGTAAACCAATGTCAACAAAGGCACCAAAACTTGTCACATTACGAACCGTTCCTTTTAGTTCCATACCTACTTTTAAATCTTTGATAGTTAAAACATCACTTTTTAAAACAATATCATCTAATTTATCCCGATAATCTTGACCAGGATTTTGAAGTTCTTCAATAATATCTTCTAAGGTATATTTGTCACAATCAAGTGTTTCTACCAATTTCTTGATATCAACATTTTGTAAAGTTTCTTTAAACTCTTTTTTATCTAAATCATTTATATTTAAATGAAGATAATTTAAAAGTTTAGAAACTAAATCATAACTTTCTGGATGGATTCTTGTTTTATCTAAAGGATTTTTACCATCGATAATTCGTAAAAAACCAATTGCTTGTTCATATACTTTGTCACTAAAACCACTTAAAGATTTAATTTCTTCCCTAGAAATAAATGGTTTTGTTTCTCTAAATTTTAAAATACTATCTATTGTTTTTTTACTTAAACCAGATATATATTTTAAGATACTAGCACTGGCTGTATTTAAGTTAACCCCGATTTCATTCACGATTTTACCAACGGTGAAAGATAAGGCTTCGTTAAGTTCTTTTTGATTAACATCATGTTGATATTCACCAACACCGATGCTTTTGGGGTCTATTTTAACAAGTTCGGAAAGAGGATCTTGAATTCTTCTTCCTATTGAAATAGCACTTCTTTTTTCAACCGTTAAATCAGGAAACTCACTAATGGCTAAAGGACTTGCTGAATAAACACTTGCCCCTGCTTCACTTACTAAGTTATATAAAACTGGTGTATTTTTAATCGTACTTGCGACAAAGGCTTCACTTTCTCTAGAAGCCGTGCCATTTCCAATAGCAATAATTTGAACTTTATATTTATCTATTAAATTTTTTAATATTTGGGCACTTTTTTCTTTCTCATTTTTAGGTTCATGAGGATAAATTGTCGCAATTTCTAAAACATTTCCATATGGATTTAAAACGGCTAATTTACAACCTGTTCTAAAAGCTGGATCAAAACCTAATACGGTTTTTTCTTTTATTGGTTTCGTCATTAAAAGATGCTCTAAGTTATCTTGGAAAGTTAAAATAGCCTTACTTTCAGCTTTTTCGGTTAACTCGGCTCTTATTTCTCTTTCGACACTTGGAAAAATAAGTCTTTTTAAAGAATCTTTTAAAGCCTCTTTTACTTCATCAACGACAAAAGAATCTTTATTTTTAATAATCTTTTCTTCTAATAAACTCATTATTTTATCTTTATCAAAAGAAAGATTAACCGCTAATACACCTTCTTTTTCTCCACGGTTCATAGCTAAAACACGATAATGTTTAGCATAACGAATAGGTTCAGAAAAATCATAATACATCTTATAAACAAGACGTTCATCACTTGCATTTTTCTTTAACTTACTTTCCATACTACCATGAAAAAATATTTCATTTTTAATAAGTTTACGATAATAAGCATTATCACTTATCCATTCACTTATAATATATTTAGCCCCAGTTAAAGAAACCTCTAAATCATATGGAAATTCTTTAGCTAAATCACTTAAACTACCTTTCGTTGGAAAAGCCATTATCTTTTTAGCTAATGGTTCAAGTCCCATTTTAATAGCTTCACTAGCCTTTGTTTTTTTCTTTTCTTTAAAAGGTCGATACAAATCTTCAACATCCGTAAGTTTTTCACAAGCCATAATTTGTCTTTGTAAATCTTCTGTCATCAAATCTTTTTCTGTAATAAGTCTTATAACATCTTCTTTTCTTTTTAATAGATTTTGTAAATAAGTATATTCTTTTTCAATTTGTCTTATTTGTTCTTCATCTAAAGACCCCGTTGCTTCTTTTCTATAACGAGCAATAAAAGGAATTGTTGCCCCTTCTTCTAATAACTTTAAAACAGCCTCAATTTGACTTTCTTTAATATTCATATTCTTAGCTAAAATACTTATATTATTCATCTTTATCCTCTTTCTTATGCTTTTTAATTGTACCATATTTTCTTGCTAAAGTATTCTTTTTAAGACCTAAATAATCAAAACAACATTCTAAATAAATATCAGTATATTCTTGCCATTTAGGATAACTTTCTTCTAGTTCTAAAACATAATCTTGGACTTCACTTAAATAAAAACTTTTTTCTTCTTCACTAAAATAAAGACGTTCTTTTTCTAAAAACAAATCTGTTTCATTAAAAAAGTTTTTAAGTAACCTTTCAGTAATATTACTATCTGTAAAAGCATATAACAAAGCCATATCCTTATCATCTGTTAAATAAAGAATATTAAAAAACCGTTGTTTTAAATCTTCAAAAAAAGCCAAAATCTTTTCTTCAACATTTTCTTCCTCAATAAAATTTTGTTTATCAATAGCCCTTATTAAATCATCTTTAGATATTTTACCTAACATAAAATCAAGCATCAATTTTTGTTTTTCTTCTAAAGAATCTAAGCGGATATCTTTGTCAACATCTAAGAAAAAGTTATTTATTTCTTCCTCTTCATCTGGTTCTTTAGCTAAAGAAAGATCATAATTAAAAAGACGATCAATACATAAATGATTATCTCGGTATTGTTCATTTAAAAAGAAATAACACGGAAAAAAATCTTCTTTAAATAAATGACTTTTTTCTAAATAAAATAAAAGTTCACTAAAGTTTTTAATACTACCAATCATCCTTTTTTCTTCATCAAGATAAGTAGCCAAAGTAAAACACATTTTATTAATATCTTCTTTAGTTTGACACTTAATAATTTCTTTATATACTGTTAAAATTTTTTGCTCTAAATTCATTAAATCATGAAACTGAACTTCAAAATTTATAGAGGCATCATAAGAAAAAATAGTTTCTATCCCTTCTTTAAAACTATCTTCTTCTAAGTCTTGTCTTGCCTTATCTAAAAAAGCACTTCTTTTATTAACCGGTACAATTTCTAAAAGAGCTTTAATTATGTCACTTCTTTCTTTTTCTAACATTTTAGTTTCATCTTTTAAAACAGCTATACAAACTTCTTTAAAAGCATCAGAAATATATGTTTCAATACGTTCTACATCTAAAGTTTCCTTTTTTTCACCACTTAAAGAATTTAATAAATATATATCATCAAAAGATATTTTATCTTTTTCATGAAGATAATTTTGAAATACTTTCTTATAAAAAACTAATTTTTCTTGATAATCTTTTACATATTGCCGATAATAAGGAACATTTAAAAAAGAATTAATTTCAGCCTTAGAAAAACGACTAAACTCTTGTTCTTGGTAAAAAGAATATATTTCTCTTAACTTTAAATAAAGACTAAGAAGACAAGTTTCAAAATAAGGATTATCCACAATTTCTAAAACAAAAAACTTATCAAAACAAAGACCATACTTCTTACGATAAAGTGTTTCTAACTTTACCATATCTTCATAACTAAGACTGTTTAAAAGCCTTGTCTCTTTACTCTTTTGTTCTTCTAATAATTCTTTTAAATCATCACTTTTATTTTTGACATAGGCTTTCGTTAACTTATATATTGTTTCCTCTAGTATCAATAATCTATCAAAAATTTCCACAAGGCACCTCCTAATAATAACATTTATTATAAATAAACCTTATTATGAAAGCAAGAAAAAAATAGTCCCTTATAGACTATTAACTTTTATACACACTTTCTATTCTTTCTTTAAGTTTATTTTGTTTGTCATACTTAAAAGTACATCCTCATAATTTTTATAACATCTTCTAATTGTTTTATAAATTTTCTTTCTTGTTTCACTTCTAGATCTTGTCAAGAGTATAAATATTAATATTTTCGATAATATCTCCTTTTTTAATATTTAAATCATTTTTGATGGTATACATCATTACATACATATCATCAAGTCTTTTCTTTGTGTAGTCAATTAATTTTAAGTTTTGCATATTCTTTCCTCCTTAAGCCATAAAAAAAAATATGGCATGCAATTCATTTAAGAATTTACACACCACATTCTACACCGTCTTTCTTACGTCTAAAGTCTTCCTGATCGTTCTTTTGTTTCATCGGGCTCGGCTGGTCGTAAACCGAAAACTCTCGAGCCTTCCTCATTCCCGCTACCCAATTTCGTATGGTTTTTCGAGTGTTCCTTCTCCGCCTAAAATCGACGTTTTCGATATCAGATATACCGAAGGCCGCACCGCAACCTGGCTGTGCGCATAGTAGACGCTGCCGTCGAAATTGCCAGCGGCGTAGACGTAGCCGACAGAGCCAGAGAAGCCGACGCGGAACACGATGTAAGAATCAGACGAATTCGGAGCTAATGTCCATTGATAATTACTTGAATCTAAAAGCCAATCATTATTTTTACAATCACTATAAGAACTATCATCCCAGTTATATAATTCTTTATTTAAACAACTTGTTCGATTACTTGTACTTCCTCCGCTTGTCGCATAACCATAATCACTTGGATACATCAATCCAACTTTTCCTTGCCATTCTGTTGGTCTTCCAGTGTATACGGTTGTTCCTCTTTCATAAACATAAAATTGAATAGTATTTGTGCTATTATAATTACCTGTTCCACCTAATTTCCATGTTATCGTATCTATTTGATTTTTAGCTGCTTCTGTTAAGCCATTACTTGTAAAATCACAATAAGTTGTAGCACCGTTTTGTCCATATTGGCATGTACCAGAAGTTTTATTATAATAGGCTCCATTATTTAAAACTTCTTTTAATGTACTATCTGTCCAGTCGTTACTTCCATACTCACTTGTTGAACTTCCTGTTCCACTCGCTTTATTATCCCAACTATAATTTCCTATGGAATTAGTTCGTATTAATTTTATTCTTTGACCTTCTGGGGTATTTAAGATACCAATAATTCTCCATCCAGCTTTTTCACCATTAAAGGTTACATAGTTACAAGGATTTTTTCCTACATATCTTAAATTGTTATCACTTGTTCCATCATAGGCTAAAGTATAAGTACATGTATCACTTGTTTTATTTGGAACTGTATATACATCTGTTGATGATGTATCAGCTCCACTTACTAAGGTTGTAATTGTATCAGTTGCCTTTGGAACAGTAGTAACATCTTGATTTGCTTCATCTACTAAACCAGAACCAACTATTTTATAATTAATTGCTTTTGAAGTATCTCCATCTATAAAAGAAGTATCATCAAAATAAAGTTGAACAGAATAAACAACTGTTTCTTTTGGCTCTAATGATTCTGTTACTAAAACATTATTTGTTAATTCACTTACTTTTTTAGGATATCCACTTACAACATCCATCGCTGTTCCATTTTGTTTTTTTAAAATAACTTTTAGTTTAGTAGCTTCTAAAGCATTACCTGCTTGCGCTACTAAACTAAGAGTATAATTAGCTTTTAAGGCACTTGTATTTTGAACATTTAATTGATAAGAACATTCTGTAACAACTAAACTTGCTTCATCAGCTGTATATGGTAAAAAGCATTTTGCGTTATTAGCGTTAGTTATGGTAGTTCCGTTACTATATGTAAATTTAAACTCTCCCGCAACTACTTCTTGATTATTAGAATTTCCTTCTACTTTAAAAAACATTGCATAAGATAAACTAATAACTACAATTGTCATACAAACAATTATATAACTTGCTAATTTAGTCTCTCTTTTAAATATATTTTGAAAACTTAAACTATTTTTCACATTCTTCATATCTCTCTACCATCCTACAGAAATTATAACATAACCTTTTTTAAATGAACAGTTCTTTTTTAGAAATTGATAATTTCATTATTATTTTTTATCTGTCAAAAAGTGTAAATTATACGTAAATTTTTTAAAAATTTTAAAAAATATTGATATTTAATCAATAAAAAAAAGGAAATCAAAGATTTTTTTTGTATATATAAGTAGAAGGATAATTTAAGGCTAGCAAAGTTATCTTTC
>CAKOHH010000002.1 GCA_934085675.1 uncultured Bacilli bacterium | reverse complement strand
TCGCAAATTCATTATATCACTTTGTTTATCAAAAATAAAGTTTGTTAACAAAAAATTACTTTGTCAACAACCTGAAATATCCACCAGCTTAACTGGTGGATATTTTTTTATATTAATGACTTCTAATATTTAATGTCACATAACTACGATAAACTATCTTCTAAAAATTAATTTGTCAAAAAAAATGAATGAAATTATTTTATTTCATTCAGTTCTTTTTTTTATGATACAAATGCATAAATTTCTTTAAAGATTGCCCAAGAGATATTGTTTCTTTTTCATCTAATAAAGCCAAACGATTATTTAAATAATCGCGATATTCGGATAATGTCATATTCTTACTGTGAACAAAATCCGCGATGATTTTTTTATCATTACTTACTGAAACACGATTATAAGGATTGTTTTCAGGTATTGTTTTCACTTTATCATAAATAATCTGAAAAGCAAACAATCTTGATTTAAAATTGATGTTTTCATAACATCCATAAGGTGCCATAAAATCTGGAACTCCTTTATCTAAATTTTCAGAAATTTCTAAAGTAACTGTAGGTATTTTTTTTCCAGTTATGCACTCCCTTACCAATCCCTCTACTATTGTTGTGCTTACCAGAATGCTCTCATGATTTAAAAAAATGCCATCATTTCGAAATATTCCATTACTGGTGTTAAACATTTCGCCTTTCTCTTCTTTTGTTTTATTTAAAGCGTCTTCGCTTACCTCACATAATTGAACAATATATTTTTTTCCTAATTGCATAAAATTCCTCCTTCATAACTATTTATTATATAAAACTGACATTCTATTAAGAACATAAATATTAATATATTGACATTTTTTGACAGAAAAAGTGTTAAATTATTAAGTAATTAAAAACAGATAAAAATTATATTATCCGCTTTTAATTTATTTAATTAATATTTTTCCAACACTAATGTTTTTTATATTTCGTAATAAAAGTTTAAAATAAGAAATTTTAGAAATATCTTTAGAAACTGTAACATCCTTGGATTTGTAATAAATCCTATGCCTTTTTTTTCATATAACGGATTTATACTTTTCTTAATACTTCTTTTAAATTTTCCAATGGTTCTTGAACCTATTGATTTTTTAATACTAAGATGTCTTACACCTATTTTCATTTGTTTACTCTTTTAAACTTTTTCTTTATAACTAATACTATTAAAATAATAGGTACCAAAACAATTAAAATAATTGTAAAAAAACATACTATAGTAGTCACAATTGATGCTGAAACAACATTTATATAATATAAATTTTCATTTCCGTTTGCATCTGTAATTACTAATGTATATTTATCTCCAACATTTACATTATCAAATGATTCTATTAATTCATTTTTATCATTGTATACTTTCAGACTTGCTGTATTATCACTTAATTCATAACTATAGTCAAATTTATGTTCTGATTTTAAAATAGTAGCTAGACTTGTATTGCTTTCATCGAATTTCAATTCACCAGCACCAAATATAAATTTTTTTATTTTAACATTACTTTTTACTTTTGAGCGTTTTATATTTAATCTATATGTCTTTTGTGTTCCATCTTCAGCGGTAACAATTATATTAAAAATATTAATATTTTCTGTAGATAAATCGTTTTGATTGCCTTCTATTTTTGAAGTTGCATTTTTATCAGTAGTTACTACGGTAATCTCTACGCTTTTTTTGTTAACTTCTATGCTCATTTCACTTGAAATAATTTCTACTTCTTCATCATCAACTTTTATAGATGAAATAGATGTGTCATTATTTTTTTGACTTTTATTTTCATTTTCATTTGAAATGATATTTGAATTATCATTAGATTTATTTGTTGAACCCACTGTTCCCTCATTTTTAGTGGATGATGGACATGGGTCATCTAAAATCGCATCGCCGCTTGCATAATAATTTTTGCCATTTGTAATAGCTACATGCCAATGTGTCCCTCCGCTACCATCACTATGTAATCCATAGGTAATTCCATTTGGACAGGTCTTTATGGTATTTTTACGCAAACCTCCTCCTGTTGCATAAACATTATAATTGAATCCAAATAATATAATCACCAACCCTGAAAATATAATTAACTTTTTTTTCATAATTTTTCACTTCCTTTAATAATTACCTTCCACTCCCCTGTTTTACTGGAACCAATTCTTTTAATATAATTTTTATCAATCAATTCTTTCATATTATATCTTATTTTCCTTTCACCTACACCAAGTATATTTGCTAATTCTACTTGTGTAAGTGATGGTTTTTCTAATAGTAATTGAATAATGCCTTCTTGTGTTTTTGTTATCCCTTCTATTTTATTTATAATTTTATTATTTTCATATTCAAAATTATTTTCATTGTACTTAATACTGACTCTTATAAAGTGTGGAAAAAAGTGAAATATACTCTTATCATATTTTTTTAATATTTTTCTAATACCAGTTCCTAAATGTTCAACTAATTCCAAATCTCTAAATACACGCATTAATTCAGGATTTTTAGGAGCTGAATATCCCTCTAGAAATTCTTCTTCCGTAAATTCACTTTGAATCCCACCAAATGAAGATACTTCTAATCTATCATTAAAAAACTCAAATTTAGGTGGATATTCACTAGCCCAATCATTATGAACCAATGCATTTATAATAACCTCTCTTACAGCATTATAATCATACATTGGAATTTCTTTTCTTTCAGGATATGTGATTTTTGCATATATTTTATTTTCAACTTTAAATTTTTCTAATACTCTGTTAGTTGCTTTTATTAATGAACAATGACCATATTCGTAATTTTCCATTAATTCATCAACATCATTACCAGCATATTTTGCAACTTTAATAGACACTGTGTTTTCATCTGCTAGAAGATACGCTAAATAATTATATTTATTATCTTGTGTGAAAAAACCTAATTGCTTTTCAAAGTTATCACCTATATCAAAACCTTTTTCTTTATAATAAATTTTTAAATCGGTAAATGTCAGTTCTTGACTAGGAGAAATAATATTTTTAATAGAGTTCCTTGTTCTTTCTCTAAACATTTTACTTATTAAATGATCATTCATTCTTTCGTTAGAACTGCCAACTCTTATAAAACAACTATCTGGTGTCATTCCCATACCTTTTAAATGATATGGTTTTTCTAATCCTCTAGCTATAGTAAGTTTTAAATAATTTTTATTATTGTCCCTTAATATTTCTATATCAAATAATCCCAAAGTCGATGGTTCAATATTAGATATAATTCTATCTTTAATTTTTCTTTGCAACAAATCTAAATTACCATTTAATCCAACAACTTCACCATTATCGTTTACTCCTAAATAAATGATGCCACCATCTTTACTATTTAAAAATCCAATAATAGTTTCCTCTAAGTCATCAACTAATTTCACTTTAAATTCAACTCTTGAATTTTCTATTGTCTCAATCATATTACACCTCCAAATATTCTAAATACATTTTATCATATAATTTTCAATTTAACTAGTATTTTGCCGGTTATTTTGCCGGTTATTTTGCCGGTTATTTTTAATAACAAAAAAAGAATCTGATTTTAGTATTTCAGAATCTCTTTAATTAGATTTAATATTTTATTATGTTTTTTAGCAATGCAACTTTGAGTACAATTAAGTATCTTTGCTAATTTCTTTTGAGTTATTCCTTTAATTTTAATACCATATAAACTTCATATAACTAAATTATCATCATAATTTAAATTATTTAATTAATATTTTTCCAACACTAATGTTTTTTATATTTCGTAATAAAAGTTTAAAATAAGAAATTTTAGAAATATCTTTAGAAACTGTAACATCCAAAGTATCAACAATTTTACCATTTTCTATAACTTGAGCTTTACCGTAGATTTCCCCTTTTTTTAAAGGAGCCTTTAAAGTATCAACCGTAACATTATAGGAATAATTAGGCGTATCATCACTATTCTTTAAAAGTTTCATGTAATCTTCTTTCAAAGTAATTGGTATTGTTTCTTCTTCACCATTTTCTACTCTTTTAGTTCCTAAAGCGTTTTCTTTAGAATATAAAACAACATTTTTATAGTTATTAAAACCGTAATTTAACATATTAGCAATATCACTACTTCTTTTATCTGAGGTCTCTTCCCCCATAACCACTGCAATTAAGCGAAGATTATTTTTTTTAGCAGTAGCCGTAAGACAATAACCTGCTGTCTGGGTAAAACCTGTTTTTAAACCGTCTACGCCATTATAAAAACGAACAAGTTTATTTGTATTAACAAGCCATGTACTGGTACCGTCATTTTTCTTAAGGTAATCCTCATAAATACTAGTAAACTCTAGAATTTTTGGATGTTTAATAAGTTCTCTTGCCATAATAGCCATATCATAAGCACTTGAAGTATGACCATCTGCATCTAAACCGTGAGGATTTTTGAATACTGTAGAGGTAAGTCCTAACTCTTTAGCTCGAGCATTCATCTTCTCTACAAATGATTCAACGCTTCCTGATATTTTTTCAGCTATTGCGATAACAGCATCATTACCAGAAGCTATCGCAATACCTTTTAAAAGTTGTTCTACTTTATAAACCTCGCCTGTTTGTAAGAAAATTTGACTTCCTCCCATTTTACTGGCGTTTTCACTTATAGTGACATCATCTGAAAAAGAGAGCCTTCCCGCATCAATTTCTTCCATAAGTAAAAGCATGCTCATAATTTTAGTCATGGAGGCCGGTGCTAAAGCTTCATTTTCATTTTTTTTATATAATATTTCACCTGAATCAAAATCCATTAATAAGGCACTTTTAGCATTAGGCGCTAAATCTGTTTCGGCCCAAACCGTTGTTGTTCCAAGAAAAAATAAACACAAACCCCATATTATTTTTTTCATCTTACACCTCTTATTTCAATTTATGTTAATGACTGTGTATTATGTCAAAAAAATGCGATGTGGTGATGAATCAAACTTTTCTCTTTTATTTATGATTTTTAAAATAATTGGCAATATTTTGTGATGTTTGGTAATCATTTTTAATAAAAGAAGGCTTAAAATATAGAAGTTCAATAACATTTATAGTAGCCAAAATAAAACCGCCTAAAAAATCTTTACATATTAGCCATGTAAACAAAAAGGCTATCAGAGAAGTTATTATAATATATGGCTTAATTAACTTGTAATAAGAAGTATCTTTGGCTTTATTAACAGGATTTAAAATGCCATAACTAATTGCAATATAATTAAAGGGAATATAAAACAAATAAGAAAGTTCATACAAAGAGGGAAAACCAATAAACTTTATAAAATAGCCTAATAAAATAACAACAGCATATCTAAAAACGTAATAAATCAACATAATTTTTCCTACCTATTTCTAAAAGAATTGTAACATTTTTGACAAGTTTTGTCTTTATTAAATTCACATTTTTAAAAATATTGGTATAATTAATTAAAGGATGTGTAAAAAATGAAAATAAAAAAAGAATGGAAAATCATTATCTTTTTACTAGTGATTTTAATTACCATACTATGTTTAATCTTTTTTAAAACAGATATCTTTAAGAAAAAAGATGCTTTAGTGGTAAATAAAACACCTGAGCAAATAATAAGTGATAAAGGTATCAAATTAGTAAGTAAAGAAAACTTTGTGAGTGAAGTAAATACTCTTTTAGATAAAGGGTACACAGCCGATGAAATTAATCAAATCTATGAATATATGAGTAGTAAAAATATCACTGCCATATTGACAAACGATTATGTGGATTTAAGTGAATTTTATCAAATTAGAAACTTTGAT
The DNA here is from genome assembly GCA_934085675.1 of uncultured Bacilli bacterium. Lineage (GTDB taxonomy): Bacteria > Bacillota_I > Bacilli_A > RF39 > UBA660 > Ventrenecus. The sequence continues at coordinate 147,328 of CAKOHH010000002.1, read as the reverse complement.
TTTCTTAAAATCAATCGTTATAAAGCATATCAAACTTTAGAAAACATTCCTATGAAAGATGCCGTCACAAGAGTGAACTTAAATTTAGATTTACCGTTTTATAGTACAATTACTGAAATTGAGAATCCCGATTCTTTAACCGTGACAGTAAGTAAATATAGGCATTTACCAAGTACTTATGTTCCAGAAGACTTAGAAAATATTCCTGGTTATAATCTAAAACTTCGCAAAGTAGCTATGGATGATTATTTAAAACTTATTGCTGCCTCTAAGTTAGACGGTCTTTATTTGATTCCTTATAGTACTTACCGTTCTTATGACTATCAAGTTAAACTTTATAATTATTATTTGCAAAGAGATCCACAAAACGTTGTTGACACCTACTCAGCTCGTCCAGGGCATTCTGAACATCAAACAGGACTAACTATTGATATACGTTCTTCTTCATCTTTTGACAATTTAACTGACAAAGATTATGAATGGATGCTTAATAATAGTTATAAATATGGTTTTATTATTCGTTATCCTAAAAACAGTCAAAATATTACGGGATATGTGGAAGAACCATGGCATATTAGATATGTTGGTTTAGAGGCTGCCGCAAAAATACATGAAGAAAATATTAGCCTTGATGAATATAATGACCTATATCTCACCGAATATTAAAAAATCCCCATGAGGGATTTTTTTAACAGCTTTTAAAAAATAATTCACCAATATTTTTTCCAACAATCTTGCCAAAGTTATAAAGCATTTCTAATGCTTTTGTTGTCGCGTTAATTAAAGGGGCGGTAAGAGCACCTCCTTCAATTTTTAGTAGTTGTTCACTTTTTAGTCTCATAAAAATAACTCCTTTCTAATTTTTGCATGAAGATATTGCATTTTGAATACCTTCATAAACTCCAACTAAAAATGTGAATAAACCGGCTAAAACACCAGCAACCGTCCAGATAGTTGAACTGCCACCACCGTGAATGGTTTTTAAAGTCGCATTTTCTAACATTTAATCACCCCCTTTCATGGCATTTAAAAGAAGTTCTATAAACGTTTTATCTTTTATTTCTCTTTTTAAAAGAACCGTTTGCTTGGAAGACAAATTAGGAGGGGCTATTTCTAATCTTATCTCTTTTAATAAAGACACTGTGTTTGGAACACTTATTGTAGTTCCAAAATCTATATCTTTAATTATTAATTTTTCATTATTTACATAAAAATTTTCCATATTTGTTAGGCTTTTTTCTTTTGTCAAAGGTTGATAAAAAACAATTTGACAAGTTTCAGCGCATTCATATAAAGCTTGATATTCTTCATAAAACACTATTTTCTGATAAAATAGCAAATAAATAAAATATATAAATAAACAGCAATTAAGAAGTAAAAAGAATACACCCCGAGGACGCAGTTTTAACAAAACATAAATATTGTTATAAACGCTTCTATTTTCTACCATATAATACTCCTTTCAAATAAATCATCATGTCTTTTATGACTAATATAAATGATAGTTTTTCCTTTTAAATATTTGCGAACTTTTTTGATAATATCTATTTCCTCTTTTTCATCTACTTCGCTTAAACATTCATCTAAAAGATATAAGCTAGCATCTTTCATTAAGGCCCTGGCTAGTAAAATTCGCTGCCTTTCACCTCCAGATATTTTGGTAATGTCTATCTTACTTTCATAACGTAAAGTTCTTTTGGAAACAATAGATTCTAAATGACATATTTCACAAACCTTAGTAAAATTCGTTTCTGGTTGACCAAACAAAATATTTTCTTTGATTGTTGTACTATAAAGTTTTTCATGCTGACTTAAATAAATTATTGATTCTCTTATTGTTGCTAATTTATAATCTTTTAAATTCTTTTTATCAAAGTAAATATTACCTTCATAGTTTAAATATTCCCCATGTAATAGTTTCATTAATGTGCTTTTTCCCTGTCCACTTTGCGCCGTTAAAAAGACATGTTCTTTGGCTTTTATAGTTAAATTTATATTTTTTAAAACTGGCTCTAAACCGTTATATGAAAAGGATAGTTTTTCGACTTTAATATTAAAAGGCTTTAAAATTTCTTTATTTGCCTTTAAATCCTCCTCTTCTAAATGAATCATCTCGGTCATTTTCAAAAGAATTGCTTTTAAATAATAAAATTTGGGCCCAATATCCGCTAATTCTTTTAAAGGATTTATAAAATAATAATAAAGGCTTTGAAAAGTAATAAAATTTAAAAGTTCTAATTTTCCTTTAATAATGAGCAAAAGCCCTATTGATATAAAAAGAAAAGATAAAATTTCTAAATAGCTATTTTTAATGAATTCAAATAGTAAAACCTTCTTTTGGGTTTTAAACATAGCCTTTTCATAATAGCAAAATTTATCTTCTAAAACATTTAACCCATAATTTGTGTTATTAAAATGTTTCATAGAAAGAAAAAGTTGAAGCATTTCTAATAAATGTGATTGCCAATTTTGCTCTTCTAAAAGCATTTTTTGTAAAACTGTATAATACTCTTTAGCTAACATAAAACTTAGCCCAAAATAAAGAAGCATTCCCCCTAGTAGTACTAAAGTTAAATAAATATTTAGAAAGAAAGATAAAATTAAAACAAGTAAAAAAAGAAGAGAGTTTAAAGCAAAATTAATAAAAGTATTTTGAAACAAATTTTTTATTTCAACCGCGTTATTAATTCGTCTAAGAACATCAGCCTCATGATAACTTAAAAATTTGGCAATAGAAAGAGCAAAAAGATGTTTAAAAAAGGCATATAAGTAAGTAATTTCAATATTTTTATTAAGATGAATTTTTAAATATTCCTCGTAATATAAAAAAAGCAAACGAAAGAAAAGAATGGTTAAAAAAATAAAGAACATGAGTAAAAAATTTTGCAAATTAAAAGTTTCTAGAGTCGTAAGACTAAGTTTTAAATAAAAACCATGAATGATAGTTAAAAGACTTACCATTAAACTGCAAAAAAGGATAATTACAACTAGTTTCTTTTCTCGTTTAACGATTTTTAATAATGAAACTAAAATATTAGTCTCCTTGTCGACCTTAGGAACTTTTCCCTCCGGAATGGCTAATAAAATAACCCCATCCCATAAAGTTGTAAAATCTTTTTTTGATAATACCTTTTTTCCTATCATCGGGTCCATTAAGGTAACTTCTTCTTTTTTTGCTTTTGTTAACACGACAAAATGATTTAAACCATTAGGTAAAACGATATGAACAATGGCAGGTAAAAAACGATTGTTTAAATCTTCAAACGTTATTTTTTTACCAAAAGAATCAAAATTATATTTTTTAAAGGCTTCCACAATATGAAAAGCAGTTGTGCCTTCTTGATTAGTAAAGGTGTCTTCTCTTAATTTTTCTATTGGAATATAACCATGATAAAACTTAATTATGTATTCCATACAAGTAACACCACAATCTTTAAAATCACGTTGAGTTATCATTTCAAATTTTCCCTCCTACTTATATATTCAAAAAAAATTGGCGATTTCCTTTTTTTTATAAAAAAAATATTGTGTTTTTGCACAATATTTACATTTATTTGACACTTTTATGCTTTTTTCTTTCTTTTTTTTGCTTAGCTTTTTCTTTAAGCTCTAATTTTCGAATAAGTTCAAATTCTCTTTCATTTCCTTTAAACAAGGTTGGGAAAGCTTTAAACAATCTTTTAGGATAACGGTGAAGTCCTTTAATTCGCTTTTTAATCATTTTTTCAAACATTCCTGGTAATCTAGCTAATTTTTCATTTTTTAAATCTTCAACCACAATAATATGGTTTCTTAAATTATAGGCAACAGCACAAGAATAAATAAGGTCTAAAATAAAGATAATCAAAGTAATCCACGAACTCCAAATTAAAATAGAATCTTTAATTTGCAGTAAAAAATAAGAAATACTTGGATTTAAAACATATAAAACAATTGGTGTACCAAAGCCAAAGGCTAAAAGATTTTTTAAGCAAATTCGGCCATTTATATTAAATTTTTCCTGACTATAATCCCACCACTTATTATGAAATATTTTTTCTAATAAGTAACTGGTAAGGTACTCTAAGGCTCCTGTAATTAGCATGCCAAGGAAAAATACATTGAATAAATTTTTAATATCATAACTAAAAGGTTTCAAAAGATAAATTAAAAATAAACTGCCAAAGCCATAGATTGGAATAATAGGTCCACAAAAAAAGCCTCGATTAGTTATTTTTCTATCAATAATAGCGCAGTATATCATTTCAAAAACATAGCCAATCATACTAAATATAATAAATTTTAAAAACAGTAAAGAAAATCCGTACATACTTTTTCCATCACTTTCCAATATTACACTAAATGTATTATAACATAACTCCCCTTAATTATGAGAAAAATAGCATATTTTTTTCTTTAACACATATTTTTTTAATAGAAAATGGAGGAAAATTATGATAAATAAACAAAGCATTTGGTTTGTAACCTTATTTAGTTTAATTTTAGTATTATCAATTTATTATGTTACTTTAAATGATTCGAGTCTAAAAAATATTTTGGATACAACGACTTCACAAAATGATAGTTCAGTAAGTGTTTCTAAAGAGGAAAGTAATCTTTTAACAGCTTTAAGAGTAGAAGAAGATGAAAGCGTCTTAAAACAAATGAATGATTATCAAGAAATTTTATTAGATGCCCAAAAAACAAGTGCTGAGAAAAATGAAGCTTATCTTTCTTTGATGGCTTTGAATAGTAAAAAGGAAGAAGAAACTAAAATAGAAAAAAAGATAAAAGAAGAATTTAATTATGATAGTTTTGTAAAAATCAGCAAGGATAATATAAATGTTACCATTGCCAGTCAGGAACATAATTCTTCATTAGCAAATAATATTATGCGAAGTATTCAAAGTCTTTATGATACAAATAAATATATAACTGTGAAGTTTCAAAATGCTTAACCAAATAAAGCCTTTTTCATAAACTATACTAGGTAAGTTTTTAAAGGTGGGTGAAAATTTGAAACATAAAATTTTAACAAACCGAGAGCAAGAAATTTTTGAAAAGTTAATTAAAAATGAAAATACTAAAATGATTGCTCAAGAGTTAAAAATAAGTGAAAAAACCGTTCGCAATCACATTTCTAATGCCATGCAAAAACTTGGCGTGAATGGTCGTGCAAGTGCGGTTGTCGAACTCATTCGTTTAAAAGAGATTGATATTTGAAAGGGCTTGCCCTTTTTTTGTATATTTTTTTATAGGTATCATAAAATTTATTAGGTGATTTTTGTGTTTAAACAATGTATCAAAAGAAAAATGATTATCACATCTTTAGCCCTTATTTTGCTTATGATAACTTTGACATTTCCTAAAACAGAAGATAATTTAGAAAACATAACGATTACTTACCAAAAAGGTAATACTTCTCCCCTTTATCTTATGAATGAAGATAATTTAGTAGCTAGAACTAATATTCCTTTAAAAAATGAGGATGTTTTAGAACAAGCTAAAGAAATTATTACCTATCTAACAATTAATAGTTCTAAAGCTAATTATTTGCCAATTTATTTTAAAGCTGTTTTACCTCAAAAAACAAAATTACTATCCATTGCTTTACAAGAAGACGTTTTAAAATTAAATTTCAATAAAAACTTATTAGACATTGATAAAAAAGATAGTGAAAAAATGTTAGAATGTTTAGTTTTTTCTTTAACAGAAATAAAAGGTGTTCGAGGTATCCTTATTTATGTTGAAAATGAGTTATTAGATAAAATACCTCATACAAATAAGATACTGCCCTATATTTTAACAAGAGATATCGGAGTCAATAAAATATATAATTTAACTTCTCTAAAAAATGTTAGTAAAACAACAACGTATTATATTGCTAAAGAAGAGGAAAATATTTATTATATTCCTGTAACAATTTTAGAAAACAATAACAAAAGTAAAATTGAAATTGTTATTGAGCATTTAAAATCCAGTCCTCTTACTGAAACAAATTTAATAAGCTATTTAAACGCTTCAATGCAACTATCAAACTACGAAGTTTTAGAACAAACAGTTTATCTATCTTTTTCCCCATTTTTGTATGAAGGAATAAAAGAAGATGATATTTTAGAAACCGTTAAATACGCTATCTCATTATCTATGCAAGATACATTAAATGTCCAAAATGTTGTTTTTACAGAAGAATAAAAAAACCAAAGACTTTAATTTTCTTTGGTTTTCTGTTCCTTTAAAAGGAGTTTCAATTTTTTAATATCTTCCCCCATGACATTCAAACCTTTTTCCAAAATATGACTATCTTTTAAGTCAATATGGATGGACTTTAATAAATCAAGGGAATACATACTACTACCAAGGCTTAAAAATTGTAAATATTCTTCTTTAGAAAGAGTTTTAGTATACAAAAGACTATCTACTGCTATGCTTGCCATAATAAGACCCGTCGCATATTTATAGGGATAATAACTCCAGCGATATAAATGACCTAATCTTGTCCATTCTATAAAAGATACATCATCATAACAAATTTTATCACCATAATATTTTTTAATAATTTCTTCATAATTTTTATTTAATATATCACTAGTTAAATCGCCGTGCCCACTAAGTTCATATAATTTATTTTCAAATTCGGTATACATAACTTGTTTATAAATTGTCGTATAATAATTCTCAATTTCTTTGCTTAAATAAAAGATTTTTTCTTCATTTGATGAAGCATGTTCATATAAATATTTATTTAATAAGATTTCATTAACTATGGATGCTGTTTCACCTACAAATATAGTGCTATCTTCATACATAAAAGGTACATTTTCTTTGGATAAATAATAATTTACAATATGCCCTATTTCATGAATCAAATTTTTTAAATCAACATAGGCTCCTTTAAAATTCAAAAAGGAAAAGGTATGCCATGAAAAAGTGATGGATTGATGTTTATTTTCATTCAAAACTGTATCAATATGACCTTCAAAAAGAATTTTTACAACATCCAAATATTTTTCTCCTAAAGGCTGCAAAGCTTCTAAAATGATTTGCTTTGCTTCCTCTAATGAATATTTTATATTTAAATTATTATTTAAAGAAACACCTAAATCATATAAATGAGGATCTTCAATTCCTAATAAAGTAGCTTTAATATGTAAATATTCTTGAGAAAGATTTAAATGTTTATTAACGACCTCTATTAACTTATAAATAATATGATAATCAATATTTTCCTCGAATAAAACTTTTTCTAAAACACTTTTATAATCTTCTAAAAGAGCAATATGGTTACGACTATGATAAATGTCATTTAAAATTTGGCTAAATTCTTCTTTTTCTGCGATAAAAGCATTATTCACCACAAAATAAGCACTTTTTCTTGTTTGTCTGTCTCTAGCTGAAATATATTTGCTATAGTTAGCTGATGTGATTGAAACATCTTTATCATCAACTTTAATACTGCCATATTTGATATCCCGAAGTTTGTTATTATATATTGAAAGGTTTTGATTTATACTATCTTTCTCTATTTTTATTTTTTTATTTGTTTTTTCATCCTTATGATGTGTCTGCAACCTAAAGAGATTAGTTAGCCAAAAATAATAAGGGCTTAAATTACTATTTTCAAAAATAAAGGTATGAATTTTATCCCAACCAAGTCCAAGAATAACATTATCAATTTTTTTTAAATTCAAATCCACTTCATTATTAAGAGCTTCTGCCTGCTTCTTTAAACTCTGACATTCTTCTGAATTAACATTTTTATAATAACTTAAAGAGCCATAAATTAATATATTATTGCTTAATTCTTTTATATACCATCTTAGATTTAAAATTTTTTCTAATTGTAAAGAATTTACTATATTTTCATTCATTTGTAAAAGTTTGCTTAATAATTTTTTTACTGTTTTTATTTCTTGTTCAAATTCCTTTTTGCTTTTAAAAAAATAATCTAAATTCCATTCCATCTTTTTGCCTTCCTTCTCTGTAATAATTATATCACAAAAAAATCAATCATTTCTGATTGATTCTATATCAAAGTTCGAATAGTTCGAACAGATTTGTCAATGGTGTCCTGGGCGAGATTCGAACTCACGACCGATCGCTTAGAAGGCGATTGCTCTATCCAGCTGAGCTACCAGGACATAAGTTGCTAACAAAAAGATTATAATATATTTATTATATATTTTCAACCTTTTTGCAGCAAATAAATTTAAGCTTCTTTAACAGAATCGCTACGTTCTTTAACTTTGTATTCTTTACGCATTCCTTTGATGAAGTTAAGTTTAGCACGACGTACCATACCTTTTTTAACAACAACAATCTTATCAATAGTAGGTGCATTAACAGGGAAAATACGAACAACGCCAACACCACTTGATTTTTTACGAACAGTAATTGTTTCAGAAACACTACCGCCTTTTTTAGCAATAACTAATCCTTCAAATGCTTGAATACGTTCTTTCTTTCCTTCTTTAACCCATACATCAACACGTACAGTGTCACCTACACGGATCTCTGGAACATCTTTGCGAATATGTTTATCATTAATTTTGTCAACTAAATTTGCCATATTTTTTTCCTTTCTATCTTAATTACATATTATCATAATATTTATCAGCGGATAATACATCACTTTTTGCAAGCAATGATATTATAGCATAAAAAAAAGAAAACATTCAACTATAAATGAACATTTTAGCAATTTTTTTAACTATCTATGTTTCAGATTTTTTTGCATCCTTAGATATTTCTTGTTCTGTAACAATAAGTTTATTATTTTTATTTATAATTTTTAAGCAGACAAAATCTGTAACAATTTTTATGCTTTCATTTTCAGATAGAATGATTTTTTGTGTTTCTTTTTCCATGTCAAAACTCACTTTCAATGCCTTCAAAAATTTCATCATCAAAAAATTCTTCAAGTGAAATATTAAGACCATCACAAATATGAATTATTGTTAAAAGTTTTGGATTATTTGATGTTCCCGCGATAAGATTTTGAACTGTGCTTTGCGTAAGACAGGACATAGCAGCTAATTTATTAGGGGTAACATTTTTTTCTTTACATAATTTTGTTAATTTAATTGATATTGCTTCTGACAGTTTCATATTTACCACCTTACAAAAAAAGTATATCAATAAATTGGACAAAACTACTAACCACGCACCGTTAACATTGATGTTTTTTACTTTTTTTTGCAAGTCCCTTTCCATATAAAGTTAGTATAGCAACTGAAAGGTGCAAATATTGTCGAATAAACATTTATCTATTTTATATCATTTTAAACCACTAATTTAATTGCTTTTAAAAATTTATTACCAAAGAAAAAATTTTTTAGAGTATCAAAATATATATGAAATGATTTGTCCTCTTTATTTTTTAATTATGAAAATAGTTATATAAAAAAAGACATGAAAAAAGCCTTTAAATAAAGGCTTTATTAACATAAAATGGTGGCTCGCTCGGGATTCGAACCCGAGACCCTTTGATTAAAAGTCAAATGCTCTACCAACTGAGCTAGCGAACCAAATATGGTTATTAAAAATGGCTGCCTCGGATGGACTCGAACCATCGAAATGTCAGAGTCAAAGTCTGATGCCTTACCACTTGGCTACGAGGCAATATTTAAAGAAATGGTGGAGGGACATGGATTTGAACCATGGAACCCGAAGGAACAGATTTACAGTCTGCCGCGTTTGACCACTTCGCTATCCCTCCATAACAAGAAATGGTGCCGACAGAGGGAATCGAACCCCCAACCTACTGATTACAAGTCAGTTGCGCTACCTATTACGCTATGTCGGCAAAAAAAATAATGGTGGGCGTTTACGGACTCGAACCGCAGACCCTCTGCTTGTAAGGCAGATGCTCTAACCAACTGAGCTAAACGCCCTTGTCTTCAACTGACACTTAAAATATTACCAAAAAGAATATCTCTTGTCAATTGAATTTTGCATTTTTTTTGTTTTTTTTATGATATCTATTTTATTTTTCAATTTTTAGGCAAAATATTGTTCATACCATACACAAAAACAATAAATATTATATATTTTGCGGCCATTATTTTCTTTATTGTGATAATGATTTTCTAATAAATTAAGAATATACTTTTGATCAAAAAACTTTGCCACATAATCTTTTTGAAAGGCATCTTTTACCATTTTATAATATTTTTCTTCTCTTAACCATTTTGAAAAAGGAACAGGAAAGCCACATTTTCTTCTTTTAGCCCAATCTAAAGGAATTGTTTCCTTGGCTAAATCACGAAATAAAAATTTTGTCTCTTTATTTTTTAACAAATATTTTGATGGAATTGTTCTAGCAAAATTAAAAACATCAATATCCATAAGAGGCGTTCTTAACTCTACAGAATGAGCCATGCTCATCCGATCAGCCTTCACTAAAATATCTTTCGGAAGCCAAAAATTAAAATCAATATACATTTTTTGGGTAAGAACATCTTCATCTTTTACTTTATCATAATAAGGTTTAATAATATCTGATATTGTCTCATCATTTTTTAAAGAGTCTGCTAAAATCTTATTGGCTTCTGCACTTTCCATATAACTTCCATGACCAATATATCTTTCATAAAAAGGTTGTCCATACAAAATCAAGGTGTTTCGCCCTGGAAAATGTGGTAAATGCTTGCAAATATTACGATTAAACTTTCTCAAAAACAAAGGTAAATGAAGATACAAACGAAGTAAGAAAGGATCATTATACTCGTTATATCCCCCAAACATTTCATCGGCTCCTTCGCCTGCCAAGGCTACTTTCACATCTTTGCAAGTTAAATCACTTAAAAAATATAAAGGCACCGTAGATAAATTGGCATGAGGTTCATCCGTATGCCACTCTACTTTAGGTAAAGCATTAAAAAAATCATCAGCGCTTACTTTTTCTCGTTTATTTTTAATTTTTAAATTTTTAGATAATTCCTTTGCATAATCAGTTTCATCAAAGCCTTCATAAGAAAAACCAACAGAATAAGTTTTATCTGGTTTAGCGACACTTACCACATAAGATGAGTCTACTCCTCCAGATAAATAAGCCCCTACTTCAACATCACTTGTTGTTTGATGATAGTAAATAGAATCTTTTAAAACATCCCTTAATTCTTCTTTCATTTCTTCAAAACTCTTTTTTGTGTTTTTACGATCAAAGGAAAGTTCAAAATAAGGTTTAATATCTAACTTATTATTTTTGTAATGAAAATAGTGGCCTGGACGTAATTTCATAATACCTTTAAAGAAACTTTCGTCTTTGACAGAATATTGGAAAATCAAATACATTTTTAATGCATCCGTATTTACTTCTTTATGATAATCTGGATGTTCTAAGATTGATTTTATTTCTGAGCCAAAAATAAAGTCACCATCTTTTTCATAATAATAAAAAGGCTTAATACCAAAGTGGTCTCTTGCGCCCACAAGTTCATGCGTTTCTAAATCATAAATCACAAAAGCAAACATACCACGTAGTTTATTAAATAAATCATCTTGCCATTCAATATAACCATTTAAAATGACTTCGGTATCTGTTTTTGTTTTAAATTTATAGCCTTTTTGTTCTAGTTCTTCTTTTAATTTTTGATAGTTATAAATCTCACCATTAAAAATAATAGCCTTTTTACCATCCGCAGAAAAAATAGGTTGAGAGCCACCTTCTACGTCAATAATAGATAATCTTCTTTGACCTAAAGCAACCACGTCATCTGTGAAAAAGCCTTCGCCATCTGGTCCGCGGTGGGCAATGATATCCCCCATTTTTTTTATAATAATATCTTTTTCTTTTTTCTTTCTTTTATCAACAAATCCTACAATTCCACACATAATTATCTCTCCTTAAGCTTTCCAATAACTATCTTGGTATTCTTTTTTATAATGCCATAATCTTTTTTTCATCATTAAAAAGCGTTTAAAATTTTTATCCTTTGGATATTCCATAGGGCTTACCCTTTTTTTCCAAAGTCTTAATACTTCCTTTTTAAAATCTTCGTTCGTAATATAAGTTTTAACAATATTTTTAGGAACAAATGAAAGTAAACATTCTTCTTTTAAATCTCTAAAAGGAAGTTCTTCTTGCATAACAAGATCTTTTAACATAATTTCTACTAAATTAGCCTTTAAAGGGGTTAAATAATAACTACAACGTCCTTGTCTAGCATTAATCTCTAAAACTTTAAATGTTTGACTTTTTTTATCATATTTCATATCGAATTCAAAAAAACCGTTCATACCTAAAGTTTCCATAAAAGTAATAATATTTTCTTTCATTTCAGAAGTATCTACCTTAAAGGTATTAAAGCCATTAATAAGACACGCGGCATTACCAACCATCGATTTACTTCTTTCTTGAAGTCCTATTTGAGCAAAACTAATCACTTTTACTTTACCACTTTTTGAAACGTAAACAACACTGTCAAAAAGATAAGAATCATCTCCTGGAATGTATTCTTGTAAAATAAGTTTCTCTTGGTATCCAGCACTTTTAATACGATTAATTGTATTTAAAAGTTCCTCTTCACTTTCAATTTTATATATTTTATTTTTACCAGGAAAACTTAAATGATTATAAGAAACAACATCCGCTGGTTTTAAAATCATGGGATACGTCATTGTTGGAATAAGACTATCTTTTGCCACATCAAAATAATATGTTACAGGAAAACTTAAAGAGGATGTTTTATAAGTCTTATAAAATTTTTCTTTATTTGTTAATGTTTCTAATACTTTTGCAGATTGTTTAAAATAAACCAAGTTATGTTCTAATATTTTTTGATTACGAGCTAAAAATAAAGAATACGTTTCATTTGTACTGATAACTAAGACTCTATTTTCAATATTTTTTAGAGCATAACGGTTTAATATTTTAACAAATTCTTGTTCATTCCATAAATTAGGTTCATATTCTATTGTTAAGATATTAGAAAACTTTGTAAAAGCTAATCTATCCTTTCCTATTAAATGGGCTTTTTTATGAGTATATTCATAAGCACAACGAGCCATATAATAAGCATTTGCATCACTTCCTAATATTAATATCTTTGTATCCATAATCATCTTCCTTTTCTTAATATTTTATTTCTTTTATTGTACCATCTTTTTCGTAAAGATATGTTACTCTTGGCGATATATCATTAAATAAATGATAAGCATTTTTATGTATTCTGCCACATAGCATTTTGATAGACATATGAGGTCCTATAATCTCAACTTCGGTATGAAGGGGTATTTTTTCTTTACTATATACCATTATCATATCCATACAGTCAGAAACTATTTTATAAAAATTACCTTTTATCCAAACACTTTTAAAGGCTTTCGTTACACCATCCGCATAGCCTATTGGTAACGTTAAAATGTAACCTGCTTCTTCCACTTTGTATGTATTATATCCCACGACTTCGCCTTTTTTAACCGGTCTTACACTCATTACTTCTGAAAATAAAGTGAAGGCTTGTTTTACCCTTAAATCATTTTCTAAAATTGTTGGACTACAATGATTTTTCTTTTGCAAATATTTAAGTTTTAACATTCTTAATTTGCCTTTAAAACTAGTATCTTTTATTCTACTTTGATTAAAACCATAAAGAACAATACCAAGACGAATACCGGTTGCAAAAGAAAGTTTTTCATGTTCTACTAAAGTAAGACTTCTTCCTAAATGAACAATTGGAATTTCTTTTAAATCTATTAAACTTGTAATATTTAAGAAACTTGCCACTTGTTTATCATAATAAGGGTCCGCGACTCCACTGGTTGCAAAATGCGTATAAACACCTTCTACAACAACGTTTTCATTTTGTTTTAAAGTATCATAAGCTTCTTTTAATTCTTCTTTATTCATAAAACCAAGACGGTGCATACCAGAATCAACTTTCAAATGGACTTTAACTTTTTTAGGAAGATTTTTTAAGAAAAGTTCTTTTGCTGCTTCTAAATTTTCCAATGTAAGAGTGACATCGTAGTTTAAAACATCTTCTAAATAAGTAAGAGAAATAGGCTCTAAAGAAAGAATTGGCGTTTCTTTATCATACTTACGAACTTCTTTAGCTTCTTCTAAAGAGGAGACAGCAAAATAGTTAATACCTCCTTCTTTTAAAGATTTCACTGTATAAAATCCGTGATGATAGGCGTTATTTTTAACGACGCCAATATAATACTTATAGCCCTGGTATTTTTCTTTGATGGCTATGACATTATCTTTTAAAATATTTTCAGCAATTTTAACATAACTTTTTCTTTGCAAATGACATCATCCTTTTGCAAAATTATAACACGAAAAGAAAGACAATATGAAAAAAATGACCTTTCTAGTCATTTTTATGCAAAACTAAATAATATTTTTTCTTACCACGACGAATGATATTGTATTTACGCTTTTCATCTAATAAGTAATTTTCATCGTTTACTAAGGTACCATTAACACTTATGGCATTACCACTTAGAAATTCTCTAGCTTCTCTTTTAGATGCGGCTACTTTTTCTTGAACTAAAAATTCAATAAGGGGTAACTTTTCATAATTTAAAACTGGAACTCCTTTAAAAACCATTTCAATTTCCTTATCTGTAAGATCACTTACCTTACCTGTGAAAAGACATTCTGATACTTCTTTGGCATGGAGGTATTCTTCTTCACCATGTAAATCCGTAATGATTTCTTTAGCTAATGTTTTTTGGGCTAAACGAAGTTCAGGATGGGCTAAATGCTCTTTTTCTATTTCTAAGATTTCTTCCTTACTTAAGAAAGTAAAGACTTTTAAATAACTTATAACCATCTCATCATCAGTATTGACAAGGTATTGATATAGTTCATAGCTACTTGTTTTATCTTTATTAAGCCATAAAGCATTGCCTTCACTTTTACCAAATTTTTTACCCATTTTATCAACAATTAAAGGCATTGTAAAGCCATAAGCTTCTTTACCTGTTTTCTTTTTGATAAGTTCAATACCAGTAGTAATGTTTCCCCATTGATCAGACCCAGCGGCTTGTAAAACACAGTTTTCATGTTCAAATAAATGAAGGAAATCATAGCCTTGTAATAAGGTATAAGAAAATTCAGCATAAGTAATACCTGTTTCTAAACGTCTTGCGATAATATCTTTATTTAACATATAGTTAACATTAATATACTTACCAATATCTCTTAAAAAGCCAAGGAAGCTTACGTCTTTTGTCCAATCATAGTTATTAACGATTTGGACATTGCCTTTAAAAATTTCATTTACTTGTTTTTGAATACCTTTCGTATTTTCTAAAACTTTTTCATAAGAGATGATTTCTCTTTCAGCCGTTGGTCTAGGATCCCCAATAAGTCCAGTAGAACCACCCATTAATAAAATAGGATGATGACCATATAAAGCCAGTCTTTTGGCTGTTACTAAAGAACTATAATGCCCTAAATGTAGGCTATCTGCAGAAGGGTCTGTTCCCCAGTAAAAAGTAATTTTTTCATTATCGAGTAAATTTTTCAAATCAGGTGTCGATGAATCTTTAATCAATCCACGCCACATTAAATCTTCATATAAACTTTGCATATTTTTGCCTCTTTCTAAAATTAAAAAAATTCTACGACTAAAGGACGAGTTTACCCCGCGGTACCACCTTTATTCATAGAATAATCTATCTTTCTTTAATTAACGCTTAATAACGATTTGACTCCACTGGTTGTAAGGCAGTATCTTCATCAACAAAGTTATTTTAACAAATATTTTAAGGGGTTTCAACTACTTTTTGACACGTTTCACAGTAATAAGTACTTCTGCCCCCAATAAAGGATACTTTAATTGGTGTTCCACAGATTTTACAAGGTTGTTTAGCCATTTTATGAACCATTAAGCATTGTTGGAA
Source organism: uncultured Bacilli bacterium (assembly GCA_934085675.1). Lineage (GTDB taxonomy): Bacteria > Bacillota_I > Bacilli_A > RF39 > UBA660 > Ventrenecus. The sequence goes on along the minus strand of CAKOHH010000002.1, from coordinate 131,491 downwards.
ACGTCCTGTGACTCCTAAAGAACTCGTGTAACTTCGAATGGTTGTTCCACCCATTTCAATGGCTGCTTTAATAATATAATTTGCTTTATTTTTTATTTCTTCACACTCTTCTAACGTAATATCACGCCCCTTTTTAAAAGGAGAAATACGAGCTGCAAACAAAACTTCATTGGCATAAATATTACCAAGGCCACTAATGATAGTTTGGTCAAGTAAAAGAGTTTTGATAGGTAAATTATGTTTATGAAATTTTTCATATAGATATTCTTTGGTTAAGGCTTTATCCATAGGTTCAATACCTTGCTTTTTAATGCCTTCAAATTCATTTACTTTGTCTTTTAAAACAAGTTTCATACGACCAAATTTACGCGTGTCGTGATAACGAAGAGTCGTATTGTCTATAAAGGTAATAATGACATGTTCATGTTTCTCTATAGGTTCCGTACTATTTTTAATAAAATATTTTCCTTCCATTCTTAAGTGACTTAATAGATAATAATTTTCTGTTTCAAATAGCAACCACTTACCTCTTCTTTTAATATCTATAAAACTTTGATTTATTAAAGAAGAACAAAAATAATCTTTATTATCTAAAAGCATTGGTTCATAATATACATCTACTTTTTTAATTTTTTTACCTAAAATACGTTTCTTTAAAGTATTACGAACGGTTTCTACTTCCGCAATTTCTGGCATAACTACATTCCTTTCATTTTAATATCTTTTTCGTTTTCTAAGGCCTTATCTACTAGCCATTTAAATATTTTTGCATCTTTTTCAATTTCTGGATGAAACTGTACGCCTAAAATAAAGTCTTTGTATTCTACTGCCTCGACCACATTATCTTTCGTTTGGGCTGTTACTTGTAAAATTTTAGGTGTTCTTTTAACGATATAACCGTGAAGACTTACGACTTCTTTTTTATCTACCTCATAAATACTTTTCAAAGTACTTCCGTCTTTTATCTTTATTTCATGACGGGCATTATTAATTGTTTCTTCTTCCTTAGTAACATAATGAGAATGAAAAGGTACGTTATCAGCAAGTCCTAAATAAGGATTTTCTTCTTTTCCTTTATCATAAACTTCTTTAAAACTTAGTTCTGGAAACTTTTCTTTATCTTCTAAAACATTAAAAAATGTTGTAATAGCTTGCATACCTAAGCACACACCCAGTAAAGGCTTATGATTTTTCACGGCATCTTCAATAATAGGATAAAATTCTTTTAAAATTTTATTTCCTCCGGGCCAGATATAAGCATCACAGATTGGTAAATAATCCCAAATATTTTTATCTAAAAGACCAATGGCTACTCCGCCACACTCGGTAATTTTAGAAACATACATGGACACAAAAGAGGCTCTATCTTGATAAGGATCATTTTCCACATTTGTTAAATTGTAAGTTGGAACAATGCCAACGACTGGTTTATTTAAAATCATTTTCGTCCTTCTTTTCTATATTACTTCGTATCGTACCAGTTTACTCCATAATCGGCACTTACTTTTAAAGGAACGTCCAAGGTGATGGTATGAGTCATTTTGTCTTTAACAATTTTTTCTACTTGTTCTTTTTCTTCTTCAATAAGATCAAAAATAAGTTCATCGTGGACTTGTAAAATCATTTTACTTTTTAAATTTTGTTTCTTTAATTCATCATAAATTTCAACCATAGCTTTTTTGATAATATCTGCACTTGTTCCTTGAATAGGTGTATTAAGAGCAATTCTTTCCCCCATTTGCCTTACCATATACTGTGGACTATTAAGTTCTGGAATAATTCTTCTACGTTTTAAAAGCGTTCTTACTGAACCATTTAAAACAGCCTCTTTGACAATTTCATCCATGTATTTTTTTACGCCTGGATAAAGTTCATAGTATTTTTCTATGAATTCTTTAGCTTCTTTAGAACTAATTTCTAAGTTTTCACCAAGACCATAGCCACTGATACCATAGACAATTCCAAAAATAACTGCTTTAGCCGTACTACGCATTTTTTTAGAAATTTCTTTTTCAGGAATACCATAAATATCACTAGCCACTTTGGTATGAATATCTTGGTCATTAATAAATGCTTCTTGTAATTCTTTAGAACCAGAAATATGGGCTAAAATACGGAGTTCAATTTGGCTATAATCGGCACTTAAAAATAAGTCATTGACAGGTAAGAAAGCCTTTCTGATTTTTTTTCCTTCTTCATCACGAACAGGTATATTTTGTAAGTTTGGTTCCGTTGAAGAAAGACGTCCTGTTCTAGCAAAATTTTGTTTAAAAATAGTATGTATTTTACCATCCTCCATTATATAATTTTGCATACCTTCTAAATAAGTATCATAAAGTTTTCGCACATTTCTATATTCTAAAACCTTAGCAATAATAGGATGAACACCTAAAAGTTTATGAAGAACTTTTACATCTGTTTTATAGCCTTTTTCTGTTTTTTTGCCACCTGGCAAACCAAGTTTAATAAAAAGAATCTCTCCTAATTGTTTAGGACTAGCAATATTAAATTCTTCACCGGCTAATTCATGTATTTCTTTAGTTAAAATGTTAATTTTGTCTTTTGTTTCTTTTTTCATTTCTTCTAATACAGTTTTATCTACTTTAACACCTGTGATTTCCATATCAGCTAAAACGGGTGCTAAAGGCATTTCAATGTTTTTAAAAAGTTCATACATGTCATCTCTTTTAATATCTAAAATAGCTCGGTCTCGCGTATCATAAATGAAACGGGCTTTTAAAACAATTTCTTTTTCTAAAGTTTCATCTAAAGTAATATCTTTTTTCCATAAATTTTCTAAGAAATTTACATTATATCCGTTTGGTACCATATAAAAAGCAATATCATCTTTACTACTATCATCTAAAAGAGCTTTTAAAATCATTAAATCAGTATTACAAGAAGGCATTTTTATATTTAAACGATTTAAGGCTACGATGTTTTTCTTTAAATCATAAGTATATAAAACTTTGTCAGTTATTTTGGCAAGCACCGAAGAAATTTGTTCTTTAGAAACAAAATAATTTTTTTCTTTAGAAGATAACCCCATACCAATAATGTTTGCTTGATGATAATTATTTCCATCAAGTTCTAAATAAAGAGCGTATTCTTTTTCATCTAAAAGAGTTTTATCTGTCACTTTTTCAAAAACAAAATCTTTGGCTGTCACTTCTTCTTGGCGAAGAGTTTTCAAAAAAGAATAAAATTCTAACTCTTCATATAAACCTTCTAATTCTTTGCCATCTAAAGGAGTATAACGAATATTTTCTAAATCTTTAATATCTAAAGGAACTTCTCTATAAATGGTAGCGATTTCTTTACTCATGAAAGCCTTATCTTTATCATTTTCTAGTTTTTCCTTTGTTTTTCCTTTAATGTTATCAATATTTTCATAAATGCCTTCTAAAGTGCCATATTCATGAAGTAAATTTAAGGCTGTTTTTTCACCTATTCCTGATACACCAGGAATGTTATCACTAGAATCACCCGCTAAAGCTTTTAAATCGATGATATGAATAGGATCCATGCCATAATCTTTTTTGAATGTTTCCATATTATAACGAATATAATCTTTTTGTTTTAAAAGTTTCATCTCTAATTGGGGACTTACAAGTTGTAATAAGTCACGGTCAGAACTTATAATACATCCCTCAAAATCATCATCTTCTAAAACCATCTGGGCAAATGTGCCAATAATATCATCAGCCTCATAAGGAGCCAGTTCAAAATAAGGAACACCCATAGCCTTTAATATTTTTCGGGCATAAGGTTCTTGCATATGCAACTCTTCTGGGGTTTTCTTTCTTCCTTCTTTATAAAATGGATACTTTTCTTTGCGAAAGTTTTTTCCTATATCAAAAGCAACTGCGATATATTCTGGCTTTTCTTCATGAATGATTTTATTCATCATTCCTATAAAACCATATAAAGCGTTTGTTGGAAATCCCTTAGAATTTCTTAGCAAAGAGCCTGAGTAGGCAGTTGCATAATAACTACGATAAAGCAAATTGTTACCATCTACAAGAATTATTTTTTTCATTTCTTCACCAATACTTTCTTTGTTCATTATACCATAGAAAAAGAAGAATTTATGTATTCTTCCTTCTTTTTAAGCATTAATTTTGTTAATTTCTTTAAAAACAAATGATTCGCCATCAAACTCAAATTTATATTCGTAAGTCTCAGCTTCTTCTAAATAATCATCTATTTTAACGTCTTTTTCTTCTACAGTAGTTATCTTATCATTTTTATTAATATCTTTATATACATTTATTAAATTCATCGTTTCATCATCTGATTTAACTTTTTCTGTCACAATAATTTTTTCTTGAACGTACAAGACAGTCGCAGTTTTATAGGCTTTGATTCTCTTTTTTAAAATGTTAGTCGAGGCGGTATGATTACATTCTGTGTTTATCTTGTAGGAATGCATTCCTTTATCATAAGTAAATTTACATAAACTTGAAGTTAGAAAATAACCAGATTCATGAGCGTAAGTAATCTTGCCAAATATTTTTTTTACGTAAGCGTCAATGATTGATTCACTTACATCTTCAGTAGTTGGATTATCTAAATAATAACGGGAAATAGCAAGTCCTAAAATATATTGATTTGAGAAAGTACCTTTTTTATAAGTTTCATTTTGAAAATCATAATTACTACCTGCATCAACACTTTTAAAAACCTCATCAACAAGAACATCATTAACAGAAATTTCTTCAAAAGATTCTTTCTTTTCTTCAGGTTTATTAAATACTAAATAAGCAATAAAACTTACTATAATAAGAACCATAATACCTATAAAGGCGATTGTTTTTTTCATAATTTACTACCTTCTTCAATTAATATTTTACCATATTTTTATTTTAAAAAAAGTGCCTTTTATAAGACACTTTAGAAAGATTCGACATTTACTTCAACTTTAGGAAGATTTTCTTTATAAGCGTATAAAGAAATCAGTGTTCTAATAGCATGAATAGTTCGGCCATTTTTACCAATAACACTGCCCATGACATCTTGTGGCACTAAAATATCTAATTTAATAGTACCATCTATATCATGTGTCGAAACTTTTAATAAGTCAGGTTTCTTAATAATACTTTTGACAAGTATTTCAGTATACTCTTCTAATGATTTCATTATTTACCTGCTTTTTTAGATTCAGTAAATTTCTTCATAATTCCTTGTTTACTTAAAATACTACGAACAGTATCAGTAGGAATAGCTCCATTAGAAAGCCAATACATTGTTTTTTCTTCGTTAACAGTAACAACTTCTTGTCCTTTAACAGGATTGTATGTGCCCACAACTTCTAAAAATCTACCATCTCTTGGGCTTCTTGAATCAGCCGCAACGATACGATAAAAAGGTTTAGCTTTAGAGCCCATTCTTTTAAGTCTTAATTTAACAGCCATGATAATACCTCCTTTGATATAAGTATTTTAGCAAAGAAAAAAAGCACTGTCAACATAAAATTGTTGACAGTGCTTAACAAATTTATTATTCTAAATAATTTTCATTTACATCGTCTATACTTGTAACTTCTTCTTCATCAACGATTTCATCATAATCATCATCGACATCTTCAATAGGTACTTTTATCTTGGTATCTCCAACAATTTCTACGCCTAACTCTTTTTCAATATCTAAGACAATATTACCGTCTTTAACTTCTACATTTGTCACCGTAGGTTGTTTAAGACTTCTCACAATGATTTCTGAAGTATTTGTTAAAGTACTAGAATCTTTCAAAGGAACATTAAGAAGTTCATTATATGCAAATTTTTTAGTATTTACTTTTGTTTTAGTATCGTTATCATAAGAATACCAAACGTTGACGTCAAAAGACCCATTAACACCTACTTTTCCATTCACATTTGATCCTGAAAAATTATGATTGATAACCCAACAACCTAAAACAGTATCACAAACTTCATCTGGCGTAAAAGAAAAATGCATACTATTTGTTTTTTTAGCTTTACCTATCACAGCTTTCGTCACAATCTCTTTAAAACTTGCCACTTTATCACCTCTAATGTAATTTATGCATTTACCTGTGTTTTTGTACGCATTTTTAATCAAAAAGTAACTCATTAAAAGCAGAAGCTACAACCTCTGACATAATATTTAAATCTTTTTCTAATCTAAAATGATTTAAATAAGTTTTATGCATTTTAAGCATTGTCGGATACCCAACGGAAAGAAGTGGTATATTAAAGGTTTTTCTCGTAATTTCTTTATTACTTCTTAATTGATTAGCAAAACAAATACCACAATCATTAACTTCTAAAGTGCGATTTAAATTCTTAAAATGATTGGTTGTAAAAGAGTCGACAAGAATAATTAAATCAGGTTTTAAATGGCTAACAACCATCTCAATAAGTTTATAAGATGAAATACCCGTTTTGTTGGTCGTATCTGGTGTAAAAAGAGCCACTTTAGGTAAAACTAAGAAGTCATTATAAGCATTAGTAGCAATTAAATTGTTTAAAACTTTAGGACCAAAACTATCTCCTAAAATATTTTTAGAACCTAAACCAATAAATAAGATGGTTCCTCCCTTATGATATTTTTTTAAAAAGGTTTTAAGTGTCTTTTTAAGTACTTTTTTTAAACTTTCCTTTTCTTCATAAAGCACCTTATCATCAAAAGAAAAAACAAAATAATCTCCTGCTTCCTCATGAATAGTTTTTTTATCATTTTCAGTAATTAAAAAATGTCTTATCGTAACATCTTTTTCTTTGCTTTCTGCCATAAGTTTTTCTTTTTCTAAAGATTCTGCTACATCTAAAAGAATATTTCGATTCATAATATCACCTTTATTAATATGACCTATGAACCTTAAAAATATGTTAACGAATTAAAAATTCACCTGAATAACGAGAGGTATAATTTTGTTTCATTTGTCTTAAAAACTGACGGTTATGAAAAACTTGATTATGATTTTTGACAACTATTCTTTCGACTCCGTAATCATCAATGATACGAAATATTTTTGTTTCAATTTTAGAATAATCACTCGTATCCAGAGAATCAATAATATCAACATAAAGTGTTTCATTTTGATAATATAAATCCATAAATATCACCAGTAACAATGTATCAAATTAAAGACTTAGAAAAAAGGCTTTCGACATAATAAGCTAAAAAAAAGACCTCTCGGTCTTAAAATTTACTTTTAACAATTTTACTTACTAAAGACATATCTGCTTGAGTTCCAATTTTATCCGTTAAATATTTCATAACTTTACCCATATCTTTAATACTTTCTGGTTTTAAATTTTGGAAAGCTTCTTCAACTTCTTCTTTAATCTTTTCTTCACTTAATTCTTCTGGTAAATAAACCTGTAAAATAGCAATTTCTTTTTGCAAATCAGCAGTTTCTTCTGTTTTACCATATTTTTCAAATTCTACAATTGAATCTTTTCTTTGTTTAACGGCCTTTTTGATGACACTCATGACTTCTTTGTCATCTAAGTCCTTCTTTAAATTTATTTTTTCTAATTGTAGGGAACTTTTTAACATTCTTAAAACAGATAATTTAAACTTATCACCTGTTTTCATAGCTCCTTTCATGTCTTCGGATATACGTTCATTTAAATTCATGTTATTTCCTCTTTTCTTTCTAATATTTTACTACAGCCAAAAGAAAAAATACAGCCTAAACTGTATCTTAGTAATTACGATGTTTACGAGAATTACGAATATTTTTCTTCTTTTCTTCTCTTTTCTTTACTCCTGGTTTTTCGTAATGTTTTCTTTTTTTTACTTCTGAAGGGACACCACTTTTTGCAACAACGACTTTCCATCTTTTTAATGCCTTATCAATATCGCCATCTTTAACTATAACTTTATTGGAATTCATGCTATTTCACCCTCCCTTCGTAATTTCTACAATAGATTATATCACCTGATTTTTCGATATGCAAGAAAAAAAGCGCATATTAATGCGCAAAAACTCGAATTTTAAACACTCATGAGTTCTTTTTCTTTTTCTTTGCATTTTTCATCAACAATTTTGTTGTATTTATTAATCAATTCTTGAATACCGTCTAATTCCTTTTTTTCTTGATCTTCTGGTAATTCTAGTAATCTTATTTCTTCATTGGCATCTTGACGAATGTTTCTTAAAGCGATTTTAGCTTCTTCGCATTCTTTTTTAGCATCTTTAACATATTCTCTTCTTCTATCTTCTGTTAGTTCAGGAATAGTCAAAATAATCATTTCACCATTATTAGTTGGCGTAATACCAATATTTGCTTCGTGAATGGCGTGTTCAATATCTTTTAAAACACCCCTATCAAAAGGTTTAATCATTAATTGCCTAGCTTCTGGAACGGTAATGTTAGCAAGACTTTGTATTGGCGTTAAAGCACCATAATAAGAAACCATAATTCCACTTACCATTCCTGGATTAGCCCTTCCTGCTCTAATATTTAAAAGTCTATTATCTAAACTTTCTATTGCTTTTTGCATTTGTTTTTCTGTATTCATATTTGTCCTCTTTCTTAATTTTTTTCTATTTTATTATTTTCTAAAAATGTTTTTAGTTCGTTTTTTATATTATCACCAATGACTTCACCTTTTAATGTACCTTCTTCAAAATACATAAGATAAGGAGTATAAACAAAATGATTTTTAATATTTTCATCCAAATTGGTAAAATCCTTGACAATTGTCATGGAATTATCATATAAATCTTTATTAAAATAATAAAAGTTTATTTGAAATTGTTCATAATCTTTTTTTAAATCAGGAAGCAATCTTTCACAAACAACGCAGTCATTTTTAGAAGAAAGTAAAAGAAAACTTTCCTTATTATTTATTTTAGCCATCACTTGTTCTAAACTTAATTCTGTTAAAAAATCTATTTTATATTCTTCTTTAGCAGACCCACCAAAAACACGGTCATTGGGATTAGGATAACTTTTAATAAAATGTAAGGCAATCTGATCTCCCATGGCAACAAAAATAATAACAACAATAATAAAAGTACAATACCAAAATTCACTTCGTTTTTGATTATCATCTATTTTCTCATCATTCTTGTGTTTTTTCATCATCTTCACCTAAATATTTTTGGAACAAAACACCTAAATTAACCATTTTAGAAGCAATTTTATCGTTTGTCCAATAATCGTCAATAGAAATATCACCATGAACAATGCTTGTTTCATCATCATAGAAAACAACATTTCCATTTTTTACTCCAATCAAAGTAGGAGCATAAATATCTTTATTATCATTATCTAAGTAAGGAACATAACTAGATAATTCTTTAACTATATTTTCATAATAGTGATTATTATTGGCACGATCATTTTTAAAATTATAATAGTAAATCTCTTTAATACCAAGTCTTGCCGCAGTATCATTTAAAATTTCAGCATATTTACTACTCCATTTATTTTCGGGAAAGGCCATAAAAATCAATGCTTCTTTAGTATTCATTATTTCTAAGACTTCTTTAGCTGTTGTATATTTGAAAACATTTTGATTAGTTATACCATACTCCTTAGTAAAAGACTCATTATCTGTAAGTTCTCTTTGAGGAGCATTATAGTTTTTGGTACCTAAATAAATAAAAGCCCATATTAAGAAAATAAAACTGATTATATAAAATATTATTTGCCATTTTGGCATTGGTTTTTTCTTTACTTTCATAGTTTTCTCTCCTTAAAACCTATTATATCAAGGAAAAAGGGATAAAAAAAGACACTTTACTCAAAAAAGTGTCTAAATTTGTTAATTTCCTTTAACTTGATTCATTACTTCAGAAGCAAAGTCATCATTTCTTTTTTCCATACCTTCGCCAACTTCATAACGAATAGCAGTCTTTAGTTCTCCACCATTATTTTTGATATATTGGTTTACTGATAAACCACCATCTTTAATAAAGGCTTGTTCTACTAAACAAATTTCTTTATAGAATTTATGCATTCTACCTTCTACCATTTTTTCAGCGATTTCAGCTGGCTTTCCTTCACCCATAGCAAGTTCTTTTTGGACTTCTTTTTCATGATTTACAACATCTTCGGGTACATCAGAAATAAACACATAACTAGGACGCATAGCAGCTTGTTGCATAGCAACATCTTTAGCTACTTCTTCGTTAGCTCCTTTTAAAACAACTAAACTAGCAATTTTTCCGCCCATATGAATATATGAACCAAATACTTCACCATCTTTTAATGTAAGAATTTGGAAACGACGTAAAGAAAGTTTTTCGCCAATTTTAGCAGTTTTAGCTACAATTAAATCTTTAATGGTACCATTTTCTGTACTAACTTCCATAGCATCTTCTAAAGTTTTAGCATTGCTTTTTAATAAAGCCATACCGATTTCTTTAATCATATTTATAAATTCTTCATTTTTACTAACGAAATCTGTTTCAGAATTCACTTCTAAAATAACAGCTTTATTTCCTTCAACAAAAATATTAGCTAAACCTTCAGCCGCAATACGACTTTCTTTTTTATTTGCTTTAGCAATACCTTTTTCTCTTAGATAATCTTCAGCAGCAGCCATATCTCCGTTTGTTTCGGCAAGGGCTTTTTTACAGTCCATCATGCCTGCTCCTGTTTTTTCTCTTAAATTTTTAACCATTTCAGCGGTTACCATAAAATTCAAATCCTTTCCAATATAATTTTATTCAGCACTTTTTTTAGTATCTTCTTTTTTTCTGTCGTCTTTGCTTTTCATTTCTTTAGCAACTTCTTCAGAAGAATAATCTACTAATTCAAGATTGTTAGCTTCACAAATAGCATTATTTAAAGCACCCATAACAACTTTGATAGCCTTTACAGCATCATCGTTTCCTGGAATAACAAAATCAACATCATCAGGATCACAGTTTGTATCAATTAAGCCAAATACAGGAATATTTAATTTTCTAGCTTCACGAATAGCATTTGCTTCCTTCTTAGAATCAATAATAATGATGGCTTGTGGAAGTTTATTCATGCCACGAATACCAGAAAGTAAACGATTTAACTTATCATATTCTTTTTTAAGACCAATAACTTCTTTTTTAGGTAAAACATCAAAAGTTCCATCTGCTTCCATTTTTTCGATTTCTTCAAGTCTATTAACACGACGACGAATTGTACGGAAGTTTGTTAATGTACCACCTAACCAACGTTCAGTTACATAAAAAGATTTACTTCTTAAAGCTTCTTCTTTAACAACTTCACCAGCTTGTTTTTTAGTACCTACAAATAAGAAAGTACCACCATTTTCAGCTATAGATTTCATTTCAGCATAAGCTTTTTCCATACCTTCAACAGTTTTGTCTAGATTGATAATATAAATATCATCTCTAGCTCCATAAATATAAGGTTTCATTTTTGGATTCCATCTTTTTGTTTGATGTCCAAAATGAACACCAGCTTCTAATAAAACATTCTTAGAAACAACGCTCATAAAAACATCCTCCTTCGTTTTTCTTCTGCCTAGATCTTTTCAAAATTTTCACTCAACGCCGTGAGCACTCGAAAACTTTAATCCCTAGTGCATGTTTATTTGCTTTTATTAAGCACGTTTATTGTATCAAAATATTTTTAGAATAACAAGTAAATTTGACTATTCATGTTCTTTTACAAAAGCTTCTACTTCACTTTTACTCATTAAACCAATCTTTTTAGCGATTTCTTGACCATCTTTAAATAAAATAAGGGTGGGAATTGACATAACTCCAAAGGAAATAGCCAAATCTTGATGTTCATCTGTGTTTACTTTCAAAACATTTAATTTTTCACATTCTTCTAAAATTGCCCCCATTCGCTGACAAGGTCCACACCAATCAGCATAAAAATCAACTAGAATAATTCCTTCTTTGATTTCATCAGCAAAATTTTCATTTTTCAAATATTTTATCATAATTTTTTCCTTTCTTTTTCTTCCTTATTTTAACATATTTTCTTTAATTTTATGCAAAATAAAAAAGACATTTTTTATTTCAAATGCCTTTTAAAAAGTAAGTTTACCCTTTTCTATTAAGTCATCTACCGTCTCTTGTTTCACAATGTCGTATTTAAGTAAAATATCTAAACATTTTTTGTTGTATTCTTTTTTATTATGAACGTTTTGATTTTTTATACTAATAATTTCTTTAACAGCCTTAACAGATTCTTGCGTTAAATTCGACAAACCAGGGCTAGATTCCATAATTACTCCCCCTAATCTACTTTCTAAAATAAGTTCGTTGGTAGCTGGAAGCATAGAAAGCAAAAATAAAGCGATAAAAACCAATAAATAGCTTTCTAAAAAGCCAAATAAAGCTCCTAATAATTTGGATGGTATTCCTAAAATAATAGTAAAATCTAAAATCTTTTCAATACCCCCCGTTATTTTAATAATAATTTGCAAAACACTCATAAGAACAATATAAACCAATATAAACGCGATGGCTTCATAAATAATAATATTTAAAACAGTGAGGCCTTCAAAATCACCAGCAAAATTGAAAAAAGGACAAATTGAATATAATATTTTGGAAACAGGATTTTTAAGCCAAAAAGAAAGGATGAGTACAACGATAGCCCCAACAAACATGGTAGCACTTTTAATAACGCCTCTTTTAAAGCCTGCAATAGCTCCCATAAGTAAAAATAAAATAATAATACTATCCACAATACTTGTCATATAAAAAGCTCCTTATCTTTCCTTATTATAAAATATTTTATTTTCAGAAGCAAGTATTTATGTTAAACTAAAAGCGGTGATGCAAAATGACGATTGTTTTTAAAGTAAGTGAGCCATTAAAAATAAAAATGGCCAAATATTATGAAAATAAAAAAAGAGAAAAAACACCTCCATATGCTATTTTTCAGGCTGAAGAAGGTGGAACTATTATTACTTTATATGAGTCTGGGAAAGTTATGTTCCAAGGTATTAGTGCTGATATTGATGCTAATATGTGGAAAGAAATTGATAAAAAATTAACAGGAAACGACGTAGAAGTAAAAGATTCTAAAGAAAAGAAAAAAGGCGAAAATGAGAAACGAAAAAATTTTTACTCTTTAAGTACAATCGGTTCGGATGAGGTGGGCACAGGAGACTTTTTTGGACCTATCGTTGTAACAGGAGCATACATCTCTAAAGAACAAGTTTCGCGGATGGAAGAACTTGGCGTTAAAGATTCTAAAAAATTAACTGATGAAAAAATTTTAGAAATTGGGCCAAATCTTATTAAAGAAGTAAATCATTGTACTTTTATTTTAAATAATCTTTCCTATAATGAATATCAAAAAAAAGGATATAACATGAATAAAATTAAAGCAATCTTACATAACAAAGTTTTAGTAGAAATGAAAAAAAGACAACCTACTTATGATAAAATTGTTGTTGATGAATTCGTTTATCCAAGAAAATATTTTGAACATATTAATGAAGCTACTGAAAAAGTTACCGATATTACATTTGTAACAAAAGCTGAAAGTATTTGTGCCTCTGTGGCGGCAGCAAGTTGTATTAGTCGTTATATTTTCCTAAAAAAAATGGCTGAAATTAGTGATGAAATTCATGTACCTTTACTTAAAGGAGCTGGTACTTTAGTTGATAAACAGGCTAGTGATATTGTTAAAAGTTATGGTATGGATAAATTAAAAGAAATTGCCAAGTTAAATTTTAAAAACACTGAAAAATTAAAAGAATACCTCTAAGTGATAGGTATTCTTTTTAGTAAGACATAATTTTAACTAAAAAAGCGTAGAAAGCAATGACCTTGTCAACACGGCCACTTTTAATATTTAAATCTAATTTAAAAATATCTACTAATATTGTTTTTAAATCATCCTTATGATAAAGACTCGCTTCTTTTCTTAATTTATTTACTTGCCAGTCTTGAAGTTTTAATTCATTGGCCATTTCTTTTGGACTATATTTTTTTTCTTCAAATAATTTATAACAATATAAAAGACGATACTCTCTTCCTAAAAGATTTAAAAGTTGCAAAGGATCTGTTTTTATAGTTAAAAAGTTCTCATATAAATTAATTGCATTAAAACTATCTTTTGCCACGACGGCATCAACAAACTTAAAAATATTATCAGATAAGTTCATAGGTATCATTTTTTTTAATTCTTCTATACGAATTGTATCTTTTTCTTTATAATATAAAGACAATTTTTCAATTTCATTTAAAATGATATCATAGTTATTTAAGGAAGCCTCGATTAAATATTTTAAAGACTCCTCTTTGATTTGATATTTACTCATTTTTTTCCTAATCACATTTAATAATTCGTAATTTTTAGGAGCCTTTATTTCAATGTAAGCATTTTGATTGATAAGACTTTTAGTAATATTTTTACGACTATCAATATCCTCATAAGTTGTGAAAATAAGGGTTGTTAATAAATTAGGACTGTTAAAATATTTGATGAGTTTTTCTGTATCCTTATCTGTTAATTTAAGTGAGCCAAAAAAAGAAGCATTTTTAACTAAAACACATTTTTTGTCGCCAAACATTGAGACAAAAGAGGCTTCTTCTAAAATATCGTCTATCGTATTTTCCGGATAAGAAAGAATGGCTTTTTCCAAAATATCTTTAGAAAACTCAGCTATTTTTTCATCCATTAACCTTTTAGAATCGCTTTTTATTAAAATAACTTGCATATTATCACCTGTACTGCAAATTATTATAACATAAATTAAGATGAAATTTCTTTATTAGTTTTTAGGTTTGAAAATAAAAGATAATATAAAAGCAAAGATAACTGCACTAGAAATGGCTGCCGAGCTTTTAACGAGTAAGCCACTAAATAATCCTAAAACGCCCATTTCATGATATCCTTCGATAACACTTTGATATAACATATTGCCAAAATTAGAAATTATAATGGTTGCTCCTGCCCCACCGTAAGAAATAAGTTTAGGATAAAGGCCTAAAAAGGATAAGATTACTCCTAAAACCGTATATAATGAAGTAATATGTCCTGGTGTAAGTTTTGTATTATCTAATATTAATTGAGCACTTAAGCAAAAAAGCCCTGACACTAAAAAAGCATGAAAATAAATCATTCTGAAACCTCCAAACTAACCGCATGAGCAATGGCTGGAATTGATATTTTTTGATTTACCAAAAAAGGATTATGCAAAGAACCTGTACCGATAAGTAAAATATGATGATATTTATGTGATTTTAAAATTTTACCAAAAAGATATAATGGTAACGTTACTGGCCCACTGGCACCAGAGGCTGTCTGTTCTTGGCTTTTCAAATAAAGTTCACAGCCAGCATCAAGATGTTTAGGCATTTTTAACGCATAAACTTGTTTTAAATATTCTTGTAATATTTTGGAACCGACACACCCTAAGTCACCCGTTAAAATTAAATCATAATAATCAATAGGCCTTTTCATTTCTTTTAAATGATCTGCTAAAACTTTAGCAGCGGCTGGAGCCATTATTGCCCCCATATTATTCGCGTCTTTTTGCCCCATATCAACGACTGTCCCTACTGTATAACTTTCCAATTTAACAGACGTTTTATTTTTCGTTAGTAAAACTGCTACACTTCCTGTTGCCGTAAAGGTTGAAGTTTTTGGTCTTGGGGCCCCGTATTCGATTGGATAACGAAATTGCTTTTCAGCGGCCAAGTTATGTGATGAAGTGACACAAAGAGCATTAGCTTTAGTCTTGCTTTCTATAAAAGTGGCCGCGGTAAAAAGACTTTCTACAAAGGATGCACAAGCCGAATAAACTCCTAAATAAGGAAAATCATAAAAACTTGCCGCATAACTAGAGGTACCTATTTGATTTGATAAATCCCCTGAAACTAAAAGGGAAATATCTTTAGGAAGTAAATGATTTTTAGCTAAAAGATTATCTATAACAACTTTTTGCATTTTTATTTCTGCCTGTTCAAAAGTATGTTTTTTAAAATAAAAATCTTCTAAAGTCATATCAAAATCTTTAACACTACCCTCTTTTTCAAAAGGTCCGGCAATAGTAAAGGAATCAGCAATATAAACATTATTAATTTTTTTACTAGCCATAAATAATCACTCCTAAAATACCTAAGAAAAAGGCACTTACCATTCCATATAATAAAACACTTCCTGCAAGGCGAAAGAAATTAGAACCTAAACCAGTAATTAAACCGTCTTTTCTATAATCTAAAGCAGCAGACGTGATTGAATGAGCAAAACCTGTGGTTGGTAAAAAAAGACCAGCTTGACAAGTACTCACCCAATTATCAAAAAAGCCAAGAGAAGTTAAAAGGCTTGATAAAAATATTATTGTAATACAAAGCCATATAAAGGCTTCTTTTGAAGGTATGCCAAAACTATTTTCTAAGACAAAAACAAATATTTGACCAATAAGACCAAGACAACCTCCTACTATAAAAGAAACAATAGCTCGCCTTAATTTTGGCTCTTTTGGTTTTAATTCATCTACCAATTTTTGATATTCATCTTTGTTCATAAAATTCACCCAACCATAGTATGATATATTTTTTTATTTTTATGCTTAAAGTTATGGCAAGTACATAAAAACTACCCATAAAAAACATGATAAAATGGTAGATTTATTAGGCTATGTACTATATCCCTATAATAGGAATTGATGGTAAATATGAAATCACTGTACAATCATTTTGAAATTTTAGAAGATTCTCGTGATACAAGAGGTAAAAAACATGAACAAATAGACATTTTGATTATGACTGCTTATGGTGTTTTATGCGGTTATACAGATTTTACAAATCTTGCTGACTTTTTAAAAGTACACGAGAATTATTTTAATGAACTTCTTGATTTAAAAAATGGAACACCATCTCATGATACTTTATCAAATGTATTTTCAATTATTTAACAAAATGGAAATCAGTTAAGGCCATTGATAGAATTGAAAATGATGTTGAAAAGTTACCAAACATTATTACCTATTAAGTCTAACTTTTGATGTATAGACATTTATTAAAATAACACGTGAGTGTTGGAACATAGAATATGGTTTACACTGGAGATTAGATGTTTTTTAGATGAAGGCCATTTTAGAAATAGAATTAGTAATTTTGTCAACAATTTATCTTGATAATATTTAAATTTGTTAGATTAGATAAATCTATGGGTGAAAAATTCACTTTAAAGAAAAAAATGACACGTTATACAAGTGATTTCAATAATATTGAAAACCCTGTATTAAATGTCATTCCTTATTTTGAAATGTAAATTTACGGCAAATTTTTATGCGATTGCCATAATTATAGTTGAATAACCTTGACACATTGCTTTTTGAGTTAACATTGTTCCTATAATATCATGACTAGTATTTTTATCTTCTTGTTCTATTTGGTCTTTAGAATAAATTCTAATTTATTTAATTTATTAATAAAATAATTTTTATCTTTAATCATATATTATCTCTCTACATTTTTTTGCCAGTATTTAATTGTTCTAAAAATTCCTGATTTAATTCTTCATTTGATGGTAAAGAATCACTATTATGGTTATTTAATACTGAATAAAATCTATTTTGTATTTCTGTTATTTTTCTTTCTAAATTTTCTGGTGTTATTTGTTCATTTTGTAATTCCTTATTTAATTTTTCTTCAAACCATATCATTCTTATATCGTTTAATAGTTTTATTGATTCTTCATTTATTTTACAAGTACCGTTGCCTCTATATGCTTGTCTTTGTGTAGAAATCCATTGTCCTAAGCGGACACCGTTTTCATTTGGCTCATATCCATTTATTGTTTTAAAGTTGGAAAATATTTTTAAATTACCGTGATGCTCATAATATACTTTCGCAAGTTTATACATTCCCATCCAACCATGATACCAAATCATTCCAATCTCATTTAAAAGTTGAATTCTATCTGGAGATATTATACAATTTCCTTTTTTATAATATGCTTTTCTTTGTGTAGAAATCCAAGTCCCAAGTGCAACACCGTTTTCATCTGGTTCATATCCATTTATTGTTTTAAAGTTGAAAAATATTTTTAAATTACCGTGATGCTCATAATATGCTTTCGCAAGTTCATACATTCTCATCCAACTAAAATCAACTATATTCCAAATCATTCCAATCTCATTTAAAAGTTGAATTCTATCTGGAGATATTATACGATTTCCTTTTTTGCTATATGCTGTTCTTTGTATAGAAATCCAATCCCCAAGTGCAACACCGTTTTCATCTGGTTCATATCCATTTATTGTTTTAAAGTTGTAAGATATTTTTAAATTACCGTGATGCTCATAATATACTTTTGCAAGTTTATACATTCCCATCCAACTATGATTAACTATACGTATATGCCAAATCATTCCAATCTCATTTAAAAGTTGGATTTTATCTGGAGATATTATACTATTTTCTTTTTTGTAATATGCTTGTCTTTGTGTAGAAATCCATTGTCCTAAGCGGACACCGTTTTCATTAAACTCATAACCATTTATTGTTTTAAAGCTGTGAGATATTTTTAAATTACCGTGATGCTCATAATATGCTTTCGCAAGTTCATACATTCTCATCCAACTATAATCAACTATATTCCAAATCATTCCAATCTCATTTAAAAGTTGAATTCTATCTGGAGATATTATACGATTTCCTTTTTTTCTATATGCTGTTCTTTGTATAGAAATCCAAATCCCAAGTGCAACACCGTTTTCATCTGGTTCATATCCATTTATTGTTTTAAAGTTGGAAAATATTTCTAAATCACCATTATGCTCATAATATGCTTTTGCTAGTTCATACATTCTCATCCAACTATAATCATCTGTATTCCAAATCATTCCAATCTCATTTAAAAGTTGGATTCTATCTGGAGACATTATACTATTTCCTTTTTTGCTATATGCTGTTCTTTGGCTTGAAATCCATTCTCCTAAGTGGACACCATTTTCATTAAACTCATAACCATTTATCGTTCTGAATTTTGGTGAAATTTCTAAATCACCATTATGCTCATAATATACTTTTGCTAATTTATATTTATCTTCCCATGTCATTGTCATTCTATCCATGACATATCTTAACATTTCAAATAAATCTTGATTTTCAATTTCTATATCAAATGAAGCATCTCTAATTTTCATTTCACAATGATTACCTAAACCATGCTCCTGAATATCTTTTATTCTATCTTTTAAGTTTTTTTCAAGATCTTTTATAAAAACATAATTATTTGTTAAATCAATTACTACCGGTGCAATTAATTTTTCAATCAATTCTTCTTTAGTGATATTATCTTTAATTGGAATATCTTTTTCTTTGCACATAGAAATTAATTGTTGAGTTGAATATTGTTCTAATTCATCAAACTTATCTTTTGTATTACCACGTACTGATAAAGCTCTACCTAATTGTTCAAAATAAACTATATCAGAAGTTGTTCCTCTTCCCATAATTACACCATCTACATTTGGGGCATGAATACCTTCGTTATATTGATTTATAGCAAACATTACTCTTAGTTTATTACCTACATTTTCACCATCTAAATTAACATCTCTATAAAAAGCGTCTCTATTTTTTTTGCCATCTTCACCCATATCACTAGTAGATGTATAAATATTTATATCTTCTTCAGAAATAAACCCTTTAAACCATAGAATTGCTTGTTGTTTAATTGTTTCTATATCATTAGATCCTTCTTCTGAACAAGGAGGGCAAAAGTAAATATATTTACCATTTGGTTTAATAGATTTTTTTAATATATTTGGAATACTTGATGCTTCATGGATTCTTTTTTTTACATCATTTAATATTGTCATATATTCTTGATATTCCTTAGCAGTGGCACCTAGCTTTTGAACTTTTTCTTCTAACTGGCTTTCAATTCCAATTAAATTTGTATAAGCACTTTTATAGACAGGTTTAGGTAGAACTCCATCAATCATTGCATCACATAAATCATATCTGCTTTCAACTTTGCCAGAGAATAATTCATCAGTTTCAGGATTTGCCATGTCTCTTTCATAAGATGTACCTCTATCTCTCACAGTATAAGCAGTCATTCCAAATATTTTCATATCAGGATGGGTCTCTACCATGGTATTAATTCTTGCTCCCCAAACTGGTGCTCCTATATGATGAAATTCATCAAGTATTAATAAATCACAATTTATAGCAGCTATTTCATCTTCAGATAAAGAAATAAAACTTTGATATGTTCTAAATTCTAAATTTGGAAAATCTCTTTTTAAATCTAGATTAGGATTATCTTCAATTATTTGATTAATGTGTTCAATAATTCCACGTGAAGGGACAACATAAACAATTTTTTTATCCTTATTATCATAAGCAAGTTGTAATGCATTATATGATTTACCAGTTCCTGTAGCATGAACAATTGCTACAACATCCTTTCCAGATTCAAAAGAAGATTTTACATGATTGTAACTATCAGCATTATGATTATATAGTCCTATTGTTGTATACTCATTATTATTCATAATCATCACCATCATATAATCTAATATCGACAAATTCTTTACCAGAGATAGTTTGTTCTATTATTTCAACTAAATCATTTTTCATAATATTAGCATTTTCATCATTTTGTTGAGCAGTTATTTCTTTTAAACCATTATTAGTTAATATTTTAAAAGTTATATTATTTCTATCCATAATATCTAATAAAGCATTATTTTTATATTGTTCTGGAATATATATATCTATAACTTTACCTATAGTTTTGTTCATGATAAACCTCCTAGACATTAATCTATATCTATAACTATTGTACCAAATTTCTGGCGTAAAGTCTTTAGTTTAGCGTCCAAATAAAAAGCGTTAGTTTGTTATATTCTTCGTTCAAAAAAGGAATAATAACCAACAAATTCATTATTATACACAATTTTTAAAATAATTAAAGTGGTTGATTCTCCTTTTTGACAAAATGAAGGGAGTTTTTAACCCATAGATTTATCTAATCTAACAAGTTTAAATACTATTAAAATAAATTGTTGCCAGAATTGCCAATTCTATTTCTAGAATGGTCTTCATCTAAAAAACATCTAATCTCCAGTGTAAACCATATTCTATGTTCCAACACTCACGTGTTATTTTAATAAATGTCTGTACATCAAAAGTTTGACCTAATAGGTAATAATGTTTGGTAACTTTTCAACATCATTTTCAATTCTATCAATGGCCATAACTTAAAGTTTCAAGGTTTGACAGGCATTCAAATGTATGGTACTCTTTTAAAGAGGTGTAAAAATGGAAGAAAGTGTAAAGTTAACTGCTAAGCAAGAAAAAGTTTTAGATTGTATCAAAAAATACCAAGCTGAACATGGATTTCCTCCTGCTGTTCGAGAAATTTGTGAAATATTAGGATTATCTAGTCCAGCGACTGTTCAATCACATATTAATAATTTAAAAAAAGCTGGCGTTATTAGAAACTCCAGTAATAAATTTAGAACAATTGAACTATTAGTTGAAAATGAATATTTAAATGAGCAAGAAGGAATCATCAAAGTTCCTTTACTTGGTAAAGTTACTGCTGGTAATCCTATTGAAGCTATCGAAAAGCCAAATGAATTTTTTGAACTTCCAGCATGTCTTGTTCCTTTAAATAAAACCGTATTTACTTTAAAAGTAAGTGGCGAATCGATGATAAATAAAGGTATTCATGATGGTGATATTGTTATTTTAGAAAAACAAAATACTGCGAACAATGGTGATATTGTAGTTGCCATGACAGATGAATTTGAGGTCACCTTAAAAACTTTTTACAAAGAAGATGGCCATATTAGACTTCAACCGGAAAACGATACTATGAGTCCTTTTATCTTTAATAACGTGACTATTTTAGGAAAAGCAATTGGTTTATTTCATCAATTTTAATAAAACACTCTTAACTAAAGGGTGTTTTTAAAAATTAAAAAAGCACTTGCTTCACTAACAAATGCTTTTATATATTCCAATGCCAATTAATAATTTCTTCCAAATCTTTACCATATTCTTTAATATAAGCAGCATGTTTTTTTAATTGTTCATTACAATATGCTTCTAGGGCTTTCGTATCAAATTCTGGTAAATATTTTAAAGCTAATAAAATCAAATGATAACGGTCTAATTTATTTTGAACTCGCATATCAAAAGGTGTCGTAATAGTACCTTCTTCAATATATCCCCGAACATGAATATTTTGGTTTGTTCTTTTATATGTTAATTCATGAATAACATTAGGGTAACCATGGAAAGCAAACACAACAGGTTTATTTTTAGTAAAAATAGCATCAAATTCTTTATCTGTTAAACCATGTGGATGATCTTCATGACTTTCTAATTTCATCAAATCTACTACATTTACAACACGTACTTTCAAATTAGGTAACCAACTACGTAAAATACTTGTTGCAGCCATGACTTCTAAGGTAGGCGTATCACCAGCACAGGCTAAAACAAGATCAGGATTATTATCTAAGTCATTACTAGCAAAGCCAAAGATACCAATTCCTTTTTCACAATGTCTAATGGCTTCTTTCATACTTAACCACTCAGGACGAGGATGCTTACTAGCAATAATTAAATTAATATAATTTTCACTTTGTAAACAATGGTCCATTACAGATATTAAAGTATTCGCATCACACGGTAAATAAATGCGAGCAATAGAAGATTTTTTAGTTAAGATATGGTTAATCATTCCAGGATCTTGATGCGTATAGCCATTATGATCTTGTTGCCAACAATGGCTGGTAACTAAAAGATTTAAGCTAGCAATTGGTTTACGCCAACTAAGTTCTTTAGATACTTTTAACCATTTTGCGTGTTGACTAATCATAGAATCGACAATTCGCATGAAAGATTCATAACTATGGAAAATACCATGTCTTCCTGTTAAAAGATAACCTTCTAATAAACCTTCACAAACATGTTCAGATAACATAGAGTCAATAATACGTCCTTCAGTACTTAATAACTCATCATCTTCATATATTTTACCTTCAAATTGTCTTTTCGTTACTTCAAAGACAGAATATAAACGATTCGATAAGGCTTCATCTGGGCCAAAAATACGGAAATTGGTAGGATTTAAAGCGATAACATCTTTTAAATAACGACCTAAAACTTTCATATCTTCTTTTTCATCATTACCAGGATATGGAATACGGATACCATATTTTAAAATATTTGGTAATTTCAAAGGCTCTTTTAAAAGACCACCGTTGGCATTTTTATTAGCGCTCATGCATCTTTCTTTAACAGGTATCATCCGATATTTATCTTTTAATCTGCCCTTCTCATCAAAAAGTTCTTCAGGATGATAACTCTTAAGCCATCTTTCAAGTTCTTCAAGAGTCTCAGGATGTTCCTTAGTAACTTCAATAGGTACTTGATGAGATCTAAAAGAGTCTTCAATTTTTTTACCATCTATCTCTTTAGGACCGGTAAAGCCTTTAGGTGTCTTTAAAATTATCATCGGCCAAATCGGTCTTTTAGTTATCCCTTTTTCCCTTGCAGCCTCTTGAATCATTTTAATTCTCTCAATAACTTCATCCATAACAGTTGCCATTTGTTCATGAATATTTTCTTTCTTTTGATAATCGACAATATAAGGTTCCCAACCACAACCTTTAAAGAAAGATATTAATTCTTCTTCACTAATGCGAGCAAAAATAGTAGGATTGGCAATCTTATAGCCATTTAAATGTAAGATAGGTAAAACAACCCCATCATTTTTAGCATTTAAAAGTTTATTACAATGCCAACTGGTGGCTAAAGGTCCTGTTTCTGCTTCACCATCTCCCACGATAACGGTGGCAATTAAATCTGGATTATCTAAAACAGCCCCGAAAGCATGAACTAAGCTATAGCCAAGCTCTCCACCCTCATTAATACTTCCTGGCACTTCTGGAGCAACATGACTAGAAGTACCACCTGGAAAACTAAAATGTTTTAAAAATTTTCTTAAACCTTCTTCGTCTTCCGTGAATTCTTTATACACATCAGCATAAGTTCCTTCAAAATAAGAATTAGCCATTGCAGATTGACCAGCATGACCAGGACCCACAATCCACATCATATTTAAATTATATTTTTCAATGACACGATTACAATGAACATAACATAGATTTTGCCCAGGAGCACTTCCCCAGTGACCTACTAATTTGCTTTTTATATCATCAAACGTTAAAGGTCTTCTTAAAAGGGGATTATCCTTTAAATAAAGTGCCGCGGCAGACACATAATTGGTTGCTCTAAAATAACCATCTATTTTTTTTAACTCTTCTTCACTTAACGTAACTTTTTGCATATGATTACCCTCTCTATCCTATAATCAGTATACAATAATTATGAAAAAAACACTAGTCCAATTTAGTGTTTTTAGTTTTTAAAAAAAATTTATTCTCTTACTTGTTTTGTTCTTTTAGTAAATCTCTAATATCTTCTAAAAGTTTAACTTCTGCACTTTTTTTAGGAACTTCCTTTTTAGTTTCTTCTTTCTTTTCTAAATGGGTAAGTTTATTAATAAATTTAACTAATAAGAAAATACAGAAAGATACAATCAAAAAGTCAATAACACTTTGAATAAACATACCATATTGGATATTTGCATCTTTAATGGTAATAGATAATCCAGAAAAATCAATACCACCTAAAACGATTCCTAAAATGGGTGACAAAATGTTATTTACAAGGGAACTGACAATACTAGAAAAAGCCCCTCCAACAATAACGCCGACAGCTAAATCTAAAACGTTTCCTCTTTTGATAAACTCTTTAAATTCTTTAATCATTATAATTACTTCCTCTCTTGTTAAGAATAACACATTTAGAAGGAAAAATGCAAAAAAAAGTCCTGTTAAAAGGACTTTAATAAACAAAATGGTCGAGAAGACAGGACTCGAACCTGCGACCCCTTGGTCCCAAACCAAGTGCACTACCAAATTGTGCTACTTCTCGACATAAAATGGTGTACCCAAAGGGAGTCGAACCCCTAACCTTTAGATCCGTAGTCTAACGCTCTATCCAATTGAGCTATGGGTACATTTTTCACTTGCATATTGATTATAAATGATTTCAATCAAAATTACAAGTGATTTCTTTTAATTTTCTTCTTTTTGAATATGTAATACATCTTCATTTTTGTAGAAGCCACATTTAGCACAAGCACGGTGTGGTCTTAAAGCCTCACCACATTTAGGACAAGTTGCAATAGTTCCAACTTCCTTTTTTAAATGTGTACGACGCATTCTTTTCTTTGTTTTACTAGTTCTTCTAAAAGGAACAGCAAATAATTGAAGGTTTAGTTTCATAGTTTCACTCCTTTTCCTTATCCAATAACTCCAATAGAGGAGCTAGCCTTGGATCGATATTTTCTCCACTCTCATTCCCATTTACTTGATAACCTTCCTCTTTAAGATTTAACTCATCAGATTCGGTATAACTAATTGGAATTTCCAGTACAATATTTTCCCATAAAATACTCAGAATATCAAGTGTATTTTGTGAATTTTCCAAAAATCTGCCACATATTTCACTGTCTTCTGCAATTTTTTCTTCAAAATCAAGATGAACAGGATAAGACACTGGTTTACAAGTTCTCGCGTCACTTAAAGTAAGTGTTAAATCTGCTTTTAAAACTAAATGATAATCTTGATTAGCATCCAAAAGAATATCAATAGATAAATTAAAAGGAGGTATCTCTAAAATGCCAGTAGGCTCATAAAGTTCTTTATCTAACTGAATGGAAACATTCTCATGTAAAGGACGGACAAATACTTTTTGTAAATCCACATTTATCACCTTTCTTCTGTACATGTATTATACCTTTAAAAATTATTTTACACAAGTAGGAGTTCATGATAAACTAAAAAAAGAGGTGAAAAAATGCAAATTATTGGTATTATCTGTGAATACTCTCCTTTTCATAACGGTCATATCTATCACATAGAAGAAATTAAAAAGAAATATCCCTCTTCTTTAATTATTTTATGTTTAAATGGTTATTTTTTAGAAAGAGGCCAAATAAGTCTTTTAAGTAAAGAAGATAAAACAAAGATTGCCCTTATAAATAAGGTAGATATCGTTATTGAACTTCCCACCCTATTTGGAACACAATCAGCAGATACTTTTGCTAATATAAGTGTTTCTTTATTACATCACTTAGGTGTTAAAAAAATCATTTTTGGTAGTGAAACGGAAGATACCCTAAAACTTCACCATTTAGCCTCATTACAATTAGAAGAAAATTTCTGCCTTAAAAAAAGTCCTCTTTCTTATCCCGAACGATTAAATGAAGCTTTAAAGGAAGAAGAAAAAATCGGACCTAATGACATTTTAGCAATTTCTTATATTAAGGCTATTTTAAAAAATAATTATGATATGACCTATGAAACTATTTTAAGAACCAATGATTTTCATGATATTAAAGCAAAAGAAAAAATTATCTCTGCTTCTAATATCCGTCATAAACTAGAAAAAAAAGAAGACGTTTCTTTCTATATGCCAAAAGAATCTTTAGAAGCCTTAAATAAAATTAATGAATCTTTGCTTTTCGAGTTTCTTCGCTTTAAGATACTTACTGAAAACAATTTAAACGCTTATTTAGACGTAACAGAAGGCTTAGATAACAAATTAAAAAAAGAAATATTAAATGTTCAAACATTAAAAGAACTTTTAGAGCATTTAAAAAGCAAACGATATACTTACAACCGTCTAAATAGAATGCTCATTCATATTTTACTTGGTATCACGAAAGAAGATGTTATAACCCCTTTAACGTATGTAAAAATTTTAGGTTTTAACAAACGCGGTCAAGACTACTTAAAAAACAATAAGCCTTCTTTAAGGACTTCAATAGATTATAGTAGTCGCGTTTATGAAATTGAAAAAAGAGCATCTTATTTATATCAGATTTTATCTTCTAAAAAAACGATGATTTTTGATAATTTAAATCAACCTATCATTGTAAAAGATAAAGAGTCCATCCAAAAATAATCTTTTTCTTTAAAATCACAAACAAAAAAGTTGTGATTTTTTTGTAGTTCTTCAAAAAATTTAGGTTTAACTACATTTGTTTCCATTTTTAAATAAGTTTTATATAATTTCAAAATAGTATTTTCTTTTCTAAAAACATCATGTAAAGAATGAACATTTTTGTATTTGGTATAAAAATAATTTTCTTTATAATGTTTAAATAAAGAAATATCTAAATTTTTAATAGAAATAGGATTAATAAGTTGTCTAATAAATTGATAACTTGTTTCTAAATCTATATTTTTATAATAAATTGTTTCTAATGTTTTAAATAACTCATAAGGATTATCTTTTAATAAAACCACTAACTCTGGTTTAATTTCAAAAAAATAAAATGTTCTCATCCTTTTTCACCCTCTTTAGAATAGCAAAAAAGTTGAAAACATTTTGTCGAATTAACTACTTAGAAAGCAAAGATTCTACTTTTAATTTTAAACTATCATAATCAAAACTCATCTGTTGTAAAACTTCAATAGGAAGACCGTTATTTGGATAATCCGTTATATTTAAAAGATAATCTTCATTTGTCGCGTATTCTTTTAAAGATAAACCCAAAGAAGATTCTATAACGACTGTTTTAACATGAGGTGGTAAAATACTTTCTTTATAAGTTTTATCTTGAAGTTTAAAAAGTTCTAGTGATGGCATAGAAACAACACGAATATCTAGGCCTTTCATTTCTAGATCATAAGCTATTTGCATTGCACTGATAAGTTCACTACCGCTAGAAATAATAATCCCGTCTAACCTTGTTTTTTCACTTTTAATAATATAGGCTCCCCCAATTACCTTTTTAGCACTGGAATTAGGTAATTTAGGACTATCATTTTTAGTAATAATTAAAGCACATGGCTTTTTGATTTTTAAAATGGTTTCCCAAGCCCCCATAACTTCTTCAATATCACTTGGTCTAAAGACATACAAATTAGGAATAGACCTTAACATATCTAATTGTTCTACGGGAATATTTAAACTACCCTCTTCGCTGTTATATAAAGAATCATGAGTAAATATGTAAGTGACTGGAAGGCTCATAATGGCACCTTGTCTAATAGAAGATTTCATTTCATCTGCGTAGCTAAGTAAAGTAGAAGAAAAAACTCGTAAGCCTAGTAAAGACATTCCATTTACAATATAACCCATTGCTCTTTCTCTTACGCCAAAGCGAATATTTTTAGCTTTAGGGCTATTTTCATTCATATATTGAAAGCCATTTAAATTAGTACGGCAATATAGACTTAAGCCGGCACTTCCTCCTAAAAATAAATTACTTTTAGGACTTATTAAATTCATAACTTTATTATTAGTTTCAATTAATGGTTCACGATAAGCATCATTAATTTTATAATTTTCACTGGCAAAAGAAATATCCGTAGTACCGTTTTCTAATAAATACAAAATATTATTTAAATTTTCATTATTAATATTTTTAGCTCGAGCATAACTTTCATTCCATTTTTCTTTTACTTTTTGCATCCGAGTTGTCATTTGCGATTCAATAAAAATCAAAGAATCTTTAGATATTTCAAAAGGTGGTAAAAATAAGTTATATTTTCTTCTTAAGTTATTTGTATCATCAAAAGAAAGAACGCCTGAATGTAAAATATTTTTACCTTCATTAAATGAATCTTTACCAATGACGGTATTGAAAATGAGTAAGGCTGGTTTATTAAGAGAACGAGCATTTAAAATAGCTTTTTCAATATCTTTTATAGTAACGTCACCTTTTAAAGTGTCGACATAAAATCCCTTAGCCTCAAATGATTTCGTTAAATTTTCATCAAAAACAGTATCTAAACTTCCTTCCATACCAATTCTATTATTGTCGTATAAAAAGACGAGATGGCCTAATTTTTGACTACCAGCAAAAGAAAAGGCTTCAAGGCTTGCCCCACTCATCATATCTGCGTCACTTAAAAAGCAATAAGTGGTAAAATCATATAAATTAATTTTATTATCTTCTTCTTTAATTAAAGATTCAATATATCTTCTTCCTAAAGCAAGACCAGTACTTACACCTACTCCGTCTCCTGCGTTTCCAGTAGTTGCATCCATAAATAATGGGTTATGAAGTTCTGGGGTAGCAGGTAGTCCATTTAAACGGCGATAGTTCATAAGATTTTCTTTAGTAAGAGGATAACCTGCCATATAACACATAGCGTAATATAAAGGTGCAAGTCCACTAGAAGAAAGAATAACTCTATCACGATTGAAATAATTATTATTTTTACTATCAACCCTTAAAACACGCGTAAAAAGAGTGTACATCACAGGTGCCATGGATAAAACCGTTCCAGGATGTCCCCCTTTGGCATTATTTATCATATCAATGCTTAACATTTTTAATTCATTTAAGGCCTTAATATCACTTTGATTCATTTTGTCCTCTCCTTTTATTCTCTATTATTAGTATAACAAAAAATTAAAATACAGTAAATACAAGAACTTTTAAAAAAGACAATGAGTTTATCATATTTCTCATTGCTTTTTAATGATTTTAAACAGAATAAAGTATTTTAGTTTATCTCAGGATAACTTATTTGTACGGATATCTTATCCATTGTACCATCATTTTCCATATCATACTTAAATTTATAACTATATTCATTTGTCCACGCTGTGTAATTTAAAGCAAATTTACTATACTTACTACGTGTAACTTCAATATATCTTGTTTCTCCAGGATAATTATTATCATATACTTCTATTTTATATTTGTTGGCATCATTAGTATCTTGAATTAACCTTATTGCATTTATGGCGTGACTATGTTTATTATGTATACCAAGAACAAGAGGCGTACCATTATTTAATTGATTGGACAATTCATTAAACGCCTTATCTGGTTCGGCACCAAACGTAGTTTTTTTATCATCTGACTGTAAAATAAATAATCGCCAAATAGCATCTAGCAACTGGCTTTCATCTTTTACTACCTCAGTATTAAACGGATCAGAATCGATATTTAATAAAGCATTCTGACGCTTTGTAAAATCTTTATTCTTATCTTTAACATCTTCCGTATAAAAGGTTACTCCAATTTTTTGCATCATATCATAGTATTCTTTCTTAATCATCCACGTACTATCCTCAACTCTGTCTCTATAATCGGCAGGCCTATTGTCTCTTAAAAGAAAAAATTGCAAGGCTTTATTCGTTATTTTATAATCATATAATGAACCATGTTTGGCAAAATAAGTATTACTTAAATTATAGCCATTTGACGAAAAACCACGAAAAGAAGATAAGTAAAATTTCGAATTATCTTTGGCAGGTAAGGATATAGGTAATTCATTTTTATAATGAAGCATAGCAAACGTTGCCATACCATAGCAATGTCCACCTTCCGATTTATTACTACTAAAATTTTTAAATGAAAAGCCATCTCTTGTTACAATGAAACCACTATTAGCTTGAATCATACCATCCGTTTTATTGTCATTGTCTGTATCTACTAAACTATAATTAATATCAGCACCAACAATGGAATAAATTTCATCTAAGGCTGAAGAATCTGTGGCATTATAATAATCACAACCTGTTGACTCAGCAATGTTATCTAAATCATTGGTGTCTATATCAGAACCTAAACCAATAACACAAATCTTTACATTTTTTTCTTTTGCCTCTTTAATAATAGTGTTTTTATTTGATGACAAACTACCTTCTGTATTTTTACCATCGGTAAGTAAGACTACATAATGACCATTTTCATCTTCCTTAAATTCATTTATACTATTTTTTAGAGCTGATATTATATTTGTACCAGTTGCGTTACTATTCCAATAACTCTTCATAGAGTTAACATTTTTTTTGACAGATTCTACATTATCTGTAAATTGAGATAAATTCACATAATTTCCTGAAAATTCAGCAACTCCAAATTGGTAATTTCCCGTAAATTTTTCTATCATTTTATTTGTAAGAGTTAACCTTTTAAAATCGGTATCATTACCGACCGCACCGACACTATCATCATAACCAGCCGCAACCATCTGGGAAGTGCTATACATTGATACTGAATTATCAATTACAAACATTATTTGTGAATTGTAATTAGTTAAAACAGCATGGCTATCACCTATAACATATTTTGAAAAATGTTGTAATGTAACCGTGATTGTTTTATTTAGTGTATCAACAACAGTTGGTAAGGCTTCTAATTTTTTAGTATCTTCATTAAAATAGTATAAAGTCAAGCCATTTTCATCCATACCTTTGGCTGTAATATCTTCTATATTATATTTAATGGTTACTGTAGCTTTTTCGATAGTTCCCGTTGTATAAAAATTATACACGGTATCCATAAGACCATTCATATCCGCAAAAGTTGCATTTTTTATTTTATCAATGGTGGTACTGGCGATATTTCCTTTACCAGTTATTTGCATTGAAACGCCTAGTTTTTCTTCTGAAAGGGAATAAGTTAAAGTTCTATCACCATCTTTTATACCATCTCCTTTAGAATCAATTTTTAAAGGATCTAAGCCTAAATCTAGTTCATCACCGTCATTAAGTCCATCACCATCTGTGTCTTTCTTCAAAGGATCTGTTTTCGTTTGTTCCAATTCAAGTTTGTCTGGTAAACCATCCTCATCGGAATCAGCAGAATAAGGATCTGTTCCTATTTCTTTTTCTTTGGCATTGCTTAAACCATCATTATCGCTATCTGTAGTTTCCTCATCTTCAGGAATTTCAATCATTCCTGCTAAAGATTGTTGATTATTGTCATCAAAAGAAACAACTTTTATTTCCTTTGTAATTTTTTTACCGCTTGGAGCTTCAGCTGTAATCGTATAAGTTCCTTCTTCTTTTGGCAATTTCCATTTTACTGTTGCTCCATCACTTTGAATTTCTCCATTTTGGGTACTAAATTTTATATCTGTAATTGGCTTTTTTTCTTTATCAAAAGCCAATACCTTTAATGTTAAGGTGGTTGGTTCCACATAAGTTATACCTGAATCGCTATTTTCATTATCCCAACTTAATTTTGTAAAATCATAGAAATTATTAAATAAAATTATCCCAATTATTATTAATAATAAACATGATGTAGCCATGGCAAAAGGCTTTTTATGTTGCAAAACAAAATTTTTTCCTTTTCCCAATAACATTTTGAATTTTTTTAATAAAGGAATTAAAGGATTATTTTGAGCTAATTGCTCTGATAGCGTTTCTTGATTATCATTATTAAAATTCTGCTCTGGAATATTATTTAATAATTGTCTATCCACATGAGTACCACATTCTGAGCAAAAGTCTTCATTGTCATTAATTTTATGTCCACAATTTGGGCAAAACATATATATTTTCCTTTCTATCTTAATTTAGAATGAGTATTAGTCATTTTTATAGAGTATAACTTTGTCTTAGTAAAAGTTTTTTCTACAATTTAATACTCTTTCCACTGTAAATAAAGCAGTCTTATTTTTTAGACCTATTATATCTTGCAAAAAAGATAACCAAAGTAATCGGTTATCTCTTTTTTATCCTTTTACTTTAACTGGTGTAATAATTAATCCAGCAGTAATATTTGAGTCTTTAAAATTGTCTTCCACACATAAAGCACCTATCAGCATTTGCATTACATTTATTGCCACAGGAAGGACAGAATTTCACATTTTGTTCTACATTTGATGATGGCTGAAAATAATTTGTTTGGCTTTGTGGTGATGGTGTTACTTGTGAATAATTTATAGCAGATGAATTGATGCTTGAATCCTTTTTATAGAAAATAGTATGACCAACTAGGCAAATAACGCCTATCCATAAGCACCAAAATCCGAAGCCATGTTCTAAATAAGTTGTATCAATATCTAAACTGATATATAGCCAAATAGCAAAGGCTGCCACTCCAATAGTTGGGATAATTGCCAATTTAGGATTAGCATTTTGAATTTTATTTCCTAAATCTGTATTAAATAATTGAGGAACATATTTTTCAATGTAATCCTTGAATATAAACATAACGTTGGCTATTATTAAAAGCAACATTACTTTACCTTCCCAATATCCCCACAATTTAATTTCATAAGTGTAGCCAAATATAGAGACTTGAAAATATGGCATGATAACACCTAAAAATAAACAAATAAGGCCAATAAGCGCTAACACTCTCTTGTTTTTTAAAAATTCCATTACATTTACCTCCTAATTTTTTTCATAAATCATTTTGCCGTTATATGTGTAATACTTCATATGATCATCCTCTGTTACCGTTATATAATGTTCATTAAAAGTCGGTTCACTATTGAAAGTTACTAATTCAGTACCATTTTCTAAATCATACAAAACGTATTTAGAATCAGATGTTGTTAATTCAGCATATTTTTTATTTTGTTTTTCTATCGTGTCCACATCTAAATACAAACAATCTACTATCACATTTCCATCTTTATCAATAATACCTTCTAAATCATCTTTAGTGACAATATAATACCCTGAAGAAAGAGAGATATCAGAATAATCACTGCTTACCTTTTTACCTGCTAAATCAATTAAATAATAGTTTTCTTTATCATCACTAACGACTGCCAGGTTGTTTCTATCAAATGGTTTGGCCACTTTAAAAGATTTTCCAAAAACATTTTCGCCATTAGAGTTATAGTATTCATAAGTACCAGACTTTGTTTTACATTCTTTGCTATCATAAGTACGTAAAATATATAAACCGTTTTTCATATAGTCTTCTTTTTCTAACCATCGACATTTAACATTTTTTATAACTTTACCATTATCATAAAAATCAACACCATTTGAAAAGCTATCTATAGCGTAAGTATCATTGTCGAAATAGGCTTTACCAGAAGTTTCAATACCGACATTTAAATTAGAGTCTAACAAATAATTTTTATGATTGTTATAGCAGACTAAATTGTCTTCAGAATAATAAACTTTTTCACATTTATCAGTTAAATCATATAATTTACCATCTTTTATAAATTTATAATATGTTTTTTCTTGATTTTCAAACCACGCCACACATGAATTAAGAGTGATTATCTTCCCATCTTCTACAACATTATTAACACAATAATGTAAATCTGAATTAAAAGAAGTAATTTCTTTTGCAGTTTGAAGATTTAACACATAATTTTTTTTATTGTAAAACACAGAAATATAGCCTTTATGTTCGTTTGTAGAAGGAGAATCCTCTACATTATCATCAATAGGAAAAGTTAACATGGCTTGTCCTTCATAATTTAAAACTTTATAAGTCTTGTTTTTTTCGTCTTCCAATATTGAATAATTATCCGACAGCATATAAGTATGTAAGCTCATATTTTCCATACTATACAATACTTTCCCTGAACCATTTATTAAATAAGAATGTTCATCTTCATCATATACTTTATACATTCCTGCTACGTCAGTAATATTCTTATATTTTCCAAAGTCAACTGTCATTTTTCCATTTTCATCAATAATTCCATAAGCCCCATCTTTTTTTACAAAGGCTGTACCATTGGCAAAATTACTTACATCAGCAAATATAAAATCTGTTAATTGACTTCCATCATCATTAAACAAAGCATATCTTCTATTACTATTTTGAATAAAAAATGCCGTAGAATAATGCATATCTAAATTATTATTTTTTATTTTATCTTTTTTAAAGTATAAAAATAACCCTATCGCAGCTAAGATAACGATGACTAATAATATAATTATTATTATTTTTAATTTTGACTTATTACTACTTCCCATATTATTTTGAGATTGTGTATTTTGCGGATAATTTTGATTTATATAATTATTACTGTAATTAAAAGGATTGTTGTCCGTGTTAATATTGTTATTATAATTTTCATTATTCATTTTAATCACCACTTAACTAAACATATCTAAAATGTTTTTGATATCATTTGTTGTAGAACCCATGAAAAATTTCATATACAAATAATATCCAGCAATAGCCAATATAGACATACAAATTAAATTAAAATATAATTTGGCATTTCCCTCTAATTTTATTTCATTATTCATGATTTCATAAATAATAATGACAGAATATACCCCACCTACGATTG
Source organism: uncultured Bacilli bacterium (assembly GCA_934085675.1). Taxonomy (GTDB): domain Bacteria; phylum Bacillota_I; class Bacilli_A; order RF39; family UBA660; genus Ventrenecus. The sequence continues at coordinate 96,508 of CAKOHH010000002.1, read as the reverse complement.
TTGTTCCTATTCCTAAAGGTGCATAAATCGTAGACAATAGTGGTGATATAATCATAAAACAAACTATCATCGGCACTACTGCCATAGCAGATATCCCTAGTAATCGTGAAAAATTAGGCTGTTTTTTTGCAATTAAACTTCCTATATAATATACACAGGCTATTGCCACAATAATACCTAAATATAGTAAAAAGTTTGTTCCAATAACCTTGGTGTAATTAATATTTTTTAAATTTTCCCATACCCACTTTGTTTCTTTTGACCAATAGGATGTAACCCTTACAGCATTAATCATTGTTTTAATTAGAGTAATTAATGTTGCAATAAAAGATACCATTAAGGTCAAAATGGCCGAATTTTTAAAACCGTCAAATTTATGTAACTCTTGTTTAAAGGCTGTATATGGTTTTAATATTACAGCTAGAATGATAAAAAAATATTCGCTCACTGACATTTTATTCATTGAACTATTATAATTTATTGTTTGTGATGGTTGAGGCTGAGAATAACTCGTTTGTTGAGGTTGAGAATAATTCATTTGTACAGAGTTTGAAAGATTATCTTGATTTTGAGTAACAAATGTTTGGTCGATTGTCATATCAGATAAATTATTTCCACACTTTATACAAAATTTTGAACCATCAATATTTTGAGTACTACATCTTGGACATATCATTATTGTTGACCTTCTTTCTTATTAATATCATCTTTTGTTCCATTACTATTAATAGTGTTATTTCCTGTATTTTGCGTTGAAAATGAAGCCATAGCTTTATTAAATACAGATGCACCATTAATTCTCTTATTATTTGCCCCATTCATTGAAGCATTCGTAAGGCCTCTTCTAGATTGTATAAAATTATCGGCCTTATGCAGATTAGCCATATCTGTTTTAGTGTCTTTTTCATAAGTATGACGTGCATCGACATTACGATAGCGCATATAAATAACTATAAAATAAATAATACCCGCTAATAAAAACAAATAACTATAATCCCAATCCACAAACCACATAGCCAAAACGCCTAATATTTCTACTAAAATAGAAACCAAAATAAGTTTAGGCATATGAATAGGAACACTGCCCATCGTCTCTTTTGTTCTGGCATTAACGGCCACGTAGTGCAAAATTTTCTGATTATTTTTTACTTCTTGGTAGCTATAAAGCCAAACTGGTAAATAGGCTGACTTCCATTGTTCGCCTTTAACAGTAAATTGTTCACTAGACCAGGCAACACCTCTGTCATACTGACTTAAGGTATCATTAGCTTTATACCTTGCAATATCTTTTGCTTGAGTATTAACTACATCTTTTAGTTGGTCAATATTAATATTTCTTCGTTCTGAGGTATATCCTTTTAAATAATTAGCATTATATTTCACACTGTTTTCAACATCAAATGGCATGATAGCATTGATGATATTATTGGTTTTATCCGCTGCAAAAGAATTCAAACGATCAGCATTCGATTCTATAGACAAGCCATTTATTATACAATCATAGTCTCTTTCAACATAATATAAATCTGCATCATAATAAGTCTGCTGGTTGTTTCCACTTCCACGATAATACTTTCTTGTCTCATGTTCGCCTTGTCCTTTTAAATTAATATGAGCATTTACATCTATTAACATATAAGGAAAATATACTCCCATAATATTATTTGTGGTAAATTCTTCTTTAAATTTAGGATTTGCAAAAAATTTTCTTTTGCCAACAAATTTTTCTATTTCTTGCCTAGCCACCTCACGGGTAATATTAAAAGGTAAAACAACATCAGGAATACTACCATTAGGTATTTGTTGATTAATCGATAAAGTACTTCGACACCAATGACATCTTGCTTGTGAGGCAGAAGAAGAATCAATGACTACTTCTGCTCCACAGCTACTACATTTGAAAGTTAAAACATCTTTAGTGTCGGCAATAATATCTTGGGCTCCAGAGCCAATAACCTCGCCTTGTAGTTTACTAATATCTTCAACCATTCCCGTAACTTTTTCTGGTTCAAATTCGTATCTGCAAAAATTACATCGAAGCTTACCTGTGTGAGTATTCACAGCCATATCTGTGGAGCCACATTTAGGGCATTTATTTTGACCATCTTTGGCTCCAACATCTGTTTTTATAATAGTAGGTCCATTTGTTAAAGAATTATCAGTTTTAGAAATCGTATTTGTATCATAATTATTTTGCATATTTTATATACCTAATATTTGGGCTTTTAATTTGTTGTAGTCTTCTGAAGTAATAGCACCGGCATCTAATAATTTTTTTGCATTTAATAATTTCTCAGTTGGATCTTCAACAGGATTTGCTGTTGAAGCCCCAGTTGGAACATTGTTAACTGCTCCCATTAAGTTAGCCCCATTTTGACTAGCCATGTTCATATTCATAAAGCCCATCATAGCCCCATTTTCATTTCCAGCAGCTGTTTTCATGGCTTCACCACTCGCTGAGGCCATCATACCAGCCATGTTACTGCTGTATGCTTGTCCCATTCTGGATGCTCTTCTAATTTCTTGGTCTGCTTTTCTTGCTTCTTCTAACACTTCCAAAGTAGGTCCATCATAATCAGCCTGTAAATTAACACTGATGACTTTGATACCATAATTACTTGACCATTGATAAGTATTTTCAATTTCTTCATCCATTGTCAAAGCAAATTGATCTAAGTTAGATTGAATATAATCAATTGTGTCCATATTATTTTCTTTTGATTTTAAAGAAAATCTTTTGAAGGATCCCGTTAGGCATGTTAGAAAATCATTAAATAAATGGTCACATGCTGGATTATCCATATCAGCAAAATCAAAGATAGAAGCATTAGCCCCTTTATACTTATCGGGTACAAAACCTTTAAAAAATAAAATTGGGTCAACAATTTTTAAAGAATAAGTACCTCTGGCACTTCCGCCTGCTCTTGTTGCTAAATACTCATCTTGCCAATAAATTGGGGTTTGAGTGCCAAATCTATTTCCTGTAATTGGTTTTAAGTTAACATAAAAGGCCAATTGTTGAACTCCTGGTTGTCCTCCAAATTTAAATCTTTCAAAAGATTGACTAATAGTAGATGATAAAATACCATCTCCACTAAACATTGACCTTGAATTAGGGTCGTTAGACCTAAATTCATATCCCCCTGGCTCAGAAATAAAGCCTGTTACAGCACCATTTTCTACAGTAATGAGTGCCGTTCCTTCTGGCACAACAATTTTACTTCCATTAGTAATAATATTTTCAGAGCCTTTGTAGTTTTCTCCTCGATTAGCATTTGTTCCTTGTAAAACGGCTGGAAATAAGCCAGTTGTAGCTGGAACATTTGCCATTGGTACATAAAAATCTTTCCATTGATCAGCAAAGGTGCCACTTAAGGCGCCTGAAAACGCTTTTATAAATCCCATAAATTACCTCTTTCTTTTTTAAACACTTGAACAAAAAAGTTATTGCAATATAAATTATTAAACTTCCTAGGCACTTCTCTATTCCTCTTCATTATAGCACAACTAACACAACTTTCAATCACAAAATTGCACTATTTTTGACACTTTATTCTTTTTTATTCACTAAGAGTGAATAAAAAACTCACTATTTTTGTAGGATAATAAAAACATAAACATGTTTAATAGAATTGAGGAGAAAAAATGGAATTTAAAAAAGATGATGAAAACTACATTTATGAAGTTATAAGTAAAAACATTAAAAAGTACAGACGTCAAAAAGGTTGGACACAAGAAAAATTAGCTGAAGAAATTAATTATTCTCTATCTTTTATCAGTGGTATTGAATCTTCTTATCATCAAACTTTCTCTTTAGGTGCTGCTTGGAGAATTGCTCAGGCTCTTGATGTGAACTTTGATAAATTATGTGAAGATGACGAACATCAAACAAAGAAAAAATATATTTTATTTAAATGTGATACCTGTCAAAAAGAAACTAAAATACCCGTTCAAATGATAAATATTTACAAAGAATTAAATTCTTCTGAAAAAAAGGGAAATTTACCAAGTTTTGATTGTTTAGAAGAATGTTGTCAAGGACACTTACATCCAGTAAATCCTACTGATATTTAAATATTATTAAAAAAAACTTTAATGAAATTTCAATCCATTAAAGTTTTTTTATAGCCAAATATTTTCTATTTTCTTTTAATAACTTCTAAGCCACCCATGTATGGTTGTAATACTTTTGGAATTTTAACAGAGCCATCTTCTTGATAGTTATTTTCAATAACGGCAATTAATCCTCTTGGGGTTGCCACAACTGTATTGTTAAGTGTATTTAGGTAATAAGTGCCCTTTTCACCTTTTTTACGAATACCAAGACGTCTTGCTTGAGCATCTCCTAAATTAGAACAACTTCCGACTTCAAAATATTTTTGTTGTCTTGGACTCCATGCTTCAATATCACAAGATTTTACTTTTAAATCTGCTAAATCTCCAGAACAGCATTCTAATTGTCTAACAGGAACATCTAGGCTTCTAAAAAATTCAACAGTTAAACGCCACATCTTATTGTACCAGTCCATTGCTTCTTCTGGTTCACAAATAACAATCATTTCTTGTTTTTCAAATTGGTGAACACGGTACAAGCCTCTTTCTTCTAGACCATGTGACCCACCTTCTTTTCTAAAGCAAGGAGAATAACTTGTCATACTAATAGGAAGTTCACTGTCTTTAATAATTTGGTCTTTAAATTTACCAATCATACTATGTTCACTGGTACCAATTAAATATAAATCTTCACCTTCAATTTTATACATCATAGCTTCCATTTCTGGAAAAGACATAACGCCAGTTACAACATCACTATGAATCATAAAAGGAGGAATAGCATATGTAAATCCAGCCTTAATCATAAAATCTCTGGCATAAGCAAGCAAAGCTTCGTGAAGTCTAGCAATATCGCCAATTAAATAATAAAAACCTTGTCCACTTGTACGTCCTGCTGCTTCTTTATCCATGCCTCCAAAAGATTCAATAATATCAGCGTGATAAGGAATTTCATAACTTGGAACAGCTGGATCACCAAATCTTTGAACTTCCACATTTTCAGAATCATCTTTACCAATTGGCACAGATGGATCCATTATTTGAGGAATCACCATCATTCTTTTTTTGATTTCGGTTTCACAAGTAGTTTGACGATTTTCTAGTTCTTCGATTTCTTTACTCATTAAAGCGATTTCTTCTTTAATTTTATTAGCTTCTTCAATTTTCTTATCTTTCATAAGAAGCCCTATTTCGCCACTAAGCTTATTTTTCTTAGCTTTTAAAGCATCTTTTTTAGTTTGGGTTTCTCTCATAGTGATATCTAAATCATAAACTTCATCCACAAGTCCTAATTTTTCATCTTGAAATTTTTTCTTTATATTTTCTTTTACTAAATCACGATTTTCTCTTATTAATTTTATATCTATCATATTTCTTCACCTTTCAATTTATTAATTATTTTAGTATAGGCCCGCACATATTTCATAGTCCTATTAATATCTTTCTGCTCAATCTTGTTAAGTCGGTGCAAATCCATATTATCCAATAAATCTTTTAATTTAACCATCATAACATCTTTATTATCACTTTCAATAATACTATCAATATACTCATCATAAGAATCATATGTGTTGGTTAAAAGTTTTATAGAAGCAATAAATTTTTCCTTATAACCAAGTTTTCTTAACTCATCTTCTGTCATATCGGTATCTTCTAAAATATCATGCATTAATCCCAAGGCCTTTTGCTCCTCTGTTTTTAAATCTTGACTAACGTGGGTCAAGTGATTTAAATAGCAAGCCCCTGCCTTATCTTTTTTCTTAGCAAACAATTTTTCTACCAGCATTTTCGACCTATCATATAATCGAAGATTACTATAGAAATGATAATCTAGATTATCCAGCATAACTTTCCTCCTAACAAAAAAGAATGGCCCTCCTAAAAAGGAGTCTTAATGACGGTGCCATCCTTTAATTTACTTAATTTAAGATAACGGTTTAAAACCGGGAGAGATTAACTCCACTAAGAAAGGAGATTCTTAAAAGTTTATGAACTGTTTGCATCAACCACAGTCTTTCTTTACAAAAAACTTTTATTACTAGTCTTTCTTCTGTTTTCGTAATTTATTATAACATGTTTTTATTTAAAAAGGGTATTTTTTATTGACTAAATTTATTTTCGAGATGGCATGCTAGAAACACTTTGTAAATAATCATCAAGCCATTTTCTTTCACTTAAACCCATGGAGTCATCATCTCCAATGGTTTTAAATTCTCCTAAAGAATCTAACATTCCCATTTCCATAATATTTATATTTTGCTGTTTTAATTCTTCTAAATTATTTATTTGAGTACAAGAAAGAGTGCATGGCCCATAACCGACAAAAAGATTTGTTTCATCTAACACTTGGGGACATAAGTTACAAAAAACAATATACCCTTTTGCCACTAAGGCTTTAATAATAGTTTCTTGGATTAGGGCTGGATTATCTAAAATTTTAGTTACATCAAACTGATTTATAATTTTCCGTAATTGTTTATTTTTCTTAGAACGTTCTAAAATATATTCAATATGAAAATCTAACCCTTTCTTTTTGGGTAATAAAATGATTTTTTCTTCATCTATTAAAATTAAAGCCGACTTGCCAATATTCATTTTATGTTACAACTCCTTTGAAACAGATTTATTATTTTTTACTTTCAATCTTGTTATTTAAATAAGAAATAAATTCTTCATAACTTAAAGTATGTGTTTCTTCACTACCATATTCCCGATAACTAATAAGATTTTCATCAACTTCTTTTTGACCTAAAATCACCGTTACAGGTATTTTTCTCATCACTGAGTCACGCATTTTATAACCTAATTTTTCGTTTCTATTGTCTAATTCAACACGAATATGATTTTGTAATAAAAGATTTTCTATTTTTTTAGCGTAATCTAAATGATAATCAATATTAACAGGGATAACATTAACCATAACTGGAGCAAGCCATAATGGTAAAACACCTTTTGTTTCTTCAAGTAAGAAAGCAATAAAACGATCTAGGGAACCTAGAATAGCTCTATGAATAACAACTGGTCTTTGTTTTTCCCCATTTTCATCAATGTAAGTTAAATCAAATCTTTCTGGTAGTTGATAATCAAGTTGGACAGTTGATAAAGTAACATCATGACCAATAGCACTTTTAACTTGAACATCTAACTTAGGACCATAAAAGGCTGCTTCTCCTTCGGCTTCATAATAATCAGCATGAATTTCTTCTAAAACTTCCCTTAGTTCTTGTTCACTTTTAGCCCATAATTCATCATTACCAAAATATTTTTCCGTGTCATTTTTATCTCTTAAAGATAAACGGAAACGATAATCTTTAAAGCCAAAATCTTTATAAACATCTAAAATCAAATCAATAACAGCCTTAAATTCTGTTTTTATTTGATCTTTGGTACAGAAAATGTGCGAATCATTTTGGGTAAAGGCTCTCGTTCTTTCAATACCACATACTGCCCCGCTGGCTTCATATCTAAAATCGTTTGCTATTTCGGCAATACGAAGGGGAAGATCACGATAAGAATGTAAAGAATTTTTAAACATCATCATATGATGAGGACAATTCATAGGTCTTAAAACATAAGATTCATTGTCAAGTTCCATAGCTGGGAACATATCTTCTTTATAATGATCCCAATGACCACTTGTTTTATAAAGTTCGACACTTCCTAAAGATGGTGTCATAACATGTTTATAACCATGCAAAAGTTCTTTATCCGTAATGTAATCAACAAGGGCACGACGAACGATAAAGCCATTAGGTAGCCACATAGGAAGTCCTTTTCCAACTAAATCAGAAAACATGAAAATACCTAAATCTTTACCTAATTTACGGTGATCGCGTTGTTTTGCTTCTTCAAGCATAGCTAAATGTTCATTTAAGTCTTCTTCATTGGCGAAACATACGCCGTAGATTCTTTGTAACATTTTATTTTTGGAATCACCTTTATAATAGGCACCAGAAAATTTTAATAATTTAAAATATTTACATTCTTTTACCGTATCAGCATGAGGTCCCCGACAAAGGTCTGTAAAATCGCCTTGAGAATAACAAGAAATAGTTTCACCCTCAGGCATATTTTCGATTAAATCTATTTTATAAGGATCATCTTTAAACATTTCTAAAGCCTCTTCTCTAGAAATTTCATGACGAACAATTCTTTTACCGTCTTTGATGATTTTTTTCATTTCTTTAGCAATTTTATCTAAATCTTCATCGGTTAAGGTAACATCTCCTAAATCCATATCATAATAAAAACCTTCTTCAATAACTGGTCCTACCCAAAATTTAGCCTTTGGATATAAATGTCTAACTGCTTGAGCTAAGACATGAGCACAGCTATGATTAATTTTACTTAAATATTCATCTTCTTTAATATTTTTCATTTTTAACACTCACTTTCTTTTTTTTAAATTAGGATACTCTTCTAAATTAAATTTCTGTTCTTTTAAAGCCTGTTTTTGCTTTTCTAATTCAAGTTTTTTTTGCTTCCGTTCTAAATAACGTTGCAATCCTAAAGATGGCTTTTTAACCTCTAAAGATGCTTCTTTTAAGGCTTTTTCTCTTCTTTTAGCTAATTCTTCTTGTGATACTTCTTCTAAAGATATCACATAATTAGGCATATAATATGGTAATTTTGTTCCATAATCATCCTCAACTAAAACAACTTTACCTGTTTTGATATCATCATTTTTAGCTTTTTCGCAAGTTGTTCTTGTTGGCATAATAACTTTATCAGGCATTTTTTGATGTCTTAATGAAAGTTTTTTCATCATTATGTTGTGTGAAATCATAACATTTGGTTTCATATCGCATTCTAAACCACAACATCGCATAAATTTATATACAGATATGACGTATGCATAATTTTTCTTTCCCATAAAAATTCCTTTTCTAAAAAAAAGATGGTACCAATTGTTAGGAGTCTGTTTGACGGTACCATCCTTTTTTTCACTTAATTATCTTTAACGGAATTACCCGTACCTTATTAGGTCTCATACAAAAGTAGTAACTAAAGTACTTTTTTATCTAGTTTCCATCAGCCTAGACTTTCTTTAAAAAAAGTTTCTTCGTCGTGTCTTTTGATAATTGATTTATGAATTAATACTAGCACGTTTTTTTTAGGCTTGCAAGAACTTTATCGTTTATATTGGCATTTTCCTTAATTTTAATAGTAACTAAAATTAAAAACTCGTTAATCTTTCCAAATAAACATGGCATCTCCAAAGGAAAAGAAACGATATTTTTCTTTAACGGCTTCCTCATAAGCGTGTAAAATATATTCTTTTTTTGAAAAAGCACTAACTAACATAACAAGGGTACTTTTAGGAAGGTGAAAATTAGTAATTAAACAATCGATTGCTTTAAATTCAAAGCCTGGATAAATAAAGATTTCCGTATTACCATGACACTCTTTAAACTTGCCATAAAGACCCATAATAGTTTCTAAAGTTCTTGTGGAAGTAGTCCCAACAGCAATGATTCTTCTACCTTCTTTTTTTGCTTGATTTAGGATATCAGCTGTTTCTTTACTCATCTCATAATATTCACTATGCATATGATGTTTGGTAACATCCTCGACCTCAACAGGTCTAAAAGTGCCAAGACCAACATGTAAAGTAACACTTGTAATAATGATGCCTTTTTCTTTTATTTTTTCTAAAAGTTCTTTTGTAAAATGTAAGCCTGCCGTAGGAGCCGCGGCACTACCAAGATTTTTAGCATACACGGTTTGATAACGATCTTTATCTTGTAATTTTTCATGAATATAAGGTGGTAAAGGCATTTCTCCTAATTTGTCTAGGATTTCTAAAAAGATACCTTCATAAGAAAATTGCACTTCGACAATACCTTCTTCTTTTTTAGTAATAACCGTGGCTTCTAAAAGACCGCCAAAATTCACTTTTGTTCCGACATGTAATCTTTTAAATGGTCTTGATAAACATTCCCATGTATTATTACCTAAATCTTTTAAAAGTAATAATTCAATAGTTGCTTTTGTATCTATTTTTTCACCAATTAATCTGGCAGGAATTACTTTAGTATCATTAATAACTAAGACGTCTCCTTTACGAAGATAATCAATAATATCAGTAAAATGTTTATTAGAAATTTCACCCGTTTCACGATTTAAAGTCATTAATCTTGAAGAAGAACGATCCTTTAAAGGTGTTTGCGCAATTAACTCTTCTGGTAAATAATAATCAAATTCTTCAGTACTCATAAATATCACATCCAGAGGTTATTTTATCACAAGATAAAAAAGAAAAGAAGAGCTTTTCTCTCTTCTAATTATTTTCTTCTAAGAATTTTAATGTTTTACGCATTTTTGAATCGTAAGTTAAAACTTCTTTACCGCCAAAAGCATCCACTAATTCTTCTTTAGAAATACCATAGTTAGTAGCCATTTCTTCGATATCTTTTTCTACTTCTTCGTCTGTGACTTCAATTTTTTCTGCTTCACTAACAGCTTCTAACATATAACGATATTTAACACGGCGTAGAGCTTCTGGTTCCATTTGTTTATGCATGTCTTCATGAGTTGTACCAGTAAATTCCATATATTGATCAATGGTTAATCCTTGTGATTTTAATTGTTCTTCCCATTGATGAATCATACGATGAACTTCATCATCAATAATTTCTTCTGGAACATCTACTTCCATTTTTTCAGAAACTTGTTTTAAAACTTCTTCTAAGAAACGATTTTTTTCTTCGTTTTCTTTTTCTTCTTTAATTGTATTTTCTACTTCTTTAGCAAGTCCTTCAGCATTAGTTACTTTGTCATAGCCTAAATCTGCAAAGAAATTTTCATCAATATCTGGTAAAATTCTAGATTTGATTTCTTTTAAAGTAACATGGAATACAACTTCTTTACCTGCTAATTCTTTAGTGTAATTTTCTGGAAATTTTAAGTGTAAGTCTTTTGTTTCATCAACTTTCATGCCTAAAACACCATCTTCAAAACCAGGAATAAAGGTATTTGTACCGATTTCAAGAGGATAATTTTCCCCACTACCACCATCTAAAGGTTTGCCATCAACTTCGCCAACAAAATCAATAACAGCAGTGTCGCCAGTTTCAACAACACCACCTTCTTTTACAGTAATGTCAGCAAATTGTTCACGTAACTGATTAATCTTAGCGTCTACTTCTTCTTTAGTAACTGCTACTTTTTCTTTTTTAACTTTTAAATCTTTATATTGACCTAATTTAACTTCTGGTTTACCAATGAAGGTAAATTCAAAAGTAATGCCATCTTTATCAATTTTTTTGATATCAACACTTGGTTGTATTTCAGCCTTTACTTTTGACTCATCTTGAGCTTCTTTAAAAGCATCATCGACTACAGCAAGGTAAGCATCTTCAAATAAAGATTCGATACCATAATTTTTTAAATAAATATCTTTTGGAACATTTCCTTTTCTAAAACCATCAATGTTTGCTTTTTTAACATTTTTCTTAAATGATTTATCTAAAGCTTTTTCCCAAGCTTCTCCTTTAATTTCAATTGTTATTTTTTCTGTATTTTTTGCCATATAAAAATACTCCTTTCGTACGTGTTTTATTATACATAAGTTTTTTTAAGAAAGCAAGTCCTATAAATTCGTCTTTTGAAGGGTTTTTATTACGATTTATTTTGCAAAAAAACCACCTTATTAGGCAGTTTTATGACCATTTTTGAATAGATATCACATTAAAAAGAAAAATCATCCAAATTCCTAAAGTAGCCGCTAATTTATAACGATACATTTCATGCGTAGCAACTATCTTATCAGCAATCGTTAGTACAAAACTTTCCTTATATTTAGGTCTTTCTAAAAAAATAGGAAACATATGCGATTTAATCATATTTTGTTGCATATCATCAATAGCAAAATATAACATAGCGTTTTGGCAGGCATACAAAGGATGTATTTGCAAAGTTTTCTTAGTATCATACTCTTTAACGTCTTCATTAAGAAAAAAATCGTGTAAAAGAGCCGCACGAGTAGCCCTTTCATAATCCAAATTTAATTTTTTAGTCATTTGATAAACCATTTTAGAAACCCTTAATGAATGTTCATAACGGCTAATACCATGATGAAACTCATCTTTTAGTTTTAAAAACTCTGGGTGATTTTTTATATCATTTATAATAGAATCAAACTCACACGTTTCAATGATTCCCAATTTCTTCACCTCGAACTATCCCATTATAGCATATTTTAAATTATTTGCAAACAGCACCTATTTTGTGTACTTTTTGATAATTTCTTCGGCACATTTTAAACCATCCATAGCACTAGTTGTGATACCACCAGCATAACCAGAACCCTCGCCACAGACATAGACACCAGAAATATTGCTTTCTAAAGTTTCATTTCTTTTCATCCTAATAGGACTAGAAGAACGTGTTTCAATACCAAAAAGTAAGGCGTCATCACGGTCATAGCCTTTTATTTTCTTACCAAAAACAGGTAAAGCTTCCTGCAAAGCTTCAGCTATAAAATCCGGTAATATTTCATTTAGATTAGCCATTGTCACCTTACCTTTTGTAATAGGCTCGACATCATCTAAAGTTGTTGTTTCTTTATTATCTAAAAAGTCTTTTACTTTTTGCATCGGAATTAAGCCATTTTTTAAGGCGTAGGCTTGTTTTTCTAACTTTTCTTGAAACTTAACGCCATCAAAAGTATCAAAGCCAAAATCTTTAGGTCCAACGGTAACAATTAAAGCCGCGTTGGCATTTTTCGAATCTCTTTTGTGTTCACTCATACCATTTATTACTAAGTGATTCTGACAAGAACTTGCATTGACAACATAACCACCTGGGCACATACAAAAAGAATAAACACCACGTTTTTCTTTTGTTTGATAAGTTAATTTATAACTAGCTGGTGGTAAAAAGACAGGATAATTTTGGCCATATTGGCTTTCATTAATCATTTTTTGAGGATGTTCAATTCGAAGTCCAACCGCAAAAGGTTTGCTTTCTAATGACAAGCCTCGCTTAAAAAGCATTTGAAAAGTATCTCTAGCACTATGACCTAAGGCAAGAACAAGACAATCACATGGATAAGTTTGATTATTGTTAATCACAATTTCTTCGATTTTATTATCTTTTACATGCATATCAGTTAAACAAGAAGAATAATGAATTTCCCCGCCCATTTGTTTTATTTTTTCGCGCATATTTTTAATGACATTTTGTAGTAAATCTGTGCCAATATGAGGATGTGATTCATATAAAATATCCACGGGAGCACCACATGCCACGAAAGTTTCAAAAACTTTTTTGCCGCGACACGCTTTATCTTTTACCATCGTATTTAACTTTCCATCCGAAAAAGTGCCCGCGCCACCTTCCCCAAATTGGACATTGGTTTGTTCATCTAACTCTCCTGTTTGCCAAAACTTTTCGATTTTTTCTTTTCTTTTTTCAACACACTCGCCTCTTTCAAATAAAATTGGCCGATATCCTGCTTCAGAAAGTAAATAAGTAGCAAATAAACCTGCCGGTCCACTACCAATAATTATGGGGCGATTTTGTAATTTAATAGTACCAAAAGATGGCATTTCATACTTTTCGATAGGCGCTAAAAAGATATCTTCATTTTTTGCAAATCTTTTAAGTACTTTCTTTTCATTCAAAACAGAAACATCAACTTCATAAATATAATAAAGTTCTGGTTTCTTTCTAGCATCTAAAGATTTTTTAATAAGCGAATAACTTTCTACTTTAGTTTTTAAAATACTTTCAATTTTTGACAATAATTTATCTTCTTCATAGATTGATACTTTAACTTGTCTTAGACGAATCATTTTGAATACTCCTTCCTACTACTAAACCACTCAAAATGGCAAAAGTTAGATTATATCCTCCACAGTCACCAAAGACATCTAAAATCTCACCCGTGAAATATAAATGAGGATAAACTAAAGAACATAATTTTTTAATATTAACACTTTTTAAAGATATTCCTCCTTGACAAACTTGGGCTTTATCAAAACCACCAGTCCCCGTAATAGAAAGAGGATAATCCGTTAAATTGGCGATTAATTTATTTATTCTTTCAGGACTTAAGTCATTAAAGGCATCTTCCTCTTTTACTTTGCTTTGCTTCATAATCATTTTAATTAAAGAATCTTGTAAGAAACCTTCTAATGTTTCTTTAATATTTTTTTCTTCTGACCATTTTTGTAAAAAACTTAAAATATCATCTGTAAAAGGCGTAAAATCAAGATGTACTTGCACATTTTTATTTTGAGAGATAGCTAAAGCGGCAGCACCACTTAAATTAAAAATACATATCCCACTTAAGCCATTCTCGGTAAATTGTAATTCACCTGTTTCTTCTTTTATACATTCATCATTAACATATAATTTAACTGTTACTTGAGAACGAATGCCTTTCCACAATTTGTTATAAGGTGTTTGACATTCTAAATATGTTAAAGCGGGTAAAACAGGAATCATCATCTCTTTTAAAAAAGGCAAAAGACTATAACCAGAGCCATCGCTTCCTGTTAACGGATAAGCTTTAGAGCCAGTAGCTAAAACAACATCCGTATAAAATTCATTATCAATTAAAAAGCCATTTTCTTTTATTTCAATATTTTTAACTTTATGATTTAATAAAACTTTTACATTATTCTTAGAAAGTTTCTGTAAGAAAGCTTCATAAACTGTACTGGCTTTATTTGTAAATGGATAGTAATAACCATTTTTAACAAGAGGAACAATACCTAAACTTTCGATAAATTTTAAGGCTTGAAGAGGATTTTCTTCTGTCAAGAATTGATGTAAAAGTTCTTGATGAGTAGAATGATAATGATTGAAACTTTGGTCTTCATTATAAAAGTTACAACGACCATTTCCTGTTATTAAAAGTTTTTTTAAAAGTTTATCGTTTCCTTCTATTAATGTCACTTTTACTTTTTCACTAGCCAATCCTATAGCAGTTGTAACCCCACTTACTCCCCCACCGATAATTAAAACATTTTTCATAAAAAACCACCTTTGCTTTTAAATTGATAACAAAATCGGATGACATCATTATACCATAAAAGAAGAGTCATTCAAAAAGGCTCTTCTTATTTTTCTAAAAAATAATGGTTATAAAAAAAGTAATTGATAATTTAGATTATGATTTCATAGAAAATCTTATTGTTAAAGTTATTTTAAATATCTTAACTTCTTAAGTTGTTGAATAAGGATAGCTACATTTTATGATACCGCGTGCATAAGGGGCGATTTGATATTCTTGAAAGATGAACAAAATTTCCTTTTCTTTGATAACAAAATTTTGATAATTTTCTTTAAAAGGACGTGTGCCTTCCATCATCCAAGGTGTATCTGTTACTTCCAAAGAAAGTAATAAATCCATACGAATACTATCACTTACTTTCTGTAAAAATTTTTCATCTAAGTTAATAAAATCGTCTAAGGTTATAATCTGACTAGTTCTTTTATCAACAACAAATGTTTTAACAAAATGGGTAGGATGAGCACCACCCATATATGTTTCAAAGAAAAGATAAACTGATTCATAATTTTCAGTATCAAAAGATGTCCCTTCTACATAAAAGGAAAGAATGTCTTTTTTTGTTTCTTTTAAAGATTGATTTAAAAAGTTATTTTTTTGAAACATAATTTCTTCTGTCACTAAATTATTAAGTAAAGTATTATTAATAGCTGGTTTTTTTACTACAATATTCTTCTTTAAAGAAACATTCTTTTTTGTTTCAAATGTTCCAGCACTTGTATTTAACCAAGATAACATAGAAATAAGGATTATTAAAAATATTAAAATTAAAGAAAAGCATTTTATTTTCATACCAATATATATGAAGTCACCATGATATTATGTTACCTATTTTAAAAGAAAATAAAAAATAGCATGAAAAAAGCCCTTAAGCAAAGGACTTTTCGAACATATTTGGTGCAGGCGAAGGGACTTGAACCCCCATGAATTGCTTCGCTAGATCCTAAGTCTAGTGCGTCTACCAATTTCGCCACGCCTGCAAGTTTTAAAAAGATGGTGGACCTTGTAGGACTCGAACCTACGACCGATCGGTTATGAGCCGAGTGCTCTAACCAACTGAGCTAAAGGTCCAACAACTACTTAATTATATAATATTAAATTTTAAAATTCAAGAGCCTATCGTGCTATTTCAAGAAAAAATTATTACCTTATCTCTCAAAACTGCGTTTTAATTCTTAAAGTTTCTTCTTGAAATAGCCATAAATAGTATTTCTAAAACATTTATATTGCCATTTTATTTTCTACTTAGAAAAGTTGTAACATCAATGATTTTCATATCAAGAGATTTATAAAAACTTTCATCATGCGATACTAGTATTAAAGCCCCTTCATATTTTAAAATGGCTTCTTGTAATGATTTTTTAGCAAGTTCATCTAAATGATTAGTAGGTTCATCAAGTATTAATAAATTAGAAGGCTTAAGCATTAGTTCAGCGATTTTAATTTTTGCTTGTTCTCCACCACTTAACGTTTTTATATTTTGCATTTGCTGTTCACTTTTAAGGGCTGATTTGGCTAGTACACTACGTATTTCTTTATTATTTTTAGTAGGGTACTTTTTTTCTAAATATTTTATAGGTGACAAACTATCATCATCCCACTTTAAATCTTGTTCAAAATAATTTATTTGTAAATGTGAAGATAAAGTAACATTCCCACCTAAACTAGGGATATAACCTAAGATAGTTTTAATAAGAGTTGATTTTCCTAAACCATTAAAACCAATTAAAACTATTTTTTCTTGTTTTCGCACTTTAAAACATACATTTTTTAAAAGAGGATAATAATAGCCGACCGTTAAATTTGATACTTCTAAAACATCGGTATCATTTAGTTCCTTATAAGAAAAAGCAAAATCAGGTTTAGTTAATTTAACTTGCTTATCTAATTTTTCTATTTTAGCTAACTTTTTTTCTCTACTTTTAGCCATCTTTGCTGTTGAAGCACGGGCTTTATTCTTTTCAATGTAGATTTCTAGTTTTTTGATTTCTTTTTGTTGAGAGACATACGCCCTTTCATACTCTTCGCTTTTCATTTGTTTTTGTTTTAAAAAACTTTGAAATGTGCCCTTATATTTATTAATTTTTTGATGAGCAATATCACAAATTGAAGTACATATTTCTTCTAAAAAAGACGTATCATGAGACACCACTAAAAAAGTATGAGGATAACTTTTTAAAAAAGTAGTTAACCATAGAATGTGTTCTTTATCTAAAAAATTGGTAGGTTCATCTAAAATAAGTACTTCAGGATTTTGTAATAAAAGACGAGCCAAGATAACTTTAGCGCGTTGTCCCCCACTTAAATTTTTAATTTGGTTATCAAGTCCTAAGGCACTAAGACCAAGACCAGAAGCTGTTTTTAATATAATAGTATTTAAAGAATAAAAATCTCGCTGTTGTAGTTCATTTTGATAATAGTTAATTTGTCTTAAAATGTCTTCATGATAATTTTTAGAAAGTTCATCATATAGTTTTGTTAATTTTTTATCCATTTCATATAAATCATTAAAGGCCGTATTTAAGTAATCATAAATAGTCAGATTTTCATCTATTTGCGCATATTGATCTAAAATACCTATAGAAACATTTTTTTGCCATCTAATTTCTCCATGATCAGGGATAACTTCATTGGTAATGATTTTTAAAAAAGTACTCTTGCCAGCCCCATTTGGACCAACTATACCAACATGTTCACCTTTAAAAATTTCCAAAGTAGCATCTTTATATAAAACTTTATCATCATATGAATGACTTAAATTACTTATTTCTAGTAAAGCCATATTATCTTCCTTTCTTTTAAACAAATAAAAAGGTATGAAAAAAGCCCATAAATAAAGGGCTTTTAAATAACAAATTTGGTGACCCGTACGGGATTTGAACCCATGAATGCATGCGTGAAAGGCATGTGTGTTCAACCACTTCACCAACGGGCCATAAATAAAATGGTGGGCCTGGGGGGACTTGAACCTCCGACCTCACGCTTATCAGGCGTGCGCTCTAACCAGCTGAGCTACAAGCCCATTTCATAAACGACTTTTATATTTTAACTTATAAATTAACTTTTGGCAAGTCTTTTTTATAAATTAATTAATAATAATCATTTTATTGAAAACAATAAAATGGCGGAGCAGGAGAGATTTGAACTCTCGCGCCAGTTTCCCGACCTACACCCTTAGCAGGGGCGCCTCTTCAGCCTCTTGAGTACTACTCCATAACCAAGTGATTACTAGTAAATTTTACTATATTTAATTTAGCTAGTCAATCACAAATTTACTAATTTGTTACGATTTCTTCTTTTTTATCGCGAAATCATTCAACATTTTTCCTTTTATAGTAAAAGAACCAACAAAATAAACACATGAGCAAAGCATTAAAAGAATACTCATAGCCCAAGTAGCCCAATTTAGTTCCTTAGAAATATAGCCGCTTATTACTAGAAAAATAGAGAAAAAAATGCCCACTAAGCCAATAAGTCTCAATCTTAAAAGTCTTTTTCTCATTTCTTTTCCTTTAGTTGTTTCATAAAATTGTTGTTGTAATTCTTTTTTTTCTGTTTTAGTCATCCTTTGATATTTATTTTTCACAGTATACTCCTTTCTCTCATGATTATAACATACTTTAAATTTAAGTATCATAAAATTTAAAAATGAAAGATATTAGTGAAAATTTAAAGGAATTAGAAATTGAAGATTTTATTTGGATTATTTCTCTTTTTTCGGCTTGTTTTGCCTTATTATCTAATAAATTAGAAAAAGATTATCTTTATACACATAATCTTTCTAAAGAAAAAGAATATAAAACCATTAATATTGCTCTTTTAGTTATTGCCTTTTTTATTTATCTTTATTTTATGATGCTAAATTATAAACGTATCAAAAATAGTACTCACCAATCATTTAAACAAATGAGAATCAATAATGCCAATTTTCTAGCCGCTACTTTAATCGTCCTAGCTACCATTATTTATATTATGACTTCTATTCTTAGTACTAATGAATTAGAAATTTTACCGTAAAAAAAGAAAAGAATTACTCTTTTCCTTGTAACATATTAAGTAAGTCAATTTTAAAGATATCTTTAGAAGCGTTTGTTTTACTAATCATAATACCTTTATAAGTTCCAAGTTCTGAACGATGTCCTTCAAGCAAAATATCTTTTGGCGTTATTTCCTTTAACATAACAGTTTCTTCTTTTGTATAAACTGTATAAATAAGTTTAACTTCACCATGAACTTGAGCAAACATTGCATCACTTGGTAATTTAAGCTCATACGTTACTGTTCCAGCCTTTTTGTTTTGACTGATTACTTCACCAGCAAATTTTCCTTCTTTTAAATCTGGATAATATTCAAAACTCAATTTTTTAAAAGCTCTCATATTATAACGTTTTAAGGCTCTTTCTAATTTTCGGAACTCATTTTCGTTCACATAATCCAATACATAATTTTTCATTTTTTACCCCCTATAAACCCTTTTCGTACTTTAAGTATAGCACAAAAGTTTTAAAATGTCAAATTTGCGTCAAATATGCATTTTTCTCTTGCATTTCTATTTTCTCCTATTGGGGCTATATCATACCATAATCGACATTACTTGTCAAATTTTTTTCGTATTTAAGTGAACAATCGTTTGTCCTATGTTCCAAGGATCTAGATAAAATTCTTTGACACGTTTATCTTTTTTTAATATTTCATGGACTTCTTTTTTTAATTTACCAGACCCTTTACCATGAATAAAGATAATCTCTGGGTGTCCTAGTTTAACGTTATCTGAAATAAATTCATGAACAACCGTATAAGCCGTAACTGCTAGTTCACCGTGTAAATCTTTAGTAGGAACTGTCATACTTGTTCCTTTACTTGGGGCGTTTCTGGGATAGCATTCATTGAAGGTTCTATTGGACCAAATTTACTTTCGTATTCATGAATCACATCAGATAATAAAGGAATAGAGTTTTTAGCACCGTATTTCGTTGTTGATAAGGCAGCAGCAATATTAGCAAGTCGAATACATTTTTCTAAATCATATTTTTTTAGTAAACCATAGATAAAAGCACCATCAAAAATATCCCCTGCGCCTGTTCTATCTACTTCGCTTACATTTATAGTTGGCATAACTCTTACGTTACCATCTATACTATATAAAACTCCCTTATTATGTAAAGTTACAATGTTATTACTATTAGGGAAAAGGTTTTTTAATTCTTTATATAAGTTAAATAAATGTTCTCCGTTATCTGGGTCCACCTTCATTTTTGTAACCATACAAGCAAATTCTAAAGAAAAGATAACGTATTTAGCATATTTAGCCAAGGCAATAACTTCTTTGGTGTCGGCATAATTCAAACCTGCTCCCAAAACAGAGAGACTTTGAGGGAATTTATTAAAAGCACTTAATGTTGCTGAGTACTCAAATCCATCTGTGTAAATCGCATCAGGCATCACGTCATAATCACTTTTTTTCAAATGATATACCTCAGGTTCGACCATTAATTGAGTTCTGCTAGTTGTTTCTTTACTAGCTAAAATAAAAGTTGAAGTTGTTTTCTTTTCATAATTAACTTCCATAAATTGGGTATGAACATTGTAAGACTCTAATTCTTTTTTGACATTATTGCCAAGTTCGTCATAGCCCACGACTCCAGCAAAATAAGAATCTGCATTCCATTTACCAAGCAAGGCAGCAACATTGGAAGAAGAACCACCACTCGCTTCTAATTTTTCTTTTAAAATAATTTTACTATTTTCCACAGGATATTTATCCATAGGAATTGTTATATCATATGTAATTTTTCCTATATTTAGGGCTAACATAATATCACCTAATCTTTCTATCCATCAACATTATACTATAAAAGAAAGAAAACCTCATAACTAAATGAAATTTTCTTTAAATATTATTTTTTTCTTTAAGAGCAGCTTGAGCACAAGCAAGCCTACTAATCAAAACACGATATAAAGAGCATGATACATAAGAGGCTTTAATAGAAGTGAAAAATGAAATACTTTCCGGATCTCCACCTTGTTCACCACAAATACCAATAGACATATTTTTCTTTACTTTTCTTCCCTCTTTAATAGCGTATTTCATAAGCTCGCCGACACCATTTTCATCTATTTTTTGGAATGGATCTCGTTTTAAAATATTATTTTCTTCATAACATTTTAAGAATTTACCGGCATCATCACGAGAAAAGCCAAAAGTCATTTGGGTTAAATCATTTGTGCCAAAAGAGAAAAAGTTAGCCTTTTTAGCAATTTCACCAGCCATCAAGCATGCCCTTGGTAACTCAATCATCGTACCCACTTCATATTTTAAATGACTACCAGTTTCTTTAATTAAATCATCAGCCGTTTTACAAATCACATTTTTAACATAAGTAAATTCTTTTACATCTGACACAAGAGGAATCATTATTTCTGGGGTTACTTTTATATTTTCTTTTTCCAAGCGAAGAGCAGACTTGATAATCGCGGTCGTTTGCATAACAGTAATCTCAGGATAAGTAATTAAAAGTCTACAACCACGGTGACCCATCATCGGATTAAACTCTTTTAAATCTGCTATTCTTAAAGAAAGATTTTCCATGGAAATACCAAGTTCACTTGCTAAAGATATTTTATCTTCATCTGTCTTTGGTAAAAATTCATGAAGAGGAGGATCTAATAAACGAATCACTACGGCTTTATGATTGCATATTTTAAATAGTTCATAAAAATCTTCTTCTTGATAAGGTAAGATTTCCTTTAAATATTTTTGTCTTTCTTCTTTTGATTGAGCTAAAATCATTTTTCTAAAACTTTTAATTCGGGTGGGTTCAAAAAACATATGTTCTGTACGGCATAAGCCTATACCATCGGCTCCAAATTTCATAGCTTCTATGGCATCATGAGGCGTATCCGCATTAACTCTTACTTTTAAAGATTTAACTTCGTCTGCCCAACTCATGAAAAGTTGTAATTCAGGAGTTAACTCAGGATCTTTTTTAGGCAAAATTCCTTGATAAATAAGTCCTGTCGTGCCATCTAAACTTAATTCATCTTTTTCTTTTAAAGTAATACCATCTTTAGTTATTAAAATTTTCTTTTCTTCATCAATATAAATATCTTCACAACCAGCAACACAACAAGTACCCATACCTCTTGCTACTACCGCCGCATGACTTGTCATACCACCATGAATCGTTAAAACGCCATTGGCGTGGTGCATACCTTCAATATCTTCTGGTGAGGTTTCACTTCGTGCCAAAATAACTTCTTCTCCATTTTGATGGGCTAAAATTGCTTCTTTGGCATTAAAATAAAGATGACCAGAAGCCGCACCAGGACTTGCCGCTAAACCATGAGCGATAGGCTTTGTTTTAGAAAGCACATCACTATCAAAAGTTTTATGTAAAAAACTATCTAGAGATTTAGCCTCCACACTAAGAATGGCTTCTTCTTTACTCATTAAACCTTCTTTAACCATATCAACAGCTATTTTTACAGCCGCCCGACCTGTTCTTTTACCTACTCTCGTTTGTAAAAGATAAAGTTTATTATCTTGAACAGTAAATTCCATATCTTGCATATTATGATAATGGGCTTCTAATATTTTCGCGTCCTTTTTAAATTCTTCATAAATTAATGGCATTGTTCTTTTTAAAGTATCCATTTTTAAAGGAGTTCTAACACCTGAAACGACATCTTCTCCTTGGGCATTCATTAAATATTCGCCGTAAATTTCATTTTCGCCAGTAGCCGGATTTCTTGTAAAAGCAACACCTGTAAGAGAATTATCTCCCCAGTTACCATAAACCATTTCTTGAATGTTTACTGCTGTTTTATATTCTTCAGGAATATTATTTAACTTACGATAGTAAATAGCACGTTCATTTTCCCAACTGTTAAAGACAGCTTTAATCGCACAAAATAACTGTTCATAAACATCACTTGGAAATTCTTCTTTTGTTTTATAAAAATAAATTTGTTTATACATTTTAGCAATTGTTTTTAAGTCTTCACCTGTTAAATCTAAATCAGATTGATAGCCTTTTTTCTTCTTAAATTCTGTTAAAACTTCTTCACATTCTTTTCTGCCACAACCTTTAACAACATCTAAATACATCATAATAAGACGACGATAAGAATCATAAGCAAAACGTTCACTTGTTTTTAAAGCTAATGATTCAACTACCTCATCATTTAAACCTAGATTTAAAATCGTATCCATCATACCAGGCATACTAACGACTGAACCACTTCGAACACTTAAAAGAAGAGGATTTTCTTTGGAACCTAAAATCTTGCCTGTTTCTTGTTCTATTTTTTTAATACCCTCACGAACTTCTTCTTGTAAATTCTCATTTAAAGTTTTATCTTCATTATAATATAGGTTACAAGCCTCAGTAGTAACTGTAAGTCCTTTTGGCACTGGTAAACCAAGTAAAGTCATTTCTGCTAAATTAGCGCCTTTACCACCTAAAAGCATCTTCATATCTTTGTTACCTTCATTAAATAGATAAACATATTTTTTCATATCCTTGTCCTCCTATTCTTTAATTATAAAAGAAAAGCAAAAAAATTAGTCAACAAATTAGACCTTGTTGACTAAATCTTTACTTATTTTTATAAAGATAAGATGTATTATCTTAAAACCATGATAGCATTAATTTCCTGATAACACATGCGGATTAGATTTTGTGCCTTCACCTGATAAAATTGATACATTTGATTTTAAATATACCGAAGGCCGAACCAAGCCAGCATCGTAAGCATTGCCGTTGAAGAAATAGCCAGAGGTGTCGATACTGCCAGGGCTGTTGACAATGCCAGTTCTGAAGACAATGAACACACCGTTAGCACTACTCGAAGAGCCCACTTCCGGAGAAACTGTCCATTGCCAACTGCTTGAATTATAAAGCCAATCATTATTTTTGCAATCACTATAAGAACTATCATTCCAGTTATATAATTCTTTGTTTAAACAACTTGTTCGATTACTTGTACTTCCTCCGCTTGTCGCATATCCATAATCACTTGGATACATTAAGCCTATTTTGCCACTCCACGTCGTTGTTCTTGTTACCGTATCATTACAATAACTACCGTATCTCCCTGTTGAAGAACACATTTTTCCTGTATTGCTACTTCTTTCGTAACTATAAAATTGACTTACTAATCCATTAATTACTGATGTATAACTATTTGTACCATTTGTTCCTGTATGCCATAAAGTGTTTCCTACTAAATTTTTTAAATTTGTTTTTAAGCCAGTTGTAGTAAAATCACAAGACGTCGTAGCATTGTTTGAACTATTATAGCAGTTTCCCGAACTATTATTGTAATATAATGAACCACCAACACTTTCACTTTCATAGCCTGGATTTAAAAGTTTCATTAAATCAGCTTGACTCCATTCATTAACACCATAACCATTATTTATAGATGATTCTGAAGAGTCCCATGAATAGGCTCCTATTGATTCATTTCTTATCAATTTTACTCTTGTTTCTTTTTTGCCTGTGCCATCATCTATATTATTCATAAGCCCTATAATACGCCAAATTTCATTATCTATTTTGACATAGTTACAAGGATTAGACCCAACATATCTTAAATTATTATCATCCGTTCCATCATAGGCTAAAGTATAAGTACAACTATCACTTGAAATACCTGGTACAGTATACACTCCATCTGAAGATGAATCAGCATTTTTCTTAATATAGCTTAAGACGTCTTTGCCTTCAACAGCTTCTATATAACTTGCTGTCACAACGACTTTGGAACTAAATTTAGCGTTTTGTACTCCTTTGGTATTCATATCCACATTTTCATCTAACCATAATCTTAAGGTGTATGTTTTAGATTCTTTAGCATTTAAATATCCTGTTGTTAAATTAAAGGCTGTTTGAGCATTATCTAAGGTTTTTGTTGTGGTTTTATAACTTGATAATAAGTTTGTGGTTATTTCTGTTTCGGTAGCGCCTGGTTTTGATGATATCATAACTTTAATTGCATCATTATTGGTTAATGTTGTGGTATTTAGTACTTCTAGGTTAACATTAAAGGAAGCATAAGAATCACATGTATTTGTAATCGTAAATTCATAAGGGGTGAGTTTCTTTCCATCTTCATCTAATATAGGGTATGCCTTTTGTATGCTAATATTGTTTTTATCTGTGAAGGTAATATTAAAACAAGATGAAGCAATATCATTTTTTCCCGTTTGAGTTAAGTTTAGGCTCCATAAGGCATAGGATACTCCTATAATAGCTACGACTCCTACTAATAAAACAGTTATGACTAATATATTTCTTTTCTTTTTTTCCATAAATGGAACAACTCCTTTTTTTAGTATGTAACAGTATGGTGTGTTTTAAATTCTTTTTACTTAATACATAAAACATTATAACATTTCAATACCATTTAGTTATAAATGTGGAGGGTAATAGTAATTTTAGAATAAGAAAAAATCACCATAGTCTCCCTATGATGATTATAGCAGATACCCCCCCCCCGACTGTCAAGACGGTTTAGAGTAAATCTTCAAATTCTTGTTTGATTCCTTTTACGGTTGTTTTATTTTGAATCGCTTCTTCTATCAATTTTTCATAAGGAATCAAGGCTTCATATTCTTCACATTTTTCTTTTAAAGGATTAATAACAGGATGTGTAGGTACAAAAATAGTACAACAATCCTCATAAGGTAAAATACTTGTCTTACAACTGGACAGTTTTTGAAATCCTTAAAAATTGAGTAAATATACCACCTTACTCATATTGTGTCTTAAAATTGATAAAATAACCACTTTTTTACTATCATTATTTTAGGAAACTAAGATAGGACAGGTAGTTGTTTATGAGAAAAGTATATAATTCTCAAAAAGATATGGCAAATGGTTTTGAAAAGTTTCTAAAAGAAGTTTTTGTAAATGTCAACATGAAATGTCACACAATTCAAAAATCAGAATTAAATCTTTATTTAAAACTAGTTTAGCATTTTTTTCATCGTGCTTTTAATTCTTTAAAATATATCAGAATTAGTTTTAAATTTATGCTTTACGATATTTAACAATTATTATAGCCTTTTTAAAACTCCACTTTAAAGTGAAGAACGTTACTGTGCCTAAAAAGTACATATTTTGAACAGATACCTTGATATACTGAAAAAAGTTGACAACTGGGCCAACTTTTTTGCTTGATAAATTCAATGATTATCGTTGTTTAAGGAAAACTGTCCACTAATCAGCCAATTTCGTATGGATTTTCTTGCGTTCCTTCTCCTGATAAAATTAATACATTTGATTTTAAATATACCGAAGGCCGAACCAAATAAGGATTTTTTGCATTGTAGCAGTCGACATTGCCACCGTAGCTGACACTGAACACACTGTAAGCAAGCGTTGAGTATGCGACCGGAGAAACTGTCCATTGATAATTGCTTGAATTATAAAGCCAATCATTATTTTTACAGTCACTATAAGAACTGTTATCCCAGTTTTTTAATTCTTTATTTAAACAACTTGTTCGATTGCTTGTACTTCCTCCACTGGTTGCATAGCCATAATCACTTGGATACATTAAACCTATTTTGCCATTCCATGTCGTTGTTCTTGTTACCGTATCATTACAATAATCGCCTGACGTACAAATTTTTCCATTATTGCTACTTCTTTCGTAACTATAAAAATTACTGGTTAGAGCTGATCTATAATCATTTGTACCATTTGTTCCCGTATGCCATAAAGTGTTGCCTACTAATTTTTTTAAATTTGTTTTTATGCCAGTTGTAGTAAAATCACAGGCTTTTGTTTCATTATTCCAATTAGAATAGCAGTTTCCTGAACTATTATTGTAGTATAATGAACCACCAACACTTTCACTTTCATAGCCTGGATTTAAAAGTTTCATTAAGTCAGCCTGGCTCCATTCATTGATACCATTACCACTATTTACTGATGACTCCGAAAAGTCCCATGAATATTGTCCAATGGCTTCATTTCTTATCAATTTTATTCTTGCTTCTTTTTTGCCTGTGCCATCATCTATATTATTCATTACACCTATAATACGCCAATACTCATTATCTATTTTGACATAGTTACAAGGATTTTTTCCAACATATCTTAAATTGTTATCACTTGTTCCATCATAGGCTAAAGTATAAGTACAACTATCACTTGTTTTATTTGGAACAGTATAAACATCTGTTGAAGATGTATCTACTCCACTTACTAATGTTGTAATTGTTTCAGAGGCTGATTTTGGTATTTCTTCTGCATAACTCGCTGTTACAACTACCTTTGAACTAAATTTAGCGTTTTGTACTCCTTTGGTATTCATATCCACATTTTCATCTAGCCATAATCTTAAGGTATATGTTTTAGATTCTTTGGCATTTAAGTAGCCTGTTGTTAAATTAAAGGCTGTTTTGGCATTATCTAAGGTTTTTGTTGTGGTTTTATAACTTGATAATAAGTTTGTGGTTATTTCTGTTTCTGTAGCACCTGTTTTTGATGATATCATAACTTTAACTGCGTCATTGTTGGTTAACGTTGTCGTATTTAATACTTCTAAGTTAACAGCGTATGAAGCATAAGAATCACATGTATTTGTAATCGTAAATTCATAAGGAGTGAGTTTCTTTCCATCTTCATCTAATATTGGGTATGCCTTTTGCAAGCTAATATTGTTTTTATCTGTGAAGGTAATATTAAAACAAGATGAAGCAATATCATTTTTTCCTGTTTGAGTTAAGTTTAGGCTCCATAAGGCATAGGATACTCCTATAATAGCTACGACTCCTATTAATAAAACAATTGTAATCAGAATATTTCTTTTCTTTTTATCCATAAATGGAACAACTCCTTTTTCTTTTTAGTATGTAACAGTATGGTGTGTTTTAAATTCTTTTTACTTATTACATAAAACATTATAGCATTTCAATACCATTTAGTTATAAATTTGAAGGGTAATAGCATTTTTTGAAAGAAAAAATCACCATAGTTTACCTATGATGATTATAGCAGATACCCCCCCCCCGACTGTCAAGACGGTTTAGAGTAAATCTTCAAATTCTTGTTTGATTCCTTTTACGGTTGTTTTATTTTGAATCGCTTCTTCTATCAATTTTTCATAAGGAATCAAGGCTTCATATTCTTCACATTTTTCTTTTAAAGGATTAATAACAGGATGTGTAGGTACAAAAATAGTACAACAATCCTCATAAGGTAAAATACTTGTTTCATAAGTGCCTATTTTTTTAGAAATATCAATAATTTCTAGTTTATCAAAACAGGCAACGGGACGAATAACAGGCATTTTAACGACTTCATTAATAACACTCATACTTGTTAAAGTTTGACTGGCTACTTGCCCAATACTTTCACCATTGATTAAAATTTTACAACGATTTTGATAAGCTACCCTGGCAGATATTCTATACATCATTCGGCGCATAATCGTAACTAAATAATCATGGGGCACATTTTTATAAATGGCTTCTTGAATATCGGTAAAAGGAATGATATGCACTTTTATTTCGTCACAAGCATATTCACTTAGTTTATGGGCTAAACTAAGAACTTTTTCTTTAGCCTCAACACTTGTATGAGGAGGGCTTTCAAAATAAATAGCTTCGATTTTGACGCCTCTTTTCATAGCAAGATAACCTGCCACTGGACTATCAATACCCCCAGAAAGCATTAAAAGACCTTTTCCTAAAGTACCGACTGGATACCCACCAACTGCCTTTTTTGTTTCATAGTAAATGTAGGC
This sequence comes from uncultured Bacilli bacterium, assembly GCA_934085675.1. Taxonomy (GTDB): domain Bacteria; phylum Bacillota_I; class Bacilli_A; order RF39; family UBA660; genus Ventrenecus. The sequence continues at coordinate 67,674 of CAKOHH010000002.1, read as the reverse complement.
TTTATCTTTTCTGATTTCAATATGAAAAACAAGTTCAGGATGATGAACATCTACTTTTACATTTTCCTTATTTTTTAAGATTAATCCTCCAATACGACGACTTACTTCTAAACTTTCTAAAGGAAAAGTTTTATCGCTTCTTTTGGTTTCTACTTTAAAGGTTTTAAAAGCTAAATCTTTAACAAATAAAATAGTTTGTTTTTCAATTTCTTCTAATGAGTTATTAATAAGTTCATAGCCGGTGATAACTTCATGGATGCCAAATGTATTTTTGACAATTTCTTCTACTTCATCGAAACGGTCTTCTGTTTTGACAAACATTCTACCTTTATCATAAGTAATCTCGGTGTCATATTTGCAAAGTCTTTTTTCAAGATTTTGTTTTAATGTTTTTAAAAACATATTAATATTATCTTTTTTTGTATTTAATTCGGCATATTTAATTAAAATAATTTTTTCCATAAAAACCTCCTGATTTTTTTATTAGGCTGTTAAAAATAAGTAAATGGTACCACTTATGATAAGACCAATTAAAATAATAGCAAAAATAATAAGTAAATACCCCTTTTTCATTCTTTATTCTCCCTACTTAAAACAGATAATCTTTGATAGACCATTTTAAAGCAACCTAAGAAACGATTTATTTCATCTGTCGTGGTAACATAAGAAAGACTAATTCTTAAAGTACTAGACGCTCTTTTACGATCATTATATAAAGCCATTACCGATGTCGATAATTCCCCACTGGAACAAGCCGTATTGGTACTTACATAAATCTCGTACTCTTCTAAGGCATGTAAAAAAGTCTCAGATTTAATATTTTTAAAAGAAATATTTAAAATATGAGGAATAGATATTTTCGTTTGATTAATTAATACTCCATCATATTTACTAAGTTCTGTAACAACGCGTTCATTTAAACGTTTGACAAAGTTTTCTCTTTTGTCTAAGTCTGTTGTGGCAAGACGAATGGCTTTGGCAAAAGAAACAATTAATGGTACCGGTGGTGTCCCTGGATTTAACATATTGACATGCCCACTGCCATATAAAATTGGCGTTAAATTAACAGAAGCTTTTTTATAAAGTAAACCAATTCCTTTAGGTCCAAAAATCTTATGAGCAGTTATGCTTGCTAAATCAACATCATGAAAATTAACGGGTACTTTACCTAAGGCTTGTGTCATATCACTATGAAAAATAGTATTGATATTTTCTTTTTTAATAATTTGGCGAAGCATTTTTAAAGGTTGTCTTACCCCTGTTTCACTATTAACAGCACAAATACTTACTAAAATTGTGTCATTTCTTACAAGTCTTTTTAAATCTTCAAAATCAATAAGACCTTCTTCATTATTATCTACTACACTAACTTCAAAACCAATACTTTCTAAATATTTACAAATTTTATAAATAGAAGGATGTTCTAATCTGGAAACAATAATGTGATTTCCTTTTTTGATATTAGCTAAAGCAGTCCCAATTAAAGCTAAATTATTACTCATAGTAGCGCCACTTGTAAAAGTAATTTCGCTTTCTAAAACATTAAAAATATCACTAATTTGTTTAATAGCACTATTCATGAGTGCTTTTGATTTTAATCCTAAATTATGTAAACTATTAGGATTTCCTGAAAAATCTCTTGTTGCTCTTATATAAGACTCTAAAACATCATAACTTACTGGTGTAGTTGCACTGTAATCTAGATATATCATTTTACTTCACTCCCTAACAATATAGATTCTACTTGTTGCCAATCATAAACTCTTTTTATATTCAGATTAGTAAGTTCTTCAAAAGAATATTTTTGATTATGAAGTTGATCCATTAACAATTTGGTTTTTCCATATCCTTTTAAATTACTTACTTTATCATCAATTTTAATATCACACATAATAATATCTTTACTACCCGTCAAAACTATTTTTTTAGGGTCAATAAAGGGCATATTTTTTAAAATCCATTCATATTTATATTTTGCCATAATACCACTTTCTTTAATTCTTCTTTTATCTACGAAAGCAGACACAATATAAATTTCATAAAAATGACTTAGCCTTTCAATAACGCCAAGTGCATCTGGTAATATCATTGCCTCATCATAAACATTAACATTTCGGTAAAAATAATCTAAAAAATCTTGTTTTTTATCTTCTTCAATAATATCTTCGACAAAATAAGTTTTTATATCTTCGTATTTATAATTAGTATTTAAATATTTATTCACTGCTTTTAAATAACTTGGGGAACAGATTGTTTCGTCTAAATCAATCATTATTTTTTTCATATTTACTCCTTAACTATTACCATTATAGAGAAAAAAAGCGTTAAGTTCAAGAATTTTTATGACTTAACTCTTTCTAACGATATTCTTCCATTAATTTTTTATAAATGCCTGGTTCAACCAAATTGATAGCATTAATGGCATTTTCTAAAGAATGTTTAAAATCACCTTTATAAAATAGTTTTTCGGCTTTAATAAGGCCTATTTCCACTTCATCATTTATAGGACGATAACGATTACCATAAACAATCGCCGTTTCGGCCATTTTAGCCGTTTTCACTGTTTCTTTAGTCGTATTAAAAACTTTTAAAACTAAATCTCTTGCTGTATCTACTCTTGTATTTAATACTTTAATGGATATAGGTGTTTTTTCAAGTTCTTGAACCATATTATATATAGCTTCTGTTGCTTCGCCTAATTCAACAAAGTAGTTATCAGGAATAATAGGTAACTTATAAGAACGAATTTCTTTTTTAGCTTGATTTAATATTTCTTTCATTTCTTCTAATTGATCTTTTGCTCTTAATTCGTCTTCTTTTAAACTGCCAAAAGTTCTTAAGGCTAATTCTAATTTTTCTTCTGTTTTAGATACTTTTAGATTTAAAACTTCCATTTCTTTAGCTAAATGAGAATAAGAAACGGTTTTACTCCGTCCGGCTTCAATTACTTCATCATATTTTTTATGTTCTTCTTTTAATTCGTCAGTTATTTTATAAACTATCGAAACATCTTCTTCTGATAAATCATAACTGTATTTTATTTCATCTAATTTTCCTTCTAAAGTATGATTTATTTTTTCTAATTTGGTAATTTTTAGTAAAATAGTTCTTAAAAAATCATTATAAATTTTACGAGATATTTTTTGTTTATCAAATTCATTATAAATAGAGTCAAAATAATCACTCATTGTTTTTAATTCAAAAATACTATCTTCAATATTTAAAACATTAAGTCTTTGAAAAATATCGGTGATTTTTTTACTAGATTCGGTAATATTGTAAGGAATGTTTAAGTAATCTAAGTTATAACCATCTTTAGTTAAATTTTTAGCCATATTACTAATTTCACTAATTTTTTTAGGTATGACATTTTTGCCCATGGAAATGATTGTAGGGGCTTCTTCAATGACTAATTTTAAGTTACCGGTTAAATCATCTATGGCTTTGACGATTTTACTAACTTCTTGATAAGACTTTTTATCCATGGCTGATTCAAAGGCTCCGAATAATTTATCGACATTTTCAAATTGTAGTTCTAAAGGACTACTTACTAAAGTATATTCATTTTTATGTTCATTATATTTAGTTAAGATAGCCCGATATTTTGCTTTTAATTTAGTGATTGTTTCTCTATTTTTCTCTTCACTTAAAGTTATTTCTTTGATTTCATTTAGTAAAAAAATAGCTTTTGTCTTGACAAAGTAGATATCAAGTTCAATATTAGCAAGTTGTTCTTTTAAGGTCTTATAATCTTTTTTATTAAAGCTATTTTCAGCTTCTAATAATAAATCGGTAAGGCGGTCCATATCTTCGTTTTTGATAGTATCAAAACGTTTTTGCCATTTAGCAAGATTGCCTTCTAAATCACTTCCTAAAATTAAAGGTTCGACTTTTTTAAATTCAGCCATTAAATTAGCTGAAACAATTAAGTTTTTATCTCGTTCTAACTCATCTAATTGTTTTCGATATTTTTTCTTTTCCTGATTAGATAAAACAAATAAAACAATCGTGATGGTTATAATTGTTAGAAAGTAACACGCAATCCCTAAAATTATAAACAAATCCTTGCTCATTTTACTCCCTACCTTCTATCTATGCTATTATTGTATCATATTTTATAGGAGTTTAAATCCCTAAATTGCAGAGATTGTCAAATTATAGACTACAGTTATCTTTTAAAGTTAAGGGAATTTGATACTTAACAGGTTCTTTATTTTCTTTTGTGGCTTCAATTTCTACTTGTAAAGCATTTTCTAAATACATCTTGCAAGAATGAGAATAATGATCAATATTAAACTCGACAGTTTTTAAATACTCTGAAAGGGTAATAGCTTCTCCTTCATAAGTAGCACTTTTGATTTCAGTTTTAGCACCATCTACAACTTCATATAATTTACAAGAAATATTCGTATATTTTTCATTAGGATTTTCCCCACAGTAATCAATATTTGATATGTAAATAGCAGTTTTACTTTTGTTATAAGCAATGCTTCCTGAGAGGGTAAAATCTTTACAAGAAGCATTTAAAGTTTTGAATTCAAATTCACGAGGTATTGTTGCATAATAAATAGCAAGGCCACTTAATAGTAAAATTAAAGAAATAAGACTTATTAAAAGAATTTTTTTGGATTTCTTTTTCTTTCTTTCTCCTTCTAATAGTTCATCTAAATTCAAGTTATAGTCCTCACACATTTGTTTTAAAATAGCAATATCTGGAATATTTTTAGCTGTTTCCCATTTACTAACAGCCTGATATGTAACGTTATATTTAGAGGCTAAATCTTTTTGAGTTAAGCCCTCTTTTTTACGTAATTCTTTTATAAAGCGAGACACTTTTTCTGGATTCATTTTTCCACCTACTTCTCTTTTAAAAATTTTATAATAGAACAAAAACCTCGTCAAGAAAAAAGATAATCTAAAAGACTACCTTTTAAAATTTCATTTAATCATATCATTATTATTTTTTTTAGTTAATTTTAGCTCACCTATATCATTTTTTATTGCATAAGATGATACAGCTTTAAAATTATTATCATATGGATAAACTTGTTGTCCAAACAAAAGCCACATAGTTGACCAAGAAGCACCACTTTCAAGTAACTCATGAACTAGTGGATTTTTTAATATATTGTTGTTTTCTTGTTTTTCTAAATTCACACAATTTTCCTCATCATATAATTTGCATTGTAAATCACATTCTAACTTGTCACATTGATACGCGAATAAAGATTCTTTTGTATTGTGTGCATCAAATTCCAAGAATAATTTTTCAATTTGAGCACCATCTAATAAACCACCCAAGATTTTTTTAACAGCTTCATGTTCCCTTTTTTCTTTTTCTTCTGCAGAAATTTGAAATTGAGTTAAATCTCCAATTATCGTTTCGCCAAGTTCATGAACGGCTAACATTAATATAACTTTCATAATATCAATATCATATTGATATTCAGATTTCATAGCAATAGCGAGCATTTGAACCCCAAAGATATGCTCAGCAACACTTTCAAGTTTTTCTCTTTGAACATTCCAGCTTTTCCAACCTGTTCTAATAACATTTTTTAATCTATTACATATAACATAATAATTTATTACACTTTCTTCTCTTGTCATAAAACACCTCGCATGTAATCTTATTATAGCATTTATTATATATTAATCAATTATGTAATTACTATCATTCATAATAAAAAAAGACTATTTCTAGTCCTCATTTTTAAGTATCTATCTTAGTTTAATAATTCATTAAGTTGTTTTAAAGCTTTTAGAAAAGCTTCTTCTTTTTCATAAGCAAAGATTTTTTCTTCAACGTCACTTTTTTCTTCTGATGAATATGGTATTTTAGGTTCTCCAGGAGTAATTTCAAAATTTCGAATGTTAACAACTGGTTCTTTAGGAGCATCTAAAGTGATTTTTTTAACTGGAATCACATCATCTACCATTTCTTCCTTAGTATAATAAATTTCCTTTTGTTTAACACCATTTACAAGTTCATCATAACTTATAATCGCATTATTTTCTTGTTCTTCTTCATAAGCAGTCAAATCAATTGTAGGTTTTGGACTTTCTTCAATAGCATTGATAATACTTTGTAAATCAATATCACCATCTTTTTCGATATTCATTGGTAACTCCTTATTATTCTCTTCTTCTTTTATTTCTTCTTCATTTTCTTCTTTTTCGGTTTCAATAATATAAATTAAGGAAACAATTAAAATAATTAACGCGATTACAGCAAAATAAAGAACGTAATCAACGATTGAAAGACTACTTAATATTTGAACGATATCTTTAAAAACATTTATCATACTTACCACCTATTACTAATATAGCAAAATCTAAAAAAAATAGCCATCTTATTTGACTATTTTTTATGTTTTAGACATTTTTTTGACAATATTTTAATTGTTAATATTTAAATGATACGGATTTTCTTTACTACCATCACCTAAAATATTTGTCTTTTTAACAAGAGTGATAACCGGTCTAAAAAACAAATTAGTATCTTCTTGAATATCTTTTATTAAAGAACCATTTGACATAACCGCAATGTAGCTTGTTTTACCATTTTCTTTTTTATTAGGTGTCATGGTCCACCAAGAACTTTGTAAGTTAGGAAGATATAAATAATAATCTTTGTTTTCACTCGTAGTAGCTCCTGCAAACATGACTTCATCGGCGGTTAAAGTAGCAATTTTTTTAGATAAAGCAGTACCATTACAAGCATTGGTAGGATTTCCTTCTTGAAATAAACGACTATTAGAAAGATATTCTATTTTACCATTTTCATCTAAGTTAACACTGTTATCATAGCAATATCTAGTACTTGCTATATAATTATCATTATCCATTAAAAGCGTATTATAAAACTTTTCTAATTCAGCATTTAAATTACTTGTCACAAAATCATTATTACCAAGAGCACTTGTTACATTAAAAGGTATCATTGCTTCAGTAATACTATTTAAAACTAATTTAACTGTTTTATCTTCATTTATTTTAACAATGCGCCACATTTGATTAGCAAACATTACATAATTATTTTCAACCTTACCGCGAAAATAATAAACATCCCCATCTTGTTCTGCTTTTCTTATTAAACCATTTTCTTCTTGACTTTCTAAAATGGTATTGTTTTGTAAAATAACACTGGCAAAACTATTATCAACCTCTTCAATATCTGTTTCAATTTCAAACGTTAAAGTATTTTTTAAAGGATTTGAAATATCCATTGTATAACGATGTGTTTCTTGAGGTTTGATTTCAATACGACTACCTAACAATGTTTTAGAAAAGGAAGAAGAAAAACTTTCAAATACTTGATTGTTAGATTTCAAAGTATAACTTGCTTCATCAGCATTTAAAACATTAGTTAATTTTACATAATAATACTTAGTATCATTAGAATGATTCGTCACTGAAAATTCTATTTTTTCAGTTTCATTATTTACTTTTATTTTATTACCATTTATATAATTTATAGAAAGTTCTTCTGTAACTAAAGTAAGAGCCTCTCCATAAGTTTGATTTAATTTATATTTACGATATTCAGAAAAAACAAATAAACAAGCAAGGAAGATGATAAAAATTATAACCAAAGCGATTATATACTTTCTTTTCATGGCCATCAACCCTTCTTATAATATAAGTATATTAATTTGACAAAGATATGTCAATTTATTTTGAAGGACTTGACAATTTTTTTTGAGCCGTCCATCCTAAGCAACAACATAAGGATCAGTCATTGTGCCACTTCCTGTAATAGTCACATCAGAACGAATATTGATTACTGGACGAAGACCACCGACGCCACGAACGTAAGCGTCGTCGATAACACCATTGCCGTAGATATAGAACACAGGAGCACGCCAACCGGTCTCATAGAATGGATTATAGCCTCCGGCGGGTGTCATTGTCCAAAACCAATTTCCCGTTATCAAATAACTACCATTATTTGATTTCATATGGTTATACATACCATCAAAGACGCCACCGGCATGACCAGCAAACATCACTTCATCTGCGGTGATTAAGCCAATCGGATAACTTAATTTTTTATTACCACCTGAAGCACTGGCCATGGTGTAATAATCACTGTCATTTTCACATGTAAGGGTTGGGGCACTTTCTACTACTCTTAAATATCCTTTATTGTAAGTAATAACTGTGCCTGTTCCCACACCACTTTGTTGGTTTAAATTAGAACGATCACCACAGAAACCGGCATTTGTATCTAATTTTGAAGCGTAACTAGAAAGTTTATCATTATAGAACTTATCTACATTTGTTTTAATTGCAGATGATGTCCCGGTACCATGGGCTTCACCTGATGTGTACATATATCCAACATACATATTGTTGCCATCACTTGTATTAAATTGACTGGTGCCATATTGTCTATCTGTTGATGATTCACCATTTGCGTGAGCACTCGTTCCATCATAAATCATTCTAATTGAGCCATTACTGTTTATTCTTACGATTCGCCAATAAAAGCCTGCAAATTTAACATAATTGTTTTCCACCGAACCACGATAATAATAGGTTGGATTACCATCATTGTCTTTTGTTTCAAAAATGCCTTTTTCGTGGGATTCACAGGTTGAATCATCACAAGCTGACTTTGTAAAATCTGGAGTATAACTATTCACTTCAATGTTTCCAAGGGCTGTTTTTACTGTTTTAGTTGTTTTATTAAAATACAAAGTACATTTTGTTCTTGTATTTGTGGTTGCACTGTAATTATGATAATCACCAATAAATTTCCAACCAGCATTATCCCAAGTTGGAACAACGCCATTATTGCAATTTGATTTTGTTTTATCTAAAGTATACCCTGTATTTTGAAGAGGCATATTTCTTGAAATAACGCCATCTACATAATAAGCAAAATAAATATCTCCTGGATCTTCTACTGCGCCATTTATAACATCAAAATTTTTATTTTCTTCATAGAAAGCATAACTTTGATAAAAAATCACATAACCTGTTATAATACCAATCATAAAAACAAATACAATTATGGCAATTTTTTTAGGATTTTTCATTTTGAATTTTTCTAATTTCATTTTTTTCACCACCTTAACTAACAACATAAGGATCAGTCATAGTGCCACTTCCTGTAATAGTGACATCAGAACGAATATTGATTACTGGACGCAGACCATAGGCGTCGTCAGCACCATTGTCGTCAAAATCACCAGAACCGTAAGCAGTGAACACATTAGTACCCCAACCGCTATAGCCCAACGGATTATAGCCTCCGGCAGGTGTCATGGTCCAAAAAGTATTTCCTGTTACTATATAACTACCGTTATTAGTTTTCATATGGCTATAAGAACCATCAAAGACACCACCCGCGTGACCAGCAAGCATCATTTCATCCGCAGTTATTAAACCTATCGGATAACTTAATTTTTTGCTGCCACTTGAAGCACTTGCCACGGTGTAATAATCACTGGCATTTTCACATGTAAGGGTTGGCGCACTTTCCACTACTCTTAAATATCCTTTATTGTAAGTAATAACAGTTCCAGTGCCTACTCCACTTTGGTTATTTAAATTAGAACGGTCGCCACAGAAACCGGCATTCGTATCTAATTTTGAAGCGTAACTTGAAAGTTTATCGGTATAAAACTTATCCGCATTTGTTTTAATTACAGAAGATGTTCCTATGCCATGAGCCTCTCCTTCAGTATACATATAGCCAACATACATATTGTTATTATGAGCAGAATTAAATTTACTTGTACCATATTGTCTATCTGTTGAAGATTCGCCATTCGTGTGAACACTAGTGCCATCATAAATAATTCTAATTGAACCATTTCCGTTAATACGAACAACTCGCCAAAAATAGCCAGCAAATTTTAAATAGTTATTTTCAACAGCTCCACGATAATAGTAACTTGTTCCATCCGCATCTGTTGTTTCAAAAATGCCTTTTTCATGTGATTCACAAGAATCGTTATCACAAGATGATTTTGTAAAATCTGGAGTATAACTATTCACTTCAATGTTTCCTAAAGCAGTTTTTACTGTTTTGGCTGTTTTAGAAAAATATAAAGTACATTTTGTCCTTGTATTTGTGGTTGCACTGTAATTTTTGTAATTCATTTTGGCTTCCCATGAGGCGTTATCCCAAGTTGGAACAACACTATTATTACAGTTTGATTTTGCCACATCTAAGGTATAACCTGTATTTTGAACTGGCATATTTCTTGATATAACGCCATCTATATAATAAGCAAAATAAATATCTCCTGGATCTTCTACGGTGCCATTTATAACATCAAAGTTTTTCTTTTCTTCATAGAAAGCATAACTTTGATAAAAAAGAAATATACTTATCGCTAATAAGATTAATCCTACTAAGGAATATATTATCTTTCTTTTTCTATGAGATTCTTTATATTTTTCTAATTTCATTTTGTCACCTTTTCTATTATTAGTATGCTCAAGTTTTTATTTTTTAGCGCGACTTATTATGTCATATTTATGATAACACAGTTTATTTTTCAAGACAATAGTTGACATGACATTTCATACCGTGTTTTTTCATACAATACTATGACAAAATATGTCATAGGTGAGAGTTATGATTAAAGAATATCGAAAAAAAAGAGGCTATACCCAAGAAAGGCTAGCCGAAGAATTATTTATTTCAACAAGACAGTTACAACGAATTGAAAAAAATGAGACCAGTACAACCCTGGAAACATTAAAAAGAATTAAAAAAATATTGAAGATTCCTTCAGAGGAAATGGTCCAAATTTTTGAAGATAAAGATGAAGTTAAAAACCCTTAATCTCTTGTAAAAATTTTTTACTTTTTAAGTAAAGACCTGTATAAGAACTATAATAAGCCGTTAGAAAATTATCTAACTCTTTTTTTATGTCGTCTTTTATATCTATCTTCGTAATTTTTGATATATCAATATTCATAAATATTTTTAAATAATACAAAGTCTTTTTAGAATATAAAATCTCATTAGTATAACAGTTTTGACAAATCATACCACCGTTTTCTAAAGATAACGTGAGTAAATTAGTGGTAGATTTACATTTGACACAAGAATCTAAGTTTAAGGAAATGCCTAAAAAAGGTAAATATTTCACCTCTAAAATATTGGTTAAGATGGCGGCATCTAAGCCCTGATTCATTTTATTTAAAGTTACTAATAAGTAATCTAATAATTTTGTCTCGTTGCTTTCTTTATACACTTGCGTGGTTAAATCAGTTACATAATTTAAATAACCAATAAGGGTTATATCTTCGTGTAAATGAGGATAATTATCGATAATATCAACCTCTTTTAAAATAGAAAGATTATCTTCTTTATAATAGATGTAAAAATTACCATAAGTAAATTTAGAAGTGCCACATCTCAACTTACTTTTCATTTGTTTAGCTCCTTTGGCAATAAGACCAATAAGACCATATTCATGGGTTAAAAGGTAAACTAAAAGTGATGAGTCTTTATAATCAATTGTTCTTACAACGAAACCCATCACTTTTGTTATCATAATTCCACGTCTTTTCCTTTATATTTTAAATAGTACTTTATTTCTCCTGTTTCTTTAAATTTATTCCATGCTTCTTTTTTTGTCATGTTTCATCTTCCCTTCTAATATTATCTTGGGAAGAAAGAAAATATTTTATACAATTATTTTAAATTTAATTCATCAAAACCTAATTCTTTTAGGAAAGCTTGTTTTTCTTTCCAATTACGAATAGTTTTAACATATAATTCTAAGTAAACTTTTTTACCTAACATTTTTTCTAATTCTTTTCTGGCTTCACTACCGACTAGTTTAAGTCTTTCGCCACTTTTACCAATAACAATTTTTTTAATAGATTCTCTATCAACAATGATATCCACGTTAATATTGGCAATATCTTTTTTTTCTTCAAAAGATGTTGTTACACAGGTAAGCGCATGAGGAACTTCTTCAATCGTAGCGTTAAGAAGTTTTTCTCTGACAAGTTCACTAGCCATGAATGACATAGGACTACTTGTAACTATATCTTCATCAAAATAGCGAACATTACCAGATAAATATTTTTTGATTACTTCTAATAAGCGTTCCATATTATCTTTTTTTAAAGCACTAACGGGAACAATTTCACAAAAAGGATATAAATCTTTATAAGCAATTATAGATTCCATAATTTGTTCCCTTTTTAATTGATCAATTTTATTTAAAACTAAAATAACAGGAATATTATTATTTTTTAAATTTTCTAAAATATATTTATCGCCTTTACCAAGACCAGAAGCAGCATCGACAACAAGTAAAATAGCGTCCACATCCTGCATCATGGCATAAGATTCTTTATTTAATATTTTACCTAATTTATTTTTAGGTTTAGTGATACCTGGTGTATCTAAAAAAATAATTTGACTATGTTCATCATTATATATACCTTGAATAATATTACGTGTCGTACCTGCTTTATCAGAAATAATAGCTACTTTAAAATCTAAAATAGCATTTAAAAGAGTGCTTTTTCCAACATTAGGACGACCAATAATACTTACAAAACCACTTTTCAAATTTTTCACCCCTATCTTAATATATTTAAACTTGCTAAGATTTCATCTTGTAAAGAAAACATGATTTCTTCATCTTTTTTACTTTTCATATGATCATAGCCTAATAAATGTAAAAGACCATGAACAACTAAAAAAGAAAGTTCTCTTTTTTCAGAATGACCATATTCTTTAGCTTGTTCTTGCATTTTAGGAATAGAAATAAAAATATCTCCTAAAATTCTAAATTCATCAAAATCATCAGGACTATCTTCTAAGGCAAAACTAATCACGTCAGTTGCCCTATCTACCCCTCTTCTTTCTTTATTTATTTGATGAATTTCTTCATTATCTATGAAGATAATTGAACAAATCGCGTTATGGACATTTTCATGTTCAAAAACCTTTGTTATCACCTCATCTAAATATTCATAATTTTGATAACCATAATTATCATTAATCTCATATTGATTCAAAATAATCCCCCCAACTTGTCTTAAAGTAAATTAATACCAATGTAATTTAAATACCATAATAACACAATTGCAAATAATAAAATACATAAAATGTTATAAAAAGTATCACTTCTTAAAAATCTTGGTAAATGTTTTTTGATGGCACTTAGACCAATATAAAGTAAAAAGCCTATAATAGCGCCTACGACATTAAGTAAAATATCATCAACATCAAAACTACGACCAATATAATGTTGAACAAGTTCAACCGTAGAACTGGTAATTAAACTTATAAATAAGATATGGCTTACTTTACTTGCTTTGACATAGCCTGAAACAAAATAACCAAATGGAACAAAGAGTAAAATATTGCCAATCACATTTAAATAAAAACCATAACTTCCTACTTTATAACGTAAAATTTCCGTAAAAGGTACAAGATTTAAACCACTCGAGGTATTTAACTCTGCATTCGTAAGTAAATCAAATAAAAGAAGAGCATAAACCACAAAAACCAAATTTAAAAATTCTTTATAAAAGATGAATTTTTCATTATTAACATGTAAATATGTCACTCTTATAGATATAATTACGACTAAGAAAATAGTAAGCATTGGCCAAATGTTTTGAAAAGCACCTTCAATTAACTCTAGTTCCATAATTTAGTCCCCTTTGATAAATTCTTGGGTTTGGGCGATATTTTCTAAAACAACCACAAAAACCTCTACCACCATTGTACTATCATTTACTTCTTTTTTCAAAACTTTTTTCGTCAAAATCCTCTCTTTATCTTTTAAAGTACTTTCTACTTTTGAAGTAGCTTTTAAAGTAGCTTTTTCTAAGGCTTCTTCTTCACTATAAGTTTTGGCTTGTTTTTCTTCTTCGCTTTGCACAACAAAAGATAATTTTTGACCAAATAAAGAAAACAAAAGATGTTTTTCTTCTGAAAAATTAGTTAATCTATTTTTAAAGATGGGCGTATCATTTAATTTAAAATTCCATCTTTTTTTACCTGTTTTAGTTGTTTCTTCATAAGTTAGGGGAATACTCACAGTTACTTTGTACCAAACTTCGGCATATACACTTCCCTTAGCGCAAGTATATCCCACTTCTTCTTCATTATTTTTAATAATACCACTTATTAAAATATCTCCTTTTTTAACGGCATCATTTTGATGAACTAAAGACATCCCTTTTTCATATACCATTTCTTTAATAATGCCATCTTTTGAAGCAACAAGGTGACATAGTTTTCCTTCATTATTAGGGTTATTTAGCTTTCTTTCTTCAACTCGTACAAGATAATTCATGCCTTTTATTTCTATTTCTAACCACTCTAATTTATCAGGAAAAGAATTTAAAATATCTTCTTTGATTTCTGCTAATTCATGATAACTTTTTTTCCAACTATTTTTTTTAATTCCTCTCTCGGCTAATTCTCTTTCTAAAAAATCTCTGATTTCTTTACTTTCATGGAAAACACTCACCGAAACCATGACATGAGAAAGTAAGAATAACAAAATTAGGCCCATAAATGAAGAAAAAAGAAAAATACGCTTTTGATATATCTTTTCTTTTAATCTTGAAAGGCCTATATTTTTTTCTTCTAAGATTTTAACAAACCATATTTTTTTAATTTTATCTTTATCTTGCCTATCTATTTTGACATAACAAACATCTTTTTCTTCTTTAATCTCATAAAGTGTTATTTTCTCTTTAAATGCCCGTATTAAAAAGCGGTTTTTATCTTGTAATTTTAATTTAAGCCATATCATTTTTGAAACCTCATTTCTGTTAACTCACCTTCCATTAAAATTTCATTTTTAGAAAGTTTTACAACACGAAATTGGGTACCACATAATTCTAATTTAAAATCTGGTAAAACCAGTATAATTTTGTCTTCTTTTAAAGTTTCAATATCTAAAAAGCCATAAACATGAATAAAAGAAGCCCAACAATCAATAAAATAGTCTTTATCATATAAAAAATTTTTAATTGTTTTATAAAGATGCATTTTATCACCTATGACATTCTATGCCAAAAAAAAGAAGAATTTTCGCTTAAAATTAGCTTGCTTTCTTCTTTTTTAAAATATATTCATCAATATTTAACACTTCTATAGTATTTTTAGGTTCTTTTGTTTTAGATTTTAAAGGCCTTTTTTCAAGAGTATCTTCTTGTAAAAATTTTTTAATATAGTTATCGTTTACCATAAATAACCGTATTTTTCTTTGTTCTTCATAATCACAAGTAAAAAAGTTGTTTAAAAATTTATCTTTGTTTTCTTTCATACTCATAATAGTTTGTTTAAATAAAGAGGAAGTATGTGATTTGGTTAGATCATGTCTAAAATGACTATATAAAACATTTAATATTTTTTGGCTTTCTTTTCTTTCTAACAAATTTGTTAAAGAAAAGGTTAAAATCTTTTCATCTTCAATAATAAAATTTTCAACTTCTTGCCATTTATTATTTTTGTTTAATTTAAAAATAGCTAGGCAATCTGGATTTGGGTCAGTAATTGTTGAATCGTATTGTTTTATTTTTTCAAGAACACCAGCACGTCCCATTGTTAAAAATAATTCATCTATTTTTTCAATGTTTTCTATAAGGATTATATAGTCTTTTTGAAAAGGTCTTTTAAGTCCTAAAGCATATGTCATCATAAAATACCTCCTTTAAACGGTTAAGAATGTATTATATCAAAATCTATAAGGATTGTCAAAAAACGACTTTTTTGTTACACTTTAAATGAAAGGATTTGATATAAATGGATTGTTTGTTTTGTAAAATTGCTCACCATGAGGTAGAAAGTAAAATATTATATGAAGATGATAATTATATGGCCTTTTTAGATATCGACCAAAAAGAAGCCGAAGGTCACACTTTAATTATTCCTAAAAAGCATTTTGAAGATTATACAAAGTTAGACAGTAAAACTTTAAATGATATGTTCTTAATTGCCCAAAAATTAAATAAAGATTTAATGACAAAATTAAACAAAAGTGCTTGTACTCTTCTTTTTAATTATGGAGATTCCCAAGTTATCAAACATGTTCATCTTCATTTACTTCCTAATTTTTTATATGAAAAAGGAACTAAAAATATTGAAGAAATTTATAACATTTTAAAAGAAGCCTAACAAGACTTCTTTTTTGGTGTCAAAGTAACAATACTATATGGATAAGAATTAATATTTTGCGTTAACTTCTTAACTTTTGTAACAGTTAAGTTTTCTAACATTTCTTTTTCATTTGTTAAAATTTGACCAAAAGTGGTGAGAGAGAAAACAAAATAATCATTTACATTTTCCACATCTTCATAATTAGTCACTAAATTAACTATCTCGGCTTTTACCTTTCGTAAAATATCTTTTTCATCATATTCTAAATGTTGTAAATGCTTTAGGACACTTTTTAAGGCTTTATCAGGATTTTCTGAGCGAAATACTATTTGGGCTATTAAATAATCTCGTTCTAAATACACGTGCGTATCTAAACTTAAGCCAAGTTTATCTTCAAAAAACTTTTCTCGATATAAAGAAGTAACACCATAATTTGCATCTAAAAGGAGACCATAGGCGTTTAAAAGAAGAATTTTATCAAAGGTAGTCATATTACTTGCAACTGGCACTTTTATAGAAATAAGGGTTTTAGGTGTTTCAACATTACAAATAATTTCCTTTTTAGGAATAATGATATCTAAGGGTTCTTGATACACTTCTTTTTGGGGTTTTAGAAATGGTGGAAAGGTTTTCTTTTTTTGATTTTCTAAAACAATTTCAAAGACTTCTTTAGGATTTACATTTCCTGTCACGACTAAAAAACTATTTAGAGGATGATAAAAAGTCTCATAAAAAACTTGTAAATCTTTTAAAGTGATTTTTTCAATGTCTTCAACTCTTCCTGTTCCACAGACATGATTATGATAAGTTTGAAATAAAGTTTCATTAACCCCATATAAGGCAAGCCGATTTACATTATCACTTTGAATGCGTGCTTCTTCAATAATTGGTCCTCTTTCTGTTTCAAAAGCATGTTCAGCAAATTTTTTAGTTTGAATGCTATCTAATAATAAATTTAGATTTTCTTTTAAATGGTTAGTGCCAACAAATTCATAAACAGTTCGATCTGGATAAGTGGCTGCATTAGAATAAGCATGATTTTTTTGAAACTTACTTAGTAAAGAAACATTTTTTTCATCTTTACACATAATATGTTCTAAGTAATGTGCCACTCCCATAGGAACGGAAATGTCTTCCTCGCCTTTTTTAAAATGGATATCTTCAGCTCCACATAAATAAGTTAAAGTTCCTTTAAAAGAATTAGCTTTTTCTTGGACCCATACATATACTCTTAAACCGTTTTGGCAAACATATTCGTAAACGTACTCGTCAATTCCTTCAATTTTAATTGTTTTCATGTTCTTCCTCCTCTAAAACATAAGACATTAAAAAGACAAGTTTGTTACCAAATTTTTTGACATCATTAAAAGTAACTTTAGGTAGTTCTTTTTTATATTCTTCATAAGTCGGTGAATTATCTATTTCATGGAAATAATAATTATCCATCAAACTATAAATACTATCTTGATTTAGTTTTATATCTTGCAAATATTTTTCTTTTTGAACATTTAGTAAATTAATGTCAAATTCTCCTTTTTGCATTTCTGCTAAACTATTTAAAATACAAGTTTTGGCTTTAGCAACGTTTTCTTTACTTAAACCAACATAAATAGTTAATAAATTATCTGTAAACTTAGTTTGACAGCCACAAAAATAACATAAGGAATTGTCTATTCTTAATGATTTTGTTAACTTATCATCCATGCCAGCAGAAGAACCAAATAGTCTCATAAAGATTGGTAAAACAAAATATCTTTCAAAAGAAGTTAATTCTTTAAATTCATATAACATAAGTAATTGCGTTTGATTAAATGGTCCTTTTTCTTTGTAGTCTTTAACAGGGTACTTTGCCTCATTCGTTCTCGTAATAAGTTCTTCTTGTAAAGTGGCCTTTAAATGAAAATATTTTTCTAATAAAGAAGCAACTTTATCCATATCTAAATTGCCAATCACTGTAATATCACAAGGACTCTCAATAAGTTTTTTATAAGCATCAGCAACATCTTTGGTACTTAATTTATTTAGTTCTTCATGCGTTCCTAAAAGACTTTGACTTAGAAGACCATCTTTATATAAAATTTTTTTGCTTTCCCAAATAGCGTAAGTGGTTGGTTTTTCTTTATATCTGTCCATGTCAGCAGATAGTTTTTCTTTGTGAATTTCAAAACTTTTTTCATGCCATTTTCCCTTTTCAATATGAGGATTTTGGAGGATATTGGCAAGAAAAATAATCACATTTTCTAAATAATCTTCTTCTTTTACATATTTTGGGTCTAAAATTTCGGCTCCAAAAGAAGTAAAAAGAGTGTAGCCCATTCGGGAAATTTGCCTTGAGCAATCCAAGTTATAAAGTTCTTCTCTTTTAATCATCATTTCTCTTTTTGTTTTATAATCATTTGATGTATAGCCCATTAAACGACTTAAAAGATTTTGACAAGTAACATTACAATTTCGAATATCACATTTAAAATTCATTTCAATATTAGCGGTTCTAAATTTATCTGTTTTAATGGTGTAAAGATTGCCCATTTTTAAAGCATATTTTTTATATTCCATCATATCCCTACTTTCTCATAGCAATTACAAAAATAATCATCCGTCATCCCGGCAATAAAATCAAGCACTTTTCTTTCGCTAGAAGTGTTTTCTTGATAAGCTTCATTTTTATAATTTAAAAATTCTTTGAAAATAAGTGACTCTTGATTATCATTTTTTATATCTTGTAAAAAAACATTAAATAAAGTTTCATATCTATGGGTAATTTCTTTTTTTTCTTCTTCTGTTAAAGACTTATCATAAATATGCACATAATTAAACTTTTTTAATTCTTTAATGGCGCCAAAAACATCGTCACTTAATTTCAAATATGGTTTACCAAAGCTATTGTGGATAAGGTCCATAATGATAGTATTAACAATTTCTCTATTTTTAACACCTAAAACTTGCCGAATATTAATAGGAATATCTTCTTCTTTAATAATACCTAAAATACGTGCATCTTCGATATCTTTACCAAGATAAGCAATAATATCACTTACTCTTACGACACACCCTTCCAAAGTCATCGGTACCAGTGTTTTGACAAAATCTTTTTCTGTGTAAGTTCTTTCATATTCTTCTAAAAAAATCTCTTTAGTTTTCTTTTTGGGACGATACTTTTGTAATTCTAATTCACCATTATGACATAAAATACTGTCTAATACTTGTAAGGTAATATTTTTACCAGAACCTTTATTTTCTAAATTCATTAAAAGACGAACACTTTCCACATTATGGTTAAAATAGCCTTCATTATGTTCTTCACTAATTTTACTTAATACTGATTCTCCAAAATGGCCAAAAGGAACATGTCCTAAATCATGACCAAGACTTGCCGCCTCTATTAAGTCTTCATTTAAGCCTAGGGCTCTTCCTATCGTTCTCGCAATCTTACTTACATATTGAACATGAAGCATTCTTTTGGTTATATGATCATTTCTATGACCGGGAAAAACTTGCGTTTTATCACTATAACGAATAAAAGCATAAGAATAAATAATTCGATCAATATCACGAAAGAATGGCCCCCGTATATCTTCTTTTTCTTCTAAAAAACGCACAGCATCTTCATCCTTGGTGGCATAAATGCTTAAATTTTGATTATGAATTCTCATATTTGTTTTAATTTGTTCATCCATATATACCCTCTTTTCTAATAAGTTGGAAAGAAAAAAAGCTGTTTAAAACAACTTTATCTAAAATAGAGCAAATATCCTAAAAAGCCTAAATAAATAAGTAGGCAAATAAGACCATTTAATTTATTTTTAGAATTTTCTTTTTGTTGAATACCAGTCATCATTGCCGCTAAAACACCAGCAATCAAGCCACCAATGTGGGCAGCATTATCAACACCAGTTACCATAAAGCCAAATAAAATATTAATAATAATTAAAGGAATAATTTGATTATTAAAAATAGTTCCTAGGTAAACACGATATTGACTACCAAAGTAAACCAAGGCTCCCATAAGGCCGAAAATAGCACCTGACGCCCCAACACTTATCACATTTGGAGTAATGACACAACTCATTAAACTGGCACCTAATAAACTAGCAAAATAAATAATAAGATATTTTTTCTTACCAGCAAAACTTTCTACTTGGGTTCCTATTAAATAAAGTGAATACATGTTAAAAAGTAAATGCAAAAAACCACCATGTAAAAATCCTGCTGTAATTAATCGCCACCACTCCCCATTTAAGACAAGTATGCTATTTAAAGCACCATATTTTAAAAGAGCACTTCCTGATAATACGCCACCAGATAATATAAAAGTAAGGAAGAAAACTAAAACATTGATAACAATTAAAATATTTGTTACAACTATTTTTTTAGGTCTAAAAATTTTTTCATAAACCTTATTTTCTTTTTCCGTTTTAGCATTGATATCGTTGGCAACATTAATCATTAAATCTATGCCTTCATCCTTGGCTAAAAACTTGGTATTGATGTTAGGAAATTTATTTAATAAATTTTTATCAGTAATAGCCTTTTCTTCGGTAATAGCAACAGATTCAATGGCTTTATTTTCTTCAAATTGAACATCATCATTGACATCTAATAAAATATTTAAGGCATTCATAGACCAAGAAAGTGTTT
The DNA here is from genome assembly GCA_934085675.1 of uncultured Bacilli bacterium. GTDB lineage: Bacteria > Bacillota_I > Bacilli_A > RF39 > UBA660 > Ventrenecus. The sequence continues at coordinate 46,928 of CAKOHH010000002.1, read as the reverse complement.
TTCTTTTTACCTGCCGCATAACATTATTTAACTTAACTAAATCAAATTCATATTGTTCTTCATTATGAATATAGTTGGCATTAATGCGAATAATTTTATAAGGTCCATTATAATTTTGAAGCCAAATTTCATCTTTAACTCCATTCACAATCATTGGACTATAATCTTCTTCTGTGACAAAGTAATGAACTAGTCGCATAAGAATCTCATCTTTTGTCTCCATTGTAAGCATTTTAAAAACCTCCTACGTATATTATTTTACTAAAATTCATACCATTAGTAAAGGGTGATACGAATGCTTTATTATCTAATTTTATTCATTTTAACAACTTCTTTATTGAGTATTTCTTTAGGAAAAGCTTTATTAAAAAAAAGCGATAATGACCTTTATTTTCTCATCTTTTGCAATGGTATTTTTTTGATTTCAACCACAGCCTTTTACTTTACTTTTCATGAATTATTTCTAAGTTTATGCTCTTCTTTTTTTCTTTTAGGATATGCCCTTTTACTACTTATAAAATTAAAGAAAATAAATCAGCAATTATTATTAATTGACTATCCTTATTTTCTTTTTACCTTGGGATTATTTTTCTATATGATTTTTATCATTTTCTTCTAAGTTATCTAAAAAATTTTGAAACACTTCTGGTAATGGAACTTCAAAATGCAATTTTTCTTTCGTAATAGGCTCTTCAAAAGTAATCTCGTGAGAATGAAGAAATTGACCAAAACCCTTAATTTCTTCTTTACCATACACAGGATCATTAAATAAAGGATAGCCAATATAGGCCATATGAACTCTTATTTGATGTGTTCTTCCTGTTTCCAAAACACATTCAATTAAGGTATATTTGTCATATCTTTTTAATACTTTTACTCTTGTCACCGCGTGCTTACTATTTTTATCAGTAACACACATTTTTTTGCGATTTTTTTCATCTCTTCCTATTGGCGCATCTATCACAATATTATTGTTTTTTAAAATACCTTTTACTAACGCAATATATTTTCTTTCGACTCTTTTATTTTTAAAATCATCTGCCAAAACTTGATGTGCTTCATTATTTTTAGCAGCTAACATTAGTCCTGAAGTATCTTTGTCAATACGGTGTACAATACCAGGACGATTTTCTTCGCCTTCACTTAGGTTAGTATGATATAAAAGACCATTTACTAAGGTATGCTCTTTATTACCACTGCCAGGATGAACTACTAAACCAGATGGTTTATTTACTACAATGACATTTTCACTTTCATAAACAATATCTAAAGGCATTTTTTCAGGTGTCAATAAAATATCTTCTACATATTCTTTAACAATCGTAATTTTATCGTTTTCTTTTATTTTATATGAAGCCTTAACCGGTTTATCATTTACTAAGATACATTCAGTCTCAAGCATTTTAGCAATAGTACTTCTTGAAATTTCTAAAACTTCGCTTAAGTACTTATCTATTCTTTCGTTATTTTTTTCACATATAAATTCTTTCATATTTTACCTACTTTCTAAAGTTAATATAAGAAGAAAAGCCCCCACGACAATCATGATATCAGCTAGATTAAAAATCGGATAATGATATCCCCAAAAATTAAAAGATAAAAAATCTGTCACGGCCCCGTAAAAAATACGGTCTAACAAATTACCGATTGTTCCCGCTACTAAACAAACGTAACTAATACTTTTTAAACGTGTATCTTTTATTTTGGAAGACATTTTAAAAAGGAAAAACAAAATAAGAATATTTAAAAGAATAAGGACCCCAACATTACCGTTTAAGATGCTCCAGGCACCTCCTGTATTAAAGGCTAGTTCCAATTTAAAGAAATTGGGAATAAGGGTTAGGCTGCCATCTTTTAAAACATTTCTCATAAAAGCTTTGCTTATTTGGTCTAAAATTAATAACAATGTAAAACCAATTATCTTTTGTATCTTCTTTTTTTTCATAGTTTCCTCTTCACAAGTCATATTATAACATGTGCCTCTATGACAAACAAGAAAGAAAAATAATAAGATAGTTGCTCAGGCCCTTGCCGTTTATATACTTAAACAGTTAAAAAATTGTTTTTATATTTTTTCCTCTTTTAATTGGCATAGAAACGTCAAGTAAGTGTCAAGATTGCAAGAAATTGTAATCTTTTTTTATGAAAAAAAAGGAAATCGGAGATTTTTCTTGAATATATAAGTAGAAGGTAATTTATTTATCTTCGTAGAAAGGAGAAAAAAATGAAAATTGACTTAATGGAAGACTACTGGGTGAAAAATATCTTAGGAAATGAAGAATATACCCGACCACTTGAAGTTATCTCAGAAAATGTTTTAAGATTACCTAAAGGTTTCTTAGAAAAACAAATTGAGATTAAAAGTCATGAATATCCATTTAAAAAAGCAACTTATAAAGAAAAAAATATCAGGGCCGATGTTTTTGCTTTTTTAGGAGACAATGTCATTTTAAACTTAGAAGCATATAAAACATTTAATGAAGAAAACTTACGAAAATCAAATGTTTATCTTTGTCGTGGTTATAGTAGTCAACTAAAAAAGAGCATGCCATATCATAAGATGAAGAAGTTTATTCAAATTAATTTAGTAGACCATGTTAAAAAAGGTGTTTTACAAGATAAATTAGTGCAAAGATATTTCTTAGAAGAACAAGGCTATCCTTTAACAGATGATATTCAAATTTATTACATACGTCTTGATTTACTAGATAAACTTAATTATAATGTAGGCATAAGTGATGAAGAGTTTTTAGATATTTTAAGATATTTAAAAGCAAATAGTGAAGAAGAACGAGACAAACTAAAACGGAAATGGAGAACAATTATGACAATGGATGAGTATATGAATGCCCTTTTAAGCGATGAAGTAATGAATGAAGAAAGAAGCATGTTTAAAAAGGCTCATGATTATGGTCGTGAAGAAGGAATTGATATCGGTATGAGTAAAGGAATTGACAGTGAAAAACGTTCTGTTGCTGAACGACTATTAAAAATAACTAATGATTTAGATTACATTGCTACGATTTCTGGACTTTCTAAAAAAGAAATAGAAAAAATAGCAACTTCTACCACATTCCAAGAAGATTAAAAAAAATCTTCTTTTTTCATTCTTAATAAAGATATGATTTAGGAAGACAATTGTAAAATTTCATAGCATTCTTTGATATCATTTAAGGTATTTTCATCATCTAAAGCCCTTTTACAGGCATCACTTGTTAAAAAATCGTTTAATCTTTTTTGCAAATATTCTACACTACTTTTAATCGTATATTGATAACTTTCTAATTCTTGGATAAATTCTTTAATGATTTGGTCTTTATCAGGTTCATAATGATAATTTTCATCTTTTAAAACATAGTGAAGATCTTTGGCCTCATAAATAAGACCAAGTGTTATTTTTTCACTATGACTGACATCTACATCCTCTCCCACCATTACCTTTTCTGACTTGTCATATTTCAAATTTACCATTGCTTCATAAGGAATATTTATTTTTAAAGCGTAAAGTTCTTCTCTTGGAAATAAATTCATGCAAACATCTTGAAAAGACGGAATACCCGCAAATAAATAAAGAGTTCGTTTAGAATTATCTTTCAATATATCATCAATATTTTTATTACTAGAGATATAATAAAGGCCTTCATGATAAGCTTTCTTCATAATTTCACGAGATAAAAGAAGGGGATCATCATATGCTCTATCACCATACATGAATTTTAAAAAGTAACTTGTAAGAATAATCTTGACGTTCATACCTGACACTCTTTCTACTTTTTAAGTATACAATAACTTTACATTAAAATTCAACTAAAATTACATCTTCACCTATTTTTTTAATTTGCGAAAAAGATACATGTACTTCTTCATTCTTACGCCAAAAATGCCAAAAACTATAATTTAAAACAACAAAATAATTGATTTTGCCATCATAGGATACTTCCGCATCAACAATTTTGCCAATCTTTTTACCATCATCTAAATTAACAACATCTTTCTTTTGTAAATCTGACAAATTCACATACATCACCTTAATAAAAGTTATGAAAAAAATGGATTATTATAACCCATTTAAATAATCAATAACTCGCGTGGCACAAATGGTACCATCGCTTGTTGCCGTTGTAAGTTGTTTGACATCTTTTCTTAAGACATCTCCCGCTAAAAATAAACCAGGAATAGTTGTTTCTAAATCATGATTTACTAAAGGATAACCACTTTCATCTAACTTAACTAAATCTTTTAAAATACTGGTATTAGGTACACTGCCAATGGCAATGAAAACACCATCTGTTTTTAAAAGCATTTCTCTTTTATTTTGTTCTAAGATAATTTCTTCAATCGCATCTTTACCTTTTATTTCTTTTAAAACAGCATTATAAATAAAAGAAACATTATCTTTGGTTTTTAAATTAGCCACTTTAATAGGTTCTGCCTTTAAAATATCACGACGGTGAATAATGTAAACGTGTTTACAAATATCTGAAAGATAAAAAGCATCGTCAATCGCAGTATTGCCGCCCCCAATAATAGAAACTGTTTTGCCTTTAAAGAAGGCTCCATCACAAGTAGCACAATAAGACAAGCCTTTGCCTAAATATTTTTCTTCGTCAATTTCTAATTTACGAGGATGGGTTCCGGAAGCAAGTATAACCGTCTTACCGGCATATTCGTTATCTTCTGTTTTCACAAAAAATAGTCCTTGATTTTTCCTAATTTCTAAAGCATTTTCATAACGTAGTTCCGCCCCTAAAGAAGAGGCTTGTTCATAAAAGGCTTGTCCTAAAGTCATTCCCTTTACTTTTGTAAACCCAGGATAGTTTTCTACACAACTTGCTTTAGTAATTTGTCCTCCAAAAGTTTCTTTTTCTAAAACTAAAACATTTTTGCAGGCCCGTTTTAAATAAATAGAGGCCGTAAGACCAGCGGGCCCTCCGCCAATGATAATTGTATCGTACATTTTAAAACCTACTTTCAAAAGCATTATAACACATCTTCTAGTATGTGCAAATAGCCTTTAATAGATAACAATCTTGACGATTACCAGTTTAAACTTTATAATAAGCATATTTTAGAAAGGAAGTTCTATGAATCAAAGCGTAAAAGATTGGCAACTTAAAAAGCAATATTATCAAATACCGCAAGGCATAAGCAAACGCATTTTAAAGGAAAGTGAAAAAGCGAAAAGCACCTTTTCGCAGCCATATCAAAAACTTATCCCTTATTTTACCCAAAAAGAAGAATTGTTTGCTATGTGTCATGAATTTTTTGCCTATTTTCCTTTTTTAGAAGAAAACTATAAAATGCTGGCCACTTTTGAAAAAAAAACATCTTTTATACTCCAACAAAGTAATTCAAAATACCATGGTCTTGCAGTCCGAGACTGGCTTGGTAAACCTTCCTTTAAACTTTATTTCAATTATTCCTTAGAAGATTTGATTGTTTTAAATCATGAATATGCCCATGGCTTTTATTGGCAGAATTTTTATACTTATGAGGAACAACCTTTTTTATCTGAACTAGAAGGCTACTTTTTTGAATATCTTACTTTGACATTTCTAAAAGAGAAAAAGATAATAACTTTAAGTGAAGAAAAAAAGATAGAAAATAACGATGTCCAAAATATAAAAGAAATGTTTTTTAAATTTATGCACGGTTATAACTATATTAATGGTACAGATCATACTTTAAGTAATCAATATTATTTAAAGACTAAACAAGTGAATTTAGAAGAAGAAGCCATCTATATCTATTCTTATCTTGTTAATTCTTACTTAAAACAAATGGCAAAAAATGACTTAGAAAAAAGTTTCTATTATTTCAAACGTTTAAAAGGAGAAAAAAATAGAGAGGAAGCTAAACTTATTTTAAAGAACTTAAAACACTACTAATTAAATCCATATTATCAATAACTTTACTTATTTTATCAGTTGTTCTTTCATGATATAGTTCTTTCATATTATTTTCAAATTCTTTATAAAACATTGGATTTCGATTTAAATATTTAAACCACCTAGAATTTTCCTTTAAATATTGATACATTTTAGGATTATCTTTTAATTGTTTTTGTAAAAATAAATCCATTTTTAATCCTCGAAAAAGTGATTAATTGGTCTTGGAACTTTAGGTAAAGAAGCAGTTAAAGGTGTGGTTGTTTCAGTTTTACCAGTTAATTCACTTACTAAGTTTAAGGCTTTTTGAGCCGTTTTAATATGTTCTTGAATGGAACTCACATCAATATTTTTTAATTTATCAGTAATGTTTTCACTTAAGCCTTCACTAGAAGAATTTAAGTATGGGCTCCAGGCTTTATTATCTTCCCCATAAATATCATAAAGTTCATAAAAAGATTGCCATGTCATTTTACCATTTTTAACGTAAGAAACAAGTTCCGGATGCATTCTGGCAAAGTTTTTAAATAATTCTTTTTTATTCATAAAAAATCACCTACTACATTGTATGCAATAAGTGATTTTTTTTATAATTTAAAATCATCTAAATCAAAACTTACTTGAGTTGGTGATAGTTCTTCTTCTTTTTCACTTTCTAAATGAATTTCTTCTTTCGTTTCTAACTCCACTTTCAAAAGAGTCATTAAAACTTTCTTTTTTGACACTAAAGAACCAGTACTGTTGATATCCATGATAGGAATTTCGGTATTTTTAACATTTCCTTGAATATCTTCTCCAATGATGGTAATCTCTGATTTTTGCGTTGTTTTCAAAACAGATACAATTTCATAATTGACACTTTTTACTTTTTTAAGTAAAGTAGCCCCTCTTTTAGCTCTACCCGTTAATACTAAATCTGAAACTTTAATACGTTTCATCGTATTTTGATTTGTAAGAAGTGTTAAGTATTCTTCTTCATTTAAAGAAATGGTATCCATGACCTCGTCATCTTTTAAAATAATACCTTTGACTCCGATACCTCTTGTGCCAACTAAAGGAATTTCTAAGCGGTCAAAATAGCAATAATAACCATTCTTAGTTACCATTAAAACATTTTTATCAGCTAAGATAGATGTAACAACTTCATCATTTTCTTTTAGTTTCATTGCCCCAATGGCTTTTGATGTTCGGCTTACTTCGAAGTCTTTCATCTTCGTTCTTTTAATCATTCCCATCTTTGTCACAGAGATAACTTCCGCATCACTTTGGTAAATCATGGCCGAAACCACTTTTTCTTCAGGACTTAAACTTACCACATTGTTAATATGTTTGCCTAAATCTTTCCACTTTGCTTCAGGTATTTTATGAACAGGCATGAAAATATAATTGCCTAAGTTCGTAAAGAATAACAAATTATCCTGCGTTGTGACATCAAATAAATGGGTCATATAATCTCCTGGTTTTAAAGTTGTTTCTTCTTTTCTGGCAGCATAAGCTTTAGCACTCATTTTTTTGACGTAACCTTCATGCGTTACCATAACAACAACATTTTCTTTAGGAATCATACTCTTCATATCAATTTTAAGTTCAGTAACATCATCTTTTATCTCGGTTCTTCTTTCATCGCCGTATTCTTTTTTGATAACTTTAAGTTCCTGTTTCATAACATGTTTTAAAGCTTCTTCATTATTTAAAATTTGTTCCCAAACATACATATCTTTTTCTAATTTAGCCATTTCATTTTGAATGTCCACAATATCGGTATTGGTTAAACGATAAAGTTGTAAAGTAACGATAGCTTCCGCTTGTTCCATAGTAAAAGCATATTCTTTGACTAAGTTTTCTTTCGCGTCAGCTTTATTTTTACTTTTTCTAATAGTCCCAATAACTTCATCTAATATACTAATGGCTTTCATTAAGCCTTCTAAAATATGAAAGCGAAGACGGGCGGCATCTAAATCAAACTTGGTTCTTCTTGTAATGACACTTTTTTGATGAGCAATAAAAGCATCCAATATTTCTAAGATACCAACAAGACGTGGTCTTCTATTTACAATCGCAACCATGTTAAAGTTGTAGTTAATTTGTAAATCGGTATTTTTTAAAAGATAATTTAAAATAAGTTCAGCATTAGCCCCTTGTTTTAAATCAATCACAATTCTTGCCATATGTTCATGATCTGATTCATCAATAACATCATTGATACCTTCAATTTTTTTATCAATTTTAATATCCATGATTTTCTTTATAAGTTGTTCTTTAATAACATCATAAGGAATCGAATGAACAATAATTTGTTTTTTACCTTTTTCTTCTTTGATTTCCGTTTTAGCTTTTAAAATAACTTTTCCTTTACCTGTTTTATAGGCTTCTACTAAGCCATCTTTTCCTTCTATTACTCCAGCAGTTGGAAAATCAGGACCAGGCATAATATTCATAATTGTTTCTAAAGTGCAATTAGGAGATTCAATACGTTTAATCGTCGCATCAATAACTTCACTTAAATTATGAGTAGGAATATTTGTCGCGTAACCAGCGGAAATACCAGTAGAACCATTTACCAAAAGATTAGGAAAATAAGCAGGTAAAACGGTTGGTTCTAGTTCAGTATCATCAAAGTTATAAGTCATTTCCACAGTATTTTTCTTAATACCTTCTAGCATGACTTCAGCAAATTTAGAAAGTCTTGCCTCGGTGTAACGCATCGCGGCGGCGCCATCGCCATCAATCGAACCATTATTACCATGAATATCGATTAAAGTTTCCCGCATTTTCCAATTTTGACTCATTCTAATTAATGCATCATAAATAGATGAATCGCCATGTGGATGGAAATTACCCATAATATCTCCGACTGCTTTGGCACTCTTACGATAGGGCTTGTTATGAGTAAATCCTGAAATATACATAGCATATAAAATACGCCTTTGGACTGGTTTTAAACCATCACGGACATCTGGTAAAGCTCTTTCTTGAATGATTTCTTTCGCATAACGTCCAAAGCCCGTCTCCATGATTTCTTCTAGGCTATATTCATATATTTTTTCAATAATTGTTTTTTCTTCTGTTTTCTTTGCCATTTCGTCACCTACTTTCTAAAGTCATCTTCTAAGGTAAAGTCGACATTTTCATTAATCCATTCTTTTCTTGGTGTGACTTCATCCCCCATTAAAATATGGATTCTTTTTTCCGCAATTGCTGCATCGGTTAAAGTCACTCTTAAAAGTCTTCTGTTATGTGGGTCCATTGTTGTTTCATAAAGTTCACTGGCATCCATTTCACCAAGACCTTTAAATCTTTGAATTTTATAATTGCCTTTTAAAGTCTTTTTTCTTTCTTCCAATTCTTCATCAGTGGCAATATATTCTTTACCCTTACCTGTTTCAATTGAGTATAAAGGAGGTGTCGCGATATAAAGCATACCTTGCTCAATTAAAGGACGCATAAAGCGATAAAAGAAAGTGATTAATAAAATTTGGATATGTGAGCCATCGACATCGGCATCCGTCATGATAATGATTTTGCCATAATTACTTTCTTTATAATCAAAGTCGGCCCCAAGACCTGCACCAATCGCGTACTCAAGTTGTCTTAATTCAGCATTTCCTTCAATGTCTTTACTACTTGCTTTTTCACAGTTTAATACTTTACCACGAAGGGGCAAAATGGCTTGGGTTTCTCTATTACGGTGAGATTTAGCAGAACCACCGGCACTATCTCCTTCGACTAAGAACAGTTCATTTTTCATAAAGTTTTTACCTGTTGCCTTAGCAAGTTTCTCACTAAGAACTCTTTCTTTATTACTCTTCGTGGTTCCTTTACGAACACTTTCACGAGCTTTACGAGCGGCTTCACGAGCCATTTTACTTTTTTGAGCTTTTTCTAAAATACTTAAAGCCGTATCTTTATTCTCTTCTAAAAAGAATTTTAAACTTTCATAGGTAACGCCTTCGACAGCACTTCTTGCTTCCGGTGTACCTAGTTTTCCTTTTGTTTGTCCTTCAAATTGTAAAAGTTCTTCAGGAATTTTAACTGAGATAACCGCGGTAAGTCCTTCTCTTACATCACTACCATCTAAAGAAACATCTTTTCCTTTTAAAACATTATTATTTTTCACATAATCATTAAAGGCTTTCGTGATACCTGTTTTAAACCCGACTTCATGCGTACCACCGTCACTAGTTTTAACGTTGTTAACAAATGATAAAATTTGTTCATTATAAGAATCTGTATATTGCATGGCAATATCAACTTCAATTTTACTTTTAACATTATCAAAATGAATAACTTTACTTAAAGGAGCCTTATTTTCATTGATGTATTCCACGAATGAAATAATCCCGTTTTCATAATGATATTTGTTACTTAAATTATCTTCTTCATCAATAATTTCAATGGTTACATTGGAAAGTAAAAAAGCACTTTCTTGCATTCTTTCACAAATGGTCGTAAAAGAAAAATTACAGTTTTTAAATATTTCTTTATCAGGTAAAAAAGTAACACTTGTTCCCGTTTTTTTAGTTTCGCCAATTTGATGTAGGGGCGTTTTAACGTGTCCACCCTTTTCAAATTCAATTTGGCAAATTTTTCCTTCTCGACAAATAGTAACTTCCATATAAGTAGATAAAGCGTTGACAACACTGGCACCTACCCCGTGAAGTCCTCCGGATACTTTATAACCAGCATTTTCAAATTTACCACCAGCATGTAAAACCGTATAAATAACTTCCGGCGTACTTTTACCACTTTCATGCATACCAATAGGTACACCACGACCATTATCAGAAACAGTGATAGAACCATCTTTGTGCATCACAATTTTAATCGTGTCGCCATAGCCATTAATAATTTCATCAATGGAGTTATCGACAATTTCCCAGACTAAATGATGCATACCTCTTTTATCTGTCGAACCAATATACATACCTGGTCTTTTTCTGACGGCCTCAAGTCCCTCTAAAATTTTAATAGAATGTTCATCATATGCCATATTATCACCTCTCTAAAGTTTCTAAACCTAGTCCAGTATATCATTAAAGTGCCCTTTTTTTCAAGGAAGAAGCGCATTTTCTTAAAAAGAAAAACTACAGACAAACCGTTTATCTGTAGAATTTAACTTAATCTATTTTTAAAATTTCTTTTTTATAATTTCGACAAACTTCGTCTAAATCTTTTAATAAATTATCAATGTCTTCTTTACTTTTCGTTCGAACACCAGAAGCCATTTTATGACCTCCCCCATGATAACGAGCCGCGATTTCATTGATAACCGGTCCTTTGCTACGAATATTTACTTTGTATATTTTTTGCTTTTCATCGTAAGTAACAAACGTCCAAACATAAATATCCTTAATAAAATTAAAATCGTTAATCATATTAGAAGCTGTCGAAGAATCAACCCCATACTTTTTAACGTCTTCGGCTGAAATAATTAAGTAGCCAAACCCATTTTCAGTCACAGTCATATTAGAAGATAGAAAACCTCTAAACCTCACTTCTTCTAAAGGTCTTTCGTATAATTTATCATAACATTTGGTAAAGTCAAGATGGGTTCTTTTTAAAAGTTTCGTAACGATATCAAAGGTATCTACAGAAGTATAAGAAAGTAAAAAACGATCACTATCAGAAACAATACCTAAAAATAGGTTTTCTGCTACCTTAGATGATATCTCATAATTACTCATTAATAAAAGTTCAGCAATCATTTGACAAGTACTTGAAGCTTTATCATTTACCCATTCCAAGCCATGAAAATCTTCTTCAAAAGGATGATGATCAATTTTAATCACTTCTTTATATTTGAAGTTTTCAATGCCATCGACACGGTAGAAATTTGGAACATCTAAAGTAATCAATAAAGCGTTTGTAATTTTCGAAGTATCTACTCTATCTAAAAGGCCATATTTTTTAAATTTTGAAACGCCTGCACCTACTGCATAAACATGTTTTTTAGGATATTTTTCTAAAATGGCATCACGTAGGGCTATTTGACTACAAATAGCGTCTGGATCAGGTCCAATATGACGAGCAAGAACAATCGTATCATATTGTTTTATTTTTTTTAATATTTTTTTCATGATGTTTGTATTCATCTGGTTCCCCCGCTTCTACTTTTATTATTTATTTTCTTTCGCGTACGAAAAAGCATCACGAGCTATCATTACTTCTTCATCGGTTGGAACAACGTATACATCAATAGTAGAATCATCGGTAGTAATTTTTCCTTCATGAATATCATGGTAACTGGCTATTTGTTCATTAAATTCATAATTGCATTTAACACCCATGAATTTTAATTTATTTAAAATTTCTTTACGTTCATAAGCTCCATTTTCACCAACACCAGCCGTTAAGATAATGGCATCGCATCCTTCAAGTTCAAAATAGTATTTAGCAATATAATCTACAATTCTTCTTGTAAACATATCCATTACTTTTAAACAAGTTGGATCATTTTGTTTACATCCATCGTAAATATCACGCATATCACTAAAACCGTTAGATAAAGCATAAACGCCACTTTCTTTATTTAAAATATGATTAATTTCTTTTGTATTTAAACCTGTTTTTTCCATAATATAAGGAATAATTGTAGCATCGATATCCCCACAACGAGTGCCCATGATAAGACCCGCATTAGGCGTAAAGCCCATAGAAGTATTAACACATTTACCATCTTTAGTAGCCGTAATACTTGCCCCAGAACCAATGTGACAAATAATAAGTTTTAAATCATCACGTCCTAATTTTTGAGCCATATATTCAGCAATATAACGATGACTTGTGCCATGAGCCCCATATTTTCTAACGCCATATTTTTGGTACCATTCCATTGGAAGGGCATATAAATAATTTTCTTCTTTCATTGTTTGATGGAAAGCCGTATCAAAAACAACAACTTCGGTCGCATTTGGAACTACTTCTTTTGCAGCTTTAATACCTAAAACGGCAGCAGGATTATGTAAAGGCGCAAGAGAACTTAAAGAAGCAATATCTTCAATAACTTCATCGGTAGCGACAACACTCTTATTATAGTGGTCAGCTCCTTGAACAACGCGGTGACCAATTCCTTCAATTTCATCTAAGCTTAAAACAATTTTATGATTTAATAATTCCTCAATAAGTAAGGCAAAAGCATCGGTATGACTTTTTAATTCGACTTCTTTTTTTTCTTTCATACCGTTATACTTAATAGTATAAAAACTTCCAGAAATACCTATTCTTTCAAAATATCCACTCATCAAAACCTTTTCTTCTGGCATCTCAAAAGCTGTAAACTTTAATGAAGATGAACCAGCATTTACTGATAATATTTTCATAATTTTTCAACTCCTATATATAATATATCAGAAAACAGGCATTTTTACCATTAAAAAAAGAGAAAAACTCTCTTTATAAACAAGTTGGTCCTGTACTAACATTACGAGTTAGTTTCGCTTTATCTTCAAAAATCATTGTAAAGTCATCATAAGAATTTAATAATGTTTCTTTATCTAACTTACTTTTACTTGTTTCTAAAATATCTATCTTTTTCATAAGATCACCTAACTTTATTATGTATAAAATATTCTTTTCTATACATTTTAATAAGGGTGAAATAAATGAATTATTTTAATCAGGAAATCAAATGTACTGTTTCTAACTGCAAGTATTTTAACGCTGGAAAACAAAGATGTATCCTAGGTTCTATTTTAATAGGTCAAGATAACTTTAAAACCACTTGCGAAAGTTTTGAAGAAAAATAAAGGGCTCTATTCTTTATTTTTTTCATGTATAATTTCTTCCCAGCCTAAGTTTGAATGAATTAAACACCTTAAAAAGGCATGTAAATATGAAAACATAAATATTGGATGATAAAATAACACTTGAAAATATAATTTTTTACTTAATTTTGTTTCTTTTTGAAATAAATATAAATTATAAATTGTACAAAGAAAAAAGATAAAATAAAGTAAAAGGGGCAAAAAAATGATACTTTTAAAACCTGTTAAATATATTATTAAAAAAACAAAACCAAAAAGATAGCACAAATAAGGAATAATGCCCAAATACATTTGCGTGATTGCTCCTTTATTAGAAGGATTTTCTTTTAATTTAGCTTTTAACAATTTATGATAATAAAAATAATTTTGAAAATAACCTTTTATCCAACGACTTCTTTGTTTAATACTTTTTTGATAATCTTCTGGTTGTTCATCATAAAATTTAGCCTTTTCATTATAATGAACAGAAATATTTTCTAAAGTGTAATATAAAGAACTTTCATAATCTTCTGTCAAAGAGTGAAAAGGAAATGTTTGCCATTTTTGAATGTATTCTCCACTGATATAATAGCCTGTTCCTGATAAAATCTTAGAACCTTTTTGGTTACGAAAACCATTTATAAAAGTAAAAGTAAGCCCAGCACAAATAGGAAAATAACTTTTCGTATTTTTTAAAGCTCGGTAACCTGTAGAAATATCATAACCATTAAGATAATCTGCAATCATATATTTTAAATAATCTTTATCTAAGATGTTATCAGCATCAAAAATAAAATACATGTCATATGTTTTGTTTTGATGGTGTAAATACTCAATCATTTCTTGTAGAGCATATCCTTTAGTTTTTAACTTTAGATTTTGCCGTACAAAATAATTCATATGATGTTTTTTGACAATATCTACTGTTTTATCATGCTCATCTTCCACGATAACATACACATCTTTTAAAATAGAAGATGATTGGTTTTCAATAGAGATAAGAAGACTTTCGATAACTTTAGATTCATTACGAGCCGGTATTAAGATGGCTACCCTTTCAGGGACGTTCCTTACTTTTTTCTTTAATGGTTCATCTTTCTTTAAAAGGATACTAACCAAAGTAGAAAGAAATAAGCCTAATAAAAAAAAGGTCAAAGAAACCCAAGCGGTCATTTTTGCACCTCAATAATCACCATATTTGTATAGCTTTCCTTTAGTTTTTCATCTGGATAATATGTATCAAAAAATCTACCCACAAAACTTATAGGCTGTATCCCATTATGTCTTAAAGTTTGTCTTATAAGAGCCCCCCATGACACGGTAAAATCGGAAATTAAAATAACTAATAATGTTTTGGTAAGAATCGTCCCAAATTTAATAGGAAAAGACTCAACAATATTAGAGATTAAAGGATAAACCACTTTAACAAGTAAAAGCGCAAGTAATCCCCAAACAAAAGCATAAGGAATAGTTGTTCGACCATTGATGTTTAAAAATTCATTTGTATAATCCCAACTAACGGTTCCTAAAAAAGTTTCTTGTAAAAAGGAAATTAAGTACTCAAATCCTCCTCCAAGTAAAGCTCCATAAAAAATAGTTTGATAATCTGGTCTTTTTTTTCGACCTAAAATTGCTATCATCAAAACAGCTCCCATACCGTAAATAGGACTAATAGGTCCATATATAACCCCTCTTCTTAGTTGCCAAACAAGTTCATGATGATAGTGAAAATGTATAACTAAATTTAAGATTTCTTCATAATAAGCACCAAAAACACAACCTACTAAAAAGATCCAAAACATTTTGTAAAAGCACATTCCACTGGCAAACTTTTTGCTTTCTAAAGCCATAATAATACCTCAAATCTGTCCTTATTGTACCATGAATTTAAAACAATGTAAATTTATTAGAAATTCGGGTCATACCAGACAACAATATTGTTTTGAGCATCAATTATTTTTAAATTATAAATTAAGCCATGAAAATAACTGTCTTGTGGCCAAGCACTTTTTCCTAAATAATTATTAATATAATTACTGTTAGAACTGCAGGGAATACTTTGCTTTGATTCATTAAATTGGTCACTCAAAAATAAAGATACCTCACATAAATTATTGCTAAAATCTGTTTTAATTTTTTTCAATTTAAAACTTTGCTTGCTAGAAAGAGACAATTTATTTTCGAATGCAACATCAGTTTCATGATCTTTATCATCTTTGCCATTTCTACCACCCAACATCACATTGTTTGTGATACCAGCATTTCCCAAAAAAACAACATTTTCATTTTTACTACTACTAAAATCAAATATTCTTGACCAATTATTAAAAGAATACCAAACAGCCTCAAACTCAATGGTATAACCATTATTCCAATCATAAACGTTAGGAATATCTTTAATATCAACATAATCATCTATGCCATCAAAACCGATTGCCTTTTGACCAGATGAATCTGTTACAATCTTTACACCATTTTTAAACGTTCCATCATAATGATTTCCAGATAAGTCATATATTGTATAATCATCATATTTTACATTCGAAAAATAAAGAGTACATTTCACTCTAGAATTTTTATCTTTTTTGTAAGAATCAAAATCTAGGTTAGCAATCCAATTTTTTACATTCCATGACACAATAACACCATTAGTACAACTTGATTTTTCCATCAAATAATATCCTTGATTTTTAGTGGGAATTTCCGTAGTTATTTTATCATTCACATAATAAGCAAAATAAATATCTCCTGGATCTTCTACTGTTCCATTTATGACATCAAAGTTTTTCTTTTCTTCATATAAAGCATAGGATTTATAAAATAAATAACTACTTACAGAAAGTAAAAGAAATCCTATGACTAATATGACATAAGATTTTCTTTTATAATTATTGTCTTTATATTTTTTTAATTCCATTATCTTCACCATAGTTTCCTATGATGATTATAACAGATACCCCCCCCCCGACTGTCAAGAGGCTTTTATTTTATCTGGTTGCTATACATTGTTTTATTTCTTTTTTGGAAAGCCCTGAAATCATAGCAATGTAATCTAAATCATCGGTTATTTTTAATAGTCGTTCGACAACTGCCTTTTTCTCTGCATCAATTCCTTGACTCATACCAATACTGATTCCTTGGCTTTTACCAATATTAATTCCTTGACTCATGCCAATATCGATTCCTTCTTCACGACCATAATCACGAGCCTTTTTGAACATACTTCTTTCTTCATTCATTACTTCATCGCTTAAAAGGGCATTCATATACTCATCCATTGTCATAATTGTTCTCCATTTCTGTTTTAGTTTGTCTCGTTCTTCTTCACTATTTGCTTTTAAATATCTTAAAATATCTAAAAACTCTTCATCACTTATGCCTACATTATAATTAAGTTTATCTAGTAAATCAAGACGTATGTAATAAATTTGAATATCATCTGTTAAAGGATAGCCTTGTTCTTCTAAGAAATATCTTTGCACTAATTTATCTTGTAAAACACCTTTTTTAACATGGTCTACTAAATTAATTTGAATAAACTTCTTCATCTTATGATATGGCATGCTCTTTTTAAGTTGACTACTATAACCACGACAAAGATAAACATTTGACTTTCTTAAGTTTTCTTCATTAAATGTTTTATAAGCTTCTAAGTTTAAAATAACATTGTCTCCTAAAAAAGCAAAAACATCGGCCCTAATATTTTTTTCTTTATAAGTTGCTTTTTTAAATGGATATTCATGACTTTTAATCTCAATTTGTTTTTCTAAGAAACCTTTAGGTAATCTTAAAACATTTTCTGAGATAACTTCAAGTGGTCGGGTGTATTCTTCATTTCCTAAGATATTTTTCACCCAGTAGTCTTCCATTAAATCAATTTTCATGATTTCTTTCTCCTTTCTAAGAAGATAAATAAATTACCTTCTACTTATATATTCAAAAAAAATCCTTGATTTCCTTTTTTTTAGTTAAAAAAAATTGCAATTTCTTGCAATCTTGACACTTAGTTGACATTAATTAACAATATACGGATCAGTCTTAGTGCCGCTACCAGTGATTGTCACGTCAGACTTCAGATTAACAACTGGGCGCAGACCATAGGTGTCGTAAGCGTTATTATCGTCGAAAAAACCAGAGCTGACGACACGGAACACAAGAGCAGCCCAGTAGGCAGTGCCGAACGGATTATAGCCTCCGGCGGGTGTCATAGTCCAAAAATGATTTCCTGTTACTAAATAACTACCGTTATTTGTTTTTTGATGGCAAAATTCTCCATCAAAGACGCCACCAGCATGACCAGCAAGCATAACTTCATCCGCGGTAATTAATCCAATAGGATAGCTTAATTTTTTGTTACCACTTGAAGCACTTGCCACGGTGTAATAATCACTAGCATTTTCACAAGTAAGCGTTGGTGCACTTTCTACTACTCTTACATATCCTTTATTATAAGTAATCACGGTTCCTGTTCCCACACCACTTTGGTTATTTAAATTAGAACGGTCGCCACAGAAACCAGCATTCGTATCTAATTTTGAAGCATAACTTGAAAGTTTATCGGTATAGAACTTATCCGCATTTGTTTTGATTGCTGAAGATGTTCCTGTACCATAGGCTTCACCTGATGTGTTCATATAGCCTACATACATATTGTTGCCCCAGCTTGTACTAAATTGACTTGCACCATATTGTCTATCTGTTGAAGCCTCACCATTCGCGTGAGCACTGGTGCCATCATAAATCATTCTGATGGAGCCATTACTATTTATTCTTATGATTCGCCAATAAAAGCCTGCAAACTTCACATAGTTGTTTTCTACTGTGCCTCGATAATAATAAGTAGGATTGCCATCTGTATCTGTTGTTTCATAAATACCTTTTTCATGTGATTCACAAGAATCGTTATCACAAGCTGACTTTGTAAAATCTGGGGTATAACTATTTACCTCGATGTTTCCTAAGGCTGTTTTTACTGTTTTTGTTGTTTTATTAAAATATAAAGTACATTTTGTTCTTGTATTTGTGGTTGCGCTATAATTATGATAATCACCAATAAATTTCCAGCCAGCATAATCCCAAGTTGGAACAACACCATTATTACAGTTTGATTTTGTTCCATCTAAAGTATACCCTGTATTTTGAAGAGGCATATTTCTTGATATAACTCCATCTATATAATAAGCAAAATAGATATCACCTGGATCTTCTACTGTTCCATTTATGACATCAAAATCTTTCTTTTCTTCATATAAAGCATAGGATTTATAAAATAAATAACTACTTACAGAAAGTAAAAAAAATCCTAGGACTAATATGACATAAGATTTTCTTTTATAATTATTATCTTTATATTTTTTTAATTTCATTATCTTCACCATAGTTTCCTATGATGATTATAACAGATACCCCCCCCCCGACTGTCAATAGACTTTTATTTTATCTGGTTGCCATACATTGTTTTATTTCTTTTTTGGAAAGCCCCGAAATCATAGCAATGCAATCTAAATCATCGGTTGTTTTTAATAGTCGTTCGACAACTGCCTTTTTCTTTCTAAGAAGATAAATAAATTACCTTCTACTTATATATTCAAAAAAAATTCTTGATTTCCTTTTTTTTAGTTAAAAAAAATTGCAATTTCTTGCAATCTTGACACTTATTTGATATTAATTAACAACATAAGGATCTGTCATAGTGCCTTTTCCTGTAATAGTAACATCAGAACGAATATTGATTACTGGGCGCAGACCACGAGTACCACTCGTGTAATCGTCATCGAAATAGCCAGAACTATTCACATCAAACGTCAATGCGTGATTGGAGGTAAAACCAATCGGACAATAATATCCCGCTGGTGTCATAGTCCAGAAATTATCCCCTATTACCAAATAGCTTTCAAAATTTGGTTTCTTATAGCTATGAATGCCATCAAAGATGCCACCGGCATAACCTGAAAGCATCACTTCATCCGCAGTAATTAAGCCAATCGGATAACTTAATTTTTTGTTACCGCTTGAGGCACTTGCTACTGTATAATAATCAGTACTATTTTCACAAGTAAGCGTTGGTGCACTTTCTTCAACTCTCAAATAACCTTTATTGTAAGTAATAACTGTTCCAGTTCCAGCACCACTTTGTTGAGTTAGACTAGAACGGTCACCACAGAAACCAGCATTCGTATCCAATTTTGAAGCGTAACTTGAAAGTTTATCGGTATAAAATTTGTCCACATTTATTTTGATAGTTGAAGATGTTCCTGTGCCATGGGCTTCACCCGATGTGTACATATATCCGACATACATATTGTTGTCACGTACTTTGTTAAATATACTTGTTCCATATTGTCTATCTGTTGATGATTCGCCATTTTTATGAGCACTGGACCCATCATAAATCATTCTAATTGAACCATTACTGTTAATACGAATAATTCGCCAATAAAAGCCAGCAAACTTAACATAATTGTTTTCTACTGAGCCGCGGTAATAATAAGTTGGATTGCCATCATAGTCTGTTGTTTCATAAATGCCCTTTTCATGGGATTCACATGTTGAATCATCACAGGCTGACTTTGTAAAATCTGGAGTATAACTATTCACTTCAATATTTCCTAAAGCCGTTTTTACTGTTTT
Source organism: uncultured Bacilli bacterium (assembly GCA_934085675.1). GTDB lineage: Bacteria > Bacillota_I > Bacilli_A > RF39 > UBA660 > Ventrenecus. Next base: position 26,668 of record CAKOHH010000002.1, on the reverse strand, counting down.
AGCTGTTTTATTAAAATATAAAGTACATTTGGTTCTAGTATTATCTGTTGCACTATAATTATGATAATCACCAGTAAATTTCCAACCAGCATTATCCCAAGTTGGAACCACGCCATTATTACAGTTTGATTTTGCCTCGTCTAATGTGTAACCTGTATTTTGAAGAGGCATATTTCTTGATATAACACCATCTATATAATAAGCAAAATAAATATCTCCTGGATCTTCTACGGTTCCATTGATGACATCAAAATCTTTCTTTTCTTCATATAAAGCATAGGATTTATAAAATAAATAACTACTTACAGAAAGTAAAAGAAATCCTATGACTAATATGACATAAGATTTTCTTTTATAATTATTATCTTTATATTTTTTTAATTCCATTATCTTCACCATAGTTTCCTATGATGATTATAACAGATACCCCCCCCCCCGACTGTCAAGAGACTTTTATTTTTTGGGTTGCTACACATTTTTCTATTTCTTTTTTAGAAAGTTCTGTGGCAGTAGAAATCTTTTCTAAAGAAAAGTTCATTTTTAAAAGTTCTTTAGCTACTTCAACATTTCTTTCTTTTTTACCGATACTAATTTCTTCACTTTTGCCAATGTCAATTCCTTCTTCACGACCATAATCACGAGCTTTTTTAAATGGATATTCATGACTTTAGATGTTTTTCATCCAGTAGTCTTCCATTAAATCAATTTTCATGCTTTTTGCCTACTTCCTAAGAAGATAAATAAATTACCTTCTACTTATATATTCAAAAAAAATCCTTGATTTCCTTTTTTAATGAAAAAAGATTGCAATTTCTTGCAATCTTGACATTTATTTGACATCAATTAACAATATAAGGATCTGTCATAGTGCCTGTTCCTGTAATAATGACATTAGACTTCAGATTAATAACTGGGCGCAGACCAGATGATATACCAGAATCCACATAAGTTTCACCTGCAACCTGACCTATATCATAGTTTAAAGCAAAAGCCTGAGGAAAACCAAATAAGTGTGCATACATTGATGGAGTCATGGTCCAATAACCAATTGACAATGATAAATACCCATTTGCATTTTTTGGAGGCTCAAATAATCTATCATAATAAGAGGCTGCATAACCAGCAAAAACTGCCTCATCCAGACTTATTAAACCTATTGAATAGGTTAATCTTTTATTACCACTAGCAGAAGTAGTACTAGTATAATAGTCATTATTATTCTCACAAGTTAAAGTTGGCGTACCTCGATTAAATCTTGTATTTGCCTTATAGTAAGTAATTGTGTTGCTTATTCCAACATTTGCATGAGTATTATATGTGCTACGATCACCACAGAAACCAGCATTCGTATCTAATTTTGATGCATAGCCAATAAGTTTATCCGTATAAAATTTATCCGCATTTATTTTAATGATAGATGATGTTCCTGTACCATGCGCGTCTCCATTAGTATACATATAACCTACATACATACATATTGTTATCACAATTTGGATTAAAAGAAACTTTAGCATAATACTTATCTGTTGAAGATTCACCATTTACGTGAGCACTCGTACCATCATAAATCATTCTAATTGAACCATTGCTATTTATTCTTACGATTCGCCAATAAAAGCCTGCAAATTTCACATAATTATTTTCCACCGAACCTCGATAATAATAGGTAGGGTTGCCATCTGTATCTGTTGTTTCATAAATTCCCTTTTCGCGTGATTCACATGATTCATCATCACAGGCTGACTTTGTAAAATCTGGAGTATATATGTTAACTTCAATATTTCCTAAGGCTGTTTTTACTGTTTTAGCTGTTTTATTAAAATACAAAGTGCATTTGGTTCTAGTATTTGTGGCCGCACTATAATTATGATAATCACCAATGAATTTCCAACCAGCATTATCCCAAGTTGGAACAACACCATTATTACAGTTTGATTTTGTTTCATCTAAAGTGTAACCTGTATTTTGAAGAGGCATATTTCTTGATATAACGCCATCTATATAATAAGCAAAATAGATATCTCCTGGATCTTCTACTGTTCCATTTATGACATCAAAATCTTTCTTTTCTTCATATAAAGCATAGCTTGGGGATAAAATTAGATATCCCGCTATTAGACCTGATAAAAAAATGAGTAAAAAAATGAGTACCCTCTTATAATTTATTTGTTTAAACTTTTTCAAAGACATAAAAAAATCACCATAGTTTCCCTATGATGATTATAACAGATACCCCCCCCCCCGAGTGTCAATAGTTTTAAAAAAAATTAGCCTTGCGACTAATTTTTATCTTTCTTGTGAATTTCAGCAATAATATGTTCTATTTTATTTCCGTAAGAAACAGAATCATCATAGACAAAATTTAATTTAGGAGTTTGACGAAGATTCATCTTTTGCGCAATAAATTTTCTTATCATATCACTGGCTTCATTCATATCTTTAACAACTAAAGTTTTATCACGATTATCTAAACTGGTAAAATATACTTTCGCATAAGATAAATCACTTGCTACTTCAGCGGCTGTGATGGTAACAGTTTTTAAAAATTCATCATTTGATTCTAATAAAAGTGTTTCTGATATTGTTTTAACAAGTTCACTTTCAATTCTTTTAATTTTTACACTCATCTTTTAATTTCCACCATTTCATAAACTTCGATGGTATCTCTTTCTTTAATATCACTATAATTTTCAAGAGTAATACCACATTCGAAACCTTTTTTAACTTCCTTTACTTGATCTTTTTCTCTTTGAATAGAAGCAATTTTACCATCATAAATAATAACACCATCACGAATAACACGAGCATTCGCCCCTGATTTTACAAGACCATCAGTTACATAACAACCTGCAATTTTGCCAACTTTTGAGAAAGAAAAGATTTTACGAATTTCTAGACTACCTAAGATATGTTCTTCAAATTGTGGCTCTAACATACCTTTCATAGCAAGTTCCATTTCTTCAATGGCTTTATAAATAATCGTATATAAACGAATATCGACATTGTATTCTTTGGCAACTTCTTTTGTAATATTAGAAGGTACAACATTAAAACCTATAATAATTGCATTAGAAGCATTTGCAAGGACCACATCACTTTCGGTAATAGTACCAATACCACTACGAATAACCTTGACACGAACGCCTTCTACATCAATTTTTTCTAAGGAAGATTTAACGGCTTCTTCACTACCACGAACATCTGCTTTTAAAACAACATTAATTTCTTTTTGACCTGATTTAATCTTGGCAAATAAATCATCTAAAGAAACAACTTCTTTTTTATTTTTTGCTTCTTTTAAAGCAACTAAACGTTTTTCAGCCACACTTTTGGCTTCGCTTTCTGTTTCAAAAGCCATGAATTTATCACCAGCACAAGGCGATTCTGATAAACCTGTAATTTCTACTGGCGTAGAAGGTCCGGCTTCCACGATAGCTTCACCACGGTCATTTTTCATAGTTCTAACACGACCAAAGTAAGCACCAACAACAACTGGGTCTCCTAAACGTAAAGTTCCGTTTTGAATAAGTAATGAAGCAACTCCCCCAATATTTTTATCTACTTTCGATTCAATAACTGTTCCCATGGCATAACGAAATGGATTGGCTTTATAACCATTTACTTCACTAATAATTTGAATGGTTTCTAAAAGTAAATCAACACCTTCACCCGTTTGGGCAGAAATATTTACAAAAGGTACATCGCCACCCCAAGATTCAGGTGTGATTCCTGCTTCACTCATTTCTTGCATAACTCTTTCAATATTGATGTTTGGTTTATCAATTTTGTTAATAGCAACAATAATTGGAACACCAGCACTTTTCGCATGATCAATGGCCTCTTTTGTTTGAGGCATGACACCATCATCTGCAGCCACAATGATAATAACGATATCTGTGACACTGGCTCCTCTTGCTCTCATCTCGGTAAAAGCTGCATGGCCTGGAGTATCAATAAAGGTTATCTTTTGGCCGTTATGTTCAATTTGATAAGCTCCAATATGTTGTGTGATACCACCAAATTCTCCTTCAACCACTTTACTATGACGAATATAATCTAAAAGTGTTGTTTTACCATGGTCAACATGTCCCATAATAGTTACAACAGCCGGACGCAAAACTAAATCTTCTTCTTTGTCATTTACTTCATATTCTTCAAAATTTGTGACATCTTGGGTTTCTTCTTTTTTAAGTGTTTTACCATAATCTAATGAAATTAATTCTGCTTGTTCAAAAGAAATCGCTTGGTTTAGACCAGCCATAATGCCAAGACTCATTAATTTTTTGATAATATCCGTACCACTTACGCCTAAACTTTCAGCTAAATCGGCTACACTCATATTATTTTTATAAAGAATAATATCTTCATCAACTTTGTTGGTCATTAATTTTTCTTTATGTTTATACATTTCTTTACGTTTATTCATGTATTCTGATTTACTTTGTTCTATTTCACTACGTTTTTTTAGTTTTTGCTTTTTAACCCCTGGATTCATCGTATGAACATTTGTTGAAGCCACTAAATCTTCGACGACTTCATCCATACTATCCTCATCTTCGTAAGTTGATTCACTATCTGAACTAATTAAGTTAGTAGCAAAGTCTAAATTAATAACATCATCATCAGATAAATCATCACTTGGACTTTTCACATCAATTCCTAAAGTTTCACATTTTTTTAACACTTCTGCAACGGTTAAGTTAACACTTTCTGCATATTCTTTTACTGTCATAAGATACACATCCTTTCTATTTTCCTCGTATTTTTTGTAAACTTTTTTCTCTTTCTACACTTTGTTTTAAAGATTCTTCCATGGAAGTTAAACCAGCCATAAGCTTACTTATCGGTGTAATTTTATGGATTTTAACTCCACCTAATGTGAGGATTTTCTTCGATAAAGCCATTAAATCCTCATGTTTATAATCTTCTAAATAATAAACATCTGATATACCTGCATTACATATTCTTTTAGCACATTCATGACATGGAAAAAGGGTAACATAAATGGAAGCACCAGTTAAGTCTTGCCTAACTAAATCAAGAGCATTCGCTTCCGCATGAATTACAAAAGAATTTTTTATTTGAAATAAATCTCCGTTTTCTTCCCCTAAAGAATTCCAAGGCATTTCATCATCGCTAAGTCCTTTTGTTGTTCCGTTATAACCGGTTGATAAAAGACGATTATTTTTAACAATGACAGCCCCAACTTGGGTTTTTGGATCTTTACTTCTTTCTTTAACAAGTAAAGCCATTAACATGAAATATGTTTCATAATCAATGACATTTTCTCTTTTGCCAGGCATTATTTTAGAAGACCTTCCAATTTTTCGTAAATTTCTTCAGGTATATCCACTTCTAAAGCTCGATTTAAAGCTTTGTTTAAGCGAGCCTTTTCTATCACTTCTTTAGATAATTTCAAATAAGCACCTTTGCCATTTTTCTTACCAGAAGTATCAATTTCAATTTCTCCTTCTGGAGTTCTTACAACCCTAATTAATTCTTTTTTAGGATACTTTTCTCTGGTCACAACACAGGTACGCATTGGAATTTTTTTCTGTTTCATAAAAACCTCCCTTAATCTTTCATTAATTTTTTTCTTAATATAATTTCATTTTCTTTGGTAAGAGAACAACCAGCTGCCTTAGGATGACCACCACCATGATACTTTTCAGCAAAAGGTAACACATCAATATTTTTTAAACTTCTAAAGGATATGGTACCATTATCTGGTGCAAATAAGGCTAGAGCATCACAATCAGGATAATCTTTTCTTAAAGCATCCGCAAGAAGATTACGCAAAGAATAAGGTCCGTATACACTGGCAAAATTAATATTCTCTTCTTTTTCAAACACTACTCTTTGAAGTAATTCTTTTACTTTTTTGGTTTCTTCTTTAGTAATATCTAAAAGCCAAGAATTTTCTTCTTCTGTTTTTTCTAAACCACAATTTTGTAAGCATTTATCTTTGTAATAATAAAGATAACCAATAGGTCCTAAATAATGATGAAATGTTTCAAGTAAAAAAGCCTTTTGATTATTTTCTTTTTTCCATGCCCATGTATCATGAAGACGTGTTAAATAGACTAATTCTTCTAACGTTTTATTTTCTTTTAACACTGGAAAATCTTTTATAAGTTCTTGGTAGAAAATACTCATAGCACAATCTTTTTCATCATCACCAATATAAACAAACGACGGTTTTTCTTTTTCTTTTAAAGAAGTTAAATGATGGTCATAAACCTGAAAAAGTTCTTTATCTATAAAAGCCATTTTTTCTAAAAGAGATTTAGATGGACATAAATCAGTGATGTAAACGTGTTCGTAACTCGTTACATCTTCTTGTTCTAAAAATTCACTTATTTTTTCGTCAAGTTCTAAATTATTTTTACACAAAGTGTAAGAAACGTTTTTAAAGCATAACAAGGAAAGAAGAACACAACCAATGCCATCTGGATCACTTTTATGAGAAAAAATTTTGACTCCCATTATTTATTTCCTTCTTCATTAATTTGTCTTAATGTCTTGACTTCAATTTTATATTTTGTAAGACGACTAGCTAGTTTAATATTAGTTCCTTTACGCCCAATTGCTAATGATAAATTTTCATCATTAACAATGGCTAAAGCTTCTCTTTTTACTGGGTCAATAATATTTACCGTAACATCTTTAGCAGGAGCTAACGCATTAGCAATAAAGGTTGCTGCATCATCTGAATATCTTACTAAATCAACTTTTTCGCCATTTAGTTCTTTTAAAATACTGGCAATACGAGAACCTCTTTCACCAATACAAGCACCAACAGGATCGACTTTTTCATCATTTGAGTAAACAGCCACTTTGCTTCTTACACCTGGTTCTCTAATAACAGAATATAGTTCAATCGTTCCATCAACAAGTTCTGGAATTTCTGTTTCAAATAAACGTTTAACAAAACCATAATGTTTTCTAGAGCATAAAATAAGTGGTCCTTTGGGCGTTTCTTCTACTTTAGTAATGTAAACTCTAACATTAGTTCCCATTTTTAAAGTTTCACCAGGAATAATTTCACTTTTAGCCATAATACCTCTTGATTTACCAAGGTCAACATAATAATTTTTTTGGTCTTCCATAGCTAAAAGGCCCATCATCATTTCTCCTTGTTTATCATGGAATTCAGCCATAATATTTTCTCTTTCAGCTTCTCTAATTTTTTGGGTTAACACTTGTTTGGCTGTAGATGCTGCCACACGTCCAAAGTCTTTTGGTGTCACTTCTTTTTCGATGGTTTCACCAATTTCAATCGTAGGATCAATTTCTCTTGCTTCTTCTAAAAGAATTTGGGCATCCGGATTAATTTCTGGTGGAATATGTACTACATTACCTTCTTCATCGACACTATCAACGCCATCATCATAATCATCAACAACAACATAGTAAGAGAAAACACGAATATCACCAGTATTACGATCTATTTTCACTTTAACATTTGTCTTTGAACCAAAGTTTTTTTTGTATGCAGTTGCTAAAGCAAGTTCCATGGCATCATAAACAATATCTTTACTAATACCTTTTTCTAAAATGATATTGTCTAAGGCTTTTTTAAATTCTTTACTATTCATTTTCTTCATTCCTTTCTTTACTAGATACATCTAGAATGTATGATTCTTCAATGATATCTAATTCATCTAATATTGGATTAATAATATTAGTGGCTTCCACCACAGTATCTAAATCCAAACCACTTACACGATCTAAAGTTATATTTAAAAAATAATAACTACCATCTTTAACATATTCAATATTATCAACAATAATATTCATTTTTTGTAAAGGTTCTTTAATCGCATCTTTTATTTTTTCAATCAATGAATTTCACCCTTTCCAATAAGAAAAGTGGGAATTTCTGCCCACTTAATCTGATATTTGTATTATAACATTAGTTTTTTTATTTGTAAAACACTTTTTTATTTCTTACTTAACACCAAATAGCCCTTTTTTTAAAGGTGTAAACATAGGTTGTTCTAAAGATTTATTTTTTATAATATTTTTTGCATTTTCGTTAAATATTTCTTGAAGATATTGGTCATCTAACCATTTTTGGAGTTCGACGTAAAGACTTGGTAAATTAAAATAAAAATTATTTTCTTCATGATGAATATCTGAAGCCATAAAAGAAATCATATGATGTTTTAAAAACAGTTTCAGAGTTTTCTTAGCTTCTTTACCATAGGTTCCTGTTAAAGAACCAATATTACTTTGAAAATAAACACCAGCCTCCAAAAGTTTTTCGGCTAACATAGGATTTTTCTGTAAAAATTCATATCTTTCAGGATGAGCCAAAATAGGAAAATAGCCCTTAACTTTCAAATCAAAGATAACATCAAATAAATTACTGACTTTTTGATGCATAGGTAATTCAAATAATAAATATTTGGAATGATTTAAAGAAGCCATTTCCCCTTTTTTGATAAATTTTATGATATCCTTATCAAAATAAATTTCGTTTCCTATATAAAGTTCTATATTTAATTGTTTAGCCTTATTTTTTAACTTTGTAAGTAAGGCTTCTTTTTTTTCATTATTCAAATTATATTTACTTCCCACAATATAATGAGGAGTTAAAATAATAGCGGTTACGCCACTATCTTTGGCTTGTTTTAAAAGATGTAAACTTTCTATTTCACTTCTTGCACCATCATCAATAGATGGCAAAATATGAGCATGAATATCAATCATACATCACCTAATTGTAATAGGAATAATAATGATTTTTCTTTTCCGGTAATTTATTTAAAACAACTCCGGCAATCTTATCTTGGAATTTTTCTAAAGCTTTTTTGGTATTTTGAAGTTGTTCCATTTTTGTTTGCTTGTAAGCAGAAACAATGACAATTTTATCAACTAAATCAGCCATAATAATCGCATCAGCAAGGCCAGAAGCAGGTACTCCATCATAAATAACAATATCAAATTTTTTTTCTAAAACTTCAGTAAGTTTTTTATTTTTATCAGAAGATAAAATCTCGCTTGGATTAGGAGGAACAATTCCTCTTGGCAACACGAATAAATTAGGTACTTCTGTTTTTTTAAAATATTTAGTAGATTTTTCATTAATTTCATCAATTAAAAGCAAAGATAAGCCCTTATCATTATTGACTTTAAAAATTTCATGTAGTCTTCCTCTTCGCATATCACAATCAACAATTAAAACTTTACTACCTGCTTGAGCAAAAGCAACTGCTAAATTAGAGGCTACAAAGCTTTTTCCTTCACCTGGCATAGAACTGGTAACCAAAATACTTTTAACATCCCCATTAACGGCAGAAAATTGTAAATTAGTTCGAATGGTTTTAATTGCCTCAGCAATACTAGATTTTGGTTTATGAGCAACAATAAGTTCGGCATTTTTCATTATTTTACCTCCTTTTCATAATGAGAATTATAAGGAATTCCTCCTAAAACAGGCAATCCTAATTTTTCCTCTAATTCTTCCAAACTCTTAACGGTTGTATCAAAGTAGAAGAAAACAAAAATCACCATACAAGATAAAACAAATCCAACAATAGCTGCTAAAAACATTTTTTTGATAATACTCATATTAGATGGACTAGCTGGTACTTCTGCTTCATCAATAACATTTACATTTTTAATGTTATAAATTTCGACAATTTCCTTATTGAAAACATTAGCAATTTCGTTTGCAATATCACGTGCTAAGGTAGCATCTCCATTATTTACAGTAATACGAATAAGCTCTGTATCTTTTTCACTTGTAACTGAAACATTTCCTGCTAAAGTACTACTAGATATATCAAGTTTTAAATTATCAATAACTTGGCTTAAAATTCTTCTACTTTTAATAATTTCTTGGTAAGTAGACACTAACTTTTGATTTAATGTTACATCACTTTGGGTAATCCCCGTTTGAGATTCCGTCTGACTATTTCCAACTAAAACAATCGTAGTATAAGAACTATACATTGGTTTTTCAATAAAAACACTATAAAAAAGAACGGCTACCACACAAAATAACACCGAAAAAATAATAATAAAAACTTTACTAACATAGTAATCCCACATATCTTTTAAATTTAACTCTTCCATAATATACCTCTCTAACAGAAGTAGTATAAACGATTTTTGATAGTTACACAAGTATCAAAGGTTATTTTTTTTCTTTCTTGTCGTATTCTTTACTAAGCATTTTTTCATCAGCTTGTGATGATACCTTAAGGCAACACCAAAGAAAAAATAAAATAAGAGTTAAAAGTATCCCTAAAATAAGCATTTTCATCACCTATTAATACTATGGCATAAAATAAGAAAAAAAGCATTTTTTTTCGTTCGACAAAAAAAGACAACTTTTTTGTTATCTTTGTAAAATATTCTTTAAAAACAAGCAAACTAACAGATATCCTATTCCTATACCTAAGAAAAGATAAGAAAGCATGGTTAAGTTATTAAAAAATTGCTGTAAAAAACTGCTTAAAAGACTACTAAAATTTTTGTCAATAATTAAAAGATGGGCAATATCTACATGGTTGAGAACATAATTTTTTATTAAAAATAATAATCCACCAACAACTAAGAAAGGAACACTTCCTACTTTCTTTTTTAAAATAATTTTGATAAGTATTAAAGTAACAAGTATGATTAAAATATTAATAATCATAATGACATTAATAACTTTAGTTAAAGGAAACATCACTTTTTGAAGTTTAGGAAAACTACCATACAAATTAAGTTCTTCTTCATAAATACTGCCAATTTGTTTTACAAAAGCATTTAAACTAGCCATATCTTTAACTTCAATATTTTGCAATGCTAAATAATTTTCAATATTTTCTTCTAACTGATTGGTAATACTTGTAGTATCTATATGACATTCTTTATTTTCATATAAAGAAGTTAAATTATTGTCTATATCTTCTTTTACTTTTTCTTTGGTAACAATATTATCAAAAACACTTTCATCTAACCCTGATTGAATAAGATAATGATTCATTTGGGTTTTAATTTCTTCATAAACTTTTGTATCATAATTTTGCTTTTCTAGTTCTTGTTTCATATATGATTCATTAAATAAAGTATATTTTAAAGGTAGTATAAGACTTAGAACAAGCAAATTTAAACAAAGTAAAATGAGTAAAATATAATAGCTTATCATTTTTAATTTTTTCATACTTCACCTTCTACTCTCTTGGCATAAATAACATAACGTTGGTTAGTAAGACCAATTGCTGTTACGGGATAGCAAGTATAAATCATTAAAAGTTCTTCTTCATTTTGAATAGGAAGGAGATATTCTTCTTTTTTATCAATAATTTTAGAAGATATCATTTCATAATAAAAAGTACCATAAGTTGTTTCTATAATTATTTGATCTTTCTCTTTAACCTCAGGAAGCCTTCTTAAAAAGCCTTTATTATTGTGACCTGCTAAAACAATAGAACCTCCCTCACCTGGAAAATAACTGCCAGCATAATGACCAATACCATAATTTAAGATATCTAAAGTATCTCCGTGATACAAAGGCAAATCAACACCTATTGCATTAATTTTCAGCGTACCGTATTTTGTTCCATAAGATGGATAATTTTTAAGTCTTTTTTTAATATTATCAAAAGACAAAGGCGTATCTTCTTCTTTTTTTTCTGTTATCGTTATTGTATTTAATAAAGAAAACAAAACATTCACTTTTTTTTCTAAAAAGAAAAAGAAAGCCAAAATAAATAAAGAGGAAATAAAAAGAGAAAGTGCAATTTCTTTAACACTTTCCTTAATAGTCTGTTTTAAATGCTTAGGCATTTTTTTTCATTTTGTTTGCAATAACTAGGAATCCAAGAATTGAAATAACACCAGCAATTATAACGATAGTATAACTAGCACCTGTTTGTTTGATCATATCTGTAATTTTAGTAAATTCAGTACCATCAATATTGTAAATGGTAATAACACCTTTATTAACTGTAACTTTTACACTTGTTGTATTAGAAATATCAGATAATAACCCAATTAATTTATCTTTTTCTGTTGTTGTTAATTCTTCTAATTTAGTAGCATTTCCAGCTTCAATAATACTTACGGCTTCATCTACTTTTGCAGAAATTTTATCAGCATCAGCTTCTGAAACATTATTTTGCTCTAAATATCTTTCAATTTGCGCTATATCAGAAGCACGTGCTTTAAACGTTGCTCCGTTAATAGTGTACTCCTTGGTTAATTTTGTTTTCAATTCATCTTTTGTCATTGCACTAACATTAGTAACACTCATCATAAGAGTAACAACTAATGCCACTAAAAATCCTTTTTTCATATTATTTCCTCTCTCTTTCACGAATATTATACAATTTATCGTTTTTAAATACAAGAAAAACTCGTTAAGAGAGTGTCAACCTAACTCATTTTTATCTGAATTGCGTCAATACTACGGCCATAAATGCCAGCATACCCATTCGGGGTATCATCTACTTTGGAAACCCATGAAAGCCAAGGACCATTTTTTAAATGCACTCGGTAAGTAACCCCTTTTATTTGAACTCCATCTATATCATTGCCAAGATTACCCGCATAATCATTACGATTTTCTACCCAAGGAAGCCACATTTTTTTAATCCTATCATGAACTCTCATAGGGTATTTATCTAAATAAATACCGCCAATAGCATTACCAAAGTTGCCCGCATAATCATTTGTCGATAGAGAAACATTAGGAAGCCAATATTTTTTAACATTATCATACGCTTGATATAAAATTTTTTCCCGACTTTCATTTGGTAAATCATTATCTAAATACATAACAGGATCAATACAAGTATTATAAGGATTACGAACTTCAAAATGAAGATGAACACCATAAGCATTACCGGTTTTACCCATATACCCTATTTTTTCACCTTTAGAAACCTTTTGGCCTTTTTTGACATAAACTGTACTAAGATGAGCATATAAAGTATAGTAACCATTCGGGTGTAAAATTTTAACAAAATTACCATAAGAAGCATTACCAGTACTTCCTAAACTAGTTTTACGACCTGTTTGTACTAAAACAACAACTCCATCAGAATGGGCAATTACCGTGTCAGCTTGATACCATTTTTTAACAACATCAACAGCCTCATGAACGCGAACGCGATAAGAATTGGTGATTTGATTTTCACCAGAATATAAAATACGACTCATAAACACTCCTTTCATAAGTAGTTTATGAGTCATTTTATTTTTCACCCGTTTGAGTGCCTATATTCCAAGGACATAAGGATTTTCTTTAGTTCCTAAACCATCAGTAATTGCCGTAGAAGATATTAGATAAACCGTTGGAAAAACTAAGCCATCTACATATGAATCACGTCGGACGGCACCCGTGTTGTCAATACGAACAACGCGATTAGCATCCGTAGAATATGCACCAGGAAAAATCGTCCATTGTCTGTTGTTTGAATTATAAAGCCAATCATTATTCTTACAATCACTATAAGAACTATCACCCCAATTATATAATTCTTTGGCCAAACAGTTGAATCTACCGCTTGTACTTCCACCACTAGTTGCATACCCATAATCACTTGGATACATTAAACCAATTTTGCCTTTCCATGCCGTTGTTCTTACTACATTATCATTACAAAGACTACCAGACGTACATATCTTTCCATTATTATTACTTCTTTCATAATTATAAAAATGACTTGCCAGACCATTACTTGACGACGTATAACTATTCGTACCATTCGTTCCTGTATGCCATAAAGCGTTGCCTGCTAAATTCTTTAAATTTGTTTTTAATCCACTGCTCGTAAAATTGCAAGATGTTAACGCATTGGCCCTACCATTATAACATGTTCCAGATTTACTATTGTAATACAAGGAACCACCAACACTTTCTCTTTCGTATCCTGGATTTAAAAGTTTCATTAAATCTGCTTGACTCCACTCGTTGATGCCATAGCCACTATTGACTGTGGGATCTGATGTATCCCATGAGTATTTTCCAATTGACTCATTTCTTATTAACTTTATTCTGCTTTCCTTATTTCCAGTTCCATCATCTATATTATTCATAACGCCTATTATGCGCCAAAACTCATTATCTATTTTGACGTAGTTACAAGGATTTTTTCCAACATATCTTAAATTGTTATCTGTTGTGCCATCATAGGCTAAGGTATAAGTACATGTATCACTTGTTTTATCTGGAACAGTATAAACATCTGTTGAAGAAGTACTGGCTTTTGATGCTAAATCTTTAATAATATCCACGGCTGTAGGGGCATGATAACTTGCTGTCACCGTTATTTTACCTTCAAAACTTTTATTCATTGTTTCATTTGGAGCATCATTGGAAAGCCATATATTTAAGGTATAACTTTTTGTTTCTTTGGCGTTTAAAGTACCTGTTTCTAACATTCTTGAATCTATGGCATTATCTAATGTTTTAGTAACCGCGTTGTTACTACCTAAAATGCTTATGGTATTATTTAGTTTTACTTTGACATAATTAATATCTAAAGTAGAACCCGTTAGAGTTTCTAAATTAATTTGATAATTGGCTTTGTCATTACATTCATTTTTTAAGTTAAAAGTATAAGGGGTTAGTTTTTTCCCTTCTTCATCTTCCATAGGATATGTTTTTTGTAAATTTATGGCATCTCCTTCAGTAAAAGAGATATTTAAGCATTTAGTGCTCACCACATTTTTACTATCTTGATTTAAGTTTAAAGCCCAATAAGCATAAGAAATACCAATGGCTGCACTTAAAACAAGTAAAATAATGATTGAGATTATAATTGTCTTCTTTTTTGAATTCATTTGATATACACTCCTGATACTAATATGTAACACGACCTAAATTTTAAACTATCGTATTTACTACTTTATTATTGTATCATATTTGTATAACCGTTTGGTATTAATATTTGCTAAAAATAGACACAAAAAAAGACTTACTTCGTGTTATCATGACTAATAACCGTGATAAGTCCTTTATCCAACTCTTCTAGTGCTCTACCAATGGTTCTTTTGTTAACATATTCTTTTTCAGCCATTTGATAATGGTTGTTTTCTAGCATTTGTTTACTCCGAATAGAGGCTACATGAACCAATTTGTACTTAGAATCTACAATGGTAAGCAATTTATCAATGGATGGATACAACATAAAAATCACGTCCTTTACCTCTATATAATACTAAAAATTGCAAAAAATAGTCAAAAAACTTGAAAATGTTGACACTTATTTGACAAGTTTGCGGAGGGCATTTAAAATTTCGACCATGGCCCACGTATCTTGACGGCAATAAATTTTTAAAGCTTCTTGTTGTTTTTCTAGTTCTTCTTGGGAATAATTATCATAATTAGCATAAACAACGATAGCCTCGGTACCATTATGAACATCTAAATTATCATATGATAAGGATGAAAAAACGGGTAATGTCTTTTTTATGGAAAAAGAACCACTTAAGCGTTCATCATAAAAATTAAATGTTTCTAAATCTTTACCAACAAAACCTAACTTTTCATATAATTCTTTATTATTATTTAAAAGCCATAATAAATCAAAACCTCGATTATAAATTTTTAATAAATCTTCTTTATATTTAGGAAATATCGAAGCTAGTTCTTTAATTCTTCCTTTTTCAAAAGAGACATTTTGAGCAAATAAGGTTCCCTTATTAGGATTAATATATTTTAATAATGCTTTTATTAAGTCTTCTCGTTCATCTTTTGTTGTTTTAGCTAAAAAAACAATATTATCTTTTTCTAAATCACAACTACCTGGACTATTTTCAATATGTAAACTAAATTCAAAAGGACTTTGGATATAAGGAAACTCACCCTTAAATCTTGGTAAAGGACAAGGAAATGTTTCAAAATCTAAGTGATAAATAGGATACTCTATGATAGATAAGGCTTTTCTTATTTTTTCTTTATTGATATATGCTGTATGTTTTTCTAAACAATTTCTTTGAATAAGATGATTTTCTTTAGTAAGCCACGACAAAGGAATATCTTCCATTTTTAAGTATCCTTCATTAATAAGTTCTAAGCCCTTTATTCTCTTGCCGTCCACTTGGAAACCAAAACCATTATTGATATAATTTAAACTACTGTTTTTCTTAGGTATTTTAAGACCACAGACCGTTTTAAAGTATTTACATTCTCCTTGTTCTTTATAAGAACAATAATTTCCTAATGGACAAACTTTATCTTCTTTGTTAAAGAGATTATTTTCTAAAATTTCGATATCTTTTTGAATAACTTTTTGTAAAGATTTGGTAATTTCATCACAACAAATAAAATTGATAAGTTCCTCATTATTAACAGCATGGTAAAAAGGTTTACCATCTTTCTCTGTTCCATCAAAAACATAGGAAGGATTTAATACTGCTAAGTAATAATGAACCGGTTTTAACTTTTCTTTACCATGTTCTATCACATATCTTTGAAAGGCTAAATCATAAAAATATTTACCTAATTTAAAACGATCAAAAAGTTTTTCTCTTTCTTTCTCATATTTTTCTTTAGGCATTTCTTGTTCTAAAGGATAATCAATCTCCCCTTTAAGGTAATAAACATTATTTTTTTTGATAAAAATAGAATATTTATTTTCTTTCGGATAACCTGCTTTTAACTCTATGTATTTACGGGCAGTGGTGGCTTTTGCTTCAATAATGTTAACCATGTCTTCTTGTTCATTAAAGATATCAACATAACATAAATATTTGGCTTTTTCTGAGGTAAAAGAAAAACCTTTTTGTTCTTTAGTTTCTAAAGCATAAGTACTTTTCCCTTTAAAATATTCCGTAAAAATTCGTCCTGCTTCTAATTCAACTTGTTTATAATAAGGAAGCATGGCCATTAATTGTTGATTTATTTTTTCTGTTTTATCTAAATAAATTTCCCCACTTGTATCAAGCATAGCCTCTAATAGTTCTTTTAAATTACTTTGTTCTTCTTTTTCTTGATATTCCTCATAAGACATATCTTGTTTTAAAGCACTTGTCTTTAAATTTTCTAAAAAAGAATATCTAGGACATCTAGAAAGTTCTAAAAAATCTGTCTTCGTAATAGCCATTATTTTACAATCTCCACTTTAAAAGAACCATCTTCTTCTTTAGTTGCTTTGAATTTAATACTTGAATAATCTTTATTATCATCATTTAAAATTTGATTAGTTATTAAATCACTGCCATAAAAATAATTGTCTTTTTCAGTAAACTTGTCCGAATTTTGTTTAACATATAATTCGCCCGCATATAAAAGATTGCTTTCTTCAACCTCTTTTATTTCTTCTTCGTTTCGAGCATCTTCCAAAGCATAACTAATTTTAGTAATACCTACGGCAAAAATAACCCCTAATAAGGCAAATAAAATTAATAATTCTTGAATTGCATAACCATTTTTTTTCATAGTTTATTCCTTCTTTCCATCTAATAAATCGTTAATATTTTTATAAATATCTTCATGAATTTCTTCAACTGTTCTTAGTTTATCATCTTTAGTGCACATAATAGACGTCCAATTTAAATACTTAGCCGTATATAAAGCACTTTCATAAACTTCTCGTAAATACTTTTCATTTTGTTCAATAATATCTTCTTCTTTATCTGCATTTCTTTTCTTGCGCATCTCTTCGTTTAAAGTATACGAAACATTTAAAAAAATAACTTTATCCGGTCTTTTTGTTCCTAGTTTGTCATATTCAAAAGTAGCTATTTCATCAAACAAATTTTCTTTTTCTTTACCACCTTTTAAATAAGCTGTTTGATATATTAAACTAGAAGTCGTATATCTGTCTAATAAAATGATATAACCGTCATCATAAGCCTTTTTTAAAATAGTTTGCCAAGTAATCATCCTATCATAAGCATATAAATTATTAATAAAATAAGGGGAAAGGTCTTTAATAGCGCCATAAGTTCCTTTTAAAAATTCTTCGACTCCTCTTCCTTGATATAAATCATAACTTGGAAAATGATGACATAGTACTTTATAGCCTTCTTTTAAAAGTCGTTTTTTTAAAAGTTCTATCTGGGTACTTTTACCAACGCCGTCGCATGAACCTTCCATTACAATTAATTTGCCATGTTTCATTTTATCATCTTCATTTCATTTTCATTTTATCAAATATTTTTTTAAAAAGCCATAGTTCGACATAATTCTTTAAGGAAATTACGTAGTATTTGAAAGTGAGGTGTTTTATGATTATTAATGGTTACCCTTTAGATGAAAATCAAATGAAACCTATCTTAGAAAATCCTAAGTATTCTTTAATTATTGCTGGCGCTGGTTCTGGGAAAACCATGACTTTAATTGGAAAAATTAAATATTTACTTACTAGTCAAAAATGTCAAGAAGAAGAAATCTTATGCCTTTCTTTTACAAATGAAACAGTTAAAGATTTACAAGAAAAGATTTTTGTTAATACAAGTAAAAATATTGAGGTTTTAACCTTTCACAAACTAGCTTTAAAGATTTTACAAGAAGAAACTTTTTCTATTTGTGATGATTCTTTTCTTTCTTACGTTGAAAATGAGTTTTTTGAAAGTTTATTTTTAGGAAATGTAAGTCTTTTAAACTCATTAGGAAAATCTTTCTTTTTAAGACCTACCATAAAAAAAGATATAAAAATTCTACATTCAAAAATAGGAACTGACTTAAAAAAAGATATTCATACTTTTATTAAACTTTATAAGGCTAATAATTATGATGATGAGTATTTTACTAAGCTTATAAAGGAACATAAACATCAATCTTTCTTACTAATTAGTTATGCTCTTTTCTTACTTTATGAAAGTGAAAAAGAAGCGCAAAAGAAAAGTGATTTTGATGATTTAATTCAAAAAGCAATACAAACTTTAAAAACAAAAAATTTAAATCTTCCTTATAAATATATTTTAATTGATGAATTTCAGGATACTTCGAAACTTAGGTTTGATTTAATTTTAGAAATTTTAAAACAAACAGATGCTTCTTTATGTGTTATTGGCGATGATTATCAATCTATTTATCGCTTTTCAGGATGTGATTTAAAACTTTTTTTGAATTTTAAAGATATGTTTAAAGATGCAAAGATTTATAAATTAACCCAAACCTATCGTAATAGTGAAGAACTTATCAAAATAGCGGGTAATTTTATTATGAAAAATCCTTATCAAATAAAAAAGGAATTAACAAGCCCTAAACACTTAGATAAACCAATTGTGATTGTTTATTATCACAATAAAACTAAAGTTTTAAACAAACTTTTAGAAAAACTAGATACCTCTTCTTTAATGGTTCTTGGACGAAATGAAAAAGATATTTTTAATTATCCTTATGATAAACAAAAATATCAATTTAAATATTTAACCGTTCATAAATCAAAAGGGTTAGAAGCCGAAAATGTGATTGTTTTAAATTTAGAAAATACAAAATATGGTTTTCCTAATCAAATTAAAGAGCAAAAAGTTTTATCTCTTATTAGCGAATCTGCCTCTTTTCCTTTTGATGAGGAAAGAAGATTATTTTATGTGGCTTTAACAAGAACAAAAAACTATGTTTATTTACTTGTTAATAAAAAAAAGCCCTCTATTTTTATAAGAGAACTTTTAAAAAATAAGAAATATATACAAATTATTAATTTATAATTCCTTTAAGATTGCTTCTAGAACATAACCATACTTACCATAATACATTTGCTAAAAATTCATCTAACGCAATTTTCTTATTTATAATTTGATGATTATATTTTACCTATATCATCATAAATATTTCATCTTAACATCCTTCATTACATATATTTTCTGTCGTCTTGGCTATTAAATCTGTATAAATTTTTTCAAGTTCTTTTTCTTGTTTTTCTGTTAAAGGCTCATTGGGATTAGTTTGACTATCGACTGTTTTCGCATGAAAACCAACGATTTCACCATTTACTACGGCAATTACAGTGGGAGCATAAAGTCTTTTTTCACCTGTTTTAACTGAGACATCTTCTTCACCTTTTAAAACATAATCATCCAAATAAGCATCTAAAAGATTTAACATTTTATAATAATTAGTATTTCCTTCTTTTTCCGTCACAACTTTATTATTTTCATCTAACGCTAAAAGATCCCGAATATTTTCAATATCTAAATAATAAATATTTTTTATTTTAGAATTTTGACTAGCTTTATCTAAAACCTCAACCATACTACGACACCAAGGACAACTTTTAAAGCCAAAGTAAATAAGGCCAGATTTGCTTTCTAGAATTTTAATAATTTCTTCTTCTGTTTTATACACAAATTTATTATTTTCACTAATATTAACGCTCTTATACTCTTCATTCGTTTTATCATTTATTTTGCCATTTAAACTTTCATACTCCATTTTAAATTTAGAGGCATCGGTAACCGTTTCTAAAATGTTTTCTTCTTTTTTAAAAGCAAAAGCACCACAAATGATAAATAAAAAAACAACAACTCCTAATAAAGAAAGTAAAATAATATTATCTTTTTGCACTTTAATACACCATCCCTTAAAAAAATTATAACAAAAAGAAAAACATAAAAAAAGTCCTTTAAGAAATACAAGGACTATATTTTCATTAAATTACGAATATTTTTAATAACTTTCTTTTCAATCCGCGAAATATAAGATTGACTAATACCTAAAATATCCGCCACTTCTTTTTGAGTATAACTTTCTTTATTATTTAAACCATATCTTAAAACCATAATTTGTTTTTCTCTCGGCTTTAATTTATTAATTTCTTCACCCACACATTTTCTTTCTACTTCTCTTTCATAAGAGTCACTTACTAAGTCATTTTCAGTGCCCAAGACATCTTCTAAATGAAGTTCATTTCCTTCATTATCATAATTCAAGCTATCTTCTAAAGAGACTTCTTTTTTTCTTTTCTTATTTTTACGAATATACATTAAAATTTCATTAGAAATACATCTAGAAGCATAAGTGGCTAATTTAATATTTTTATCTATTTTATAAGTTTCAATGCCTTTAATAAGTCCAATCGAACCAATGCTAATTAAATCTTCCATTTCATAACCCGTACTTTCATATTTCTTAGCTAAGAAAACTACGAGTCTTAAATTATGCTCAATGAGTTTATTTTTGGCTGCAATATCTCCTTTTTTACATGCAATAAGACACTTTAGTTCTTCTTCTTTACCAAGTGGTGGGGGTAGTTTATCTGTACTTCCTATATAAAAGCATTCGTTATATTTTTCTTTTAACCACAAGATAATTTTATTTAACATAAAAAATCCTCCCTCACTGAATTATTTAAAATACACTCAACTCCTTCTTTCATTAATTTTTCTTCACTTATACCCACGAGATAATCTTTCCTTTCTAAACCATTTACGACGATTTTTTTAATAAACAAACATTTCATCAAACCATGTGTATTTAAAGCATTATAAGGCACATAACAGATTTTATCTTTAGGAATGTCTTCTAAACTTTTATAGAAAATCACTAAAACCTTTTTCTTAGTCACAGGATCTTTTAATTTATTTCCGGTATCTAAATAAGAATGAAAGATTTTTTCTTTGCCATTTAAAAAAGATATCTTAATGTCATAAAAGTTTTGATAATAAGATATTTCTTTACGTTCCTTATAATAAACATATAACATAAAAGGTGAAGTTATGACAACAAATAGATAAGGAATCGCCATGTTATGATAGCTAAACAAAAGCCCTGTTTGTTCTTCTTTTAAAGAAAGACATAAAAAATACATGAAGCCCCCTAAAACGGTACTTGTCATATAAAAATATGTCAAATTAGCAATAAAGTAAGCCTTATCTTTTAAGCCAAAAGAAATGACAATCATTAAAAAACTAACAAGTATTTTAAAAAGAAAAAGAAAAGTATTTGGTATTGGTAAAAACAAAAGCAAAATTGTTAAACTACCTACTAAACTTCCTAAAAAGATTTTTTTTAAAGAGGCATTTCTTTTAAGGGTATTATTAACAGTTAATAAAAGCAAAAAATCAAAGAACAAATTGAGCAAAAAGACTAAATCAAGATATATGGTCATAACGTTTCACCCATTCTATTATAAAAAAGGAAAAGAAAAAAAATTGTCGATTTAAGGTATTTCTAAAAAAACATCTAAAAAAGTGATTTCTTCTTTAGATATCATTTTCCTTCTTACTGATCCAGCTAAGATATCTGAGGCTTGAATTGAAAGACTTTTTTTCGAATCTCCATAATAAACATGAACTTTTATATTTTTAAATAAAGGACTATAACTAGCCTCTAAAATAGGTTTCATACCTTTAGTTAATTCTTTTTGAATACTTTTTTCCAAATCATAAAGTCCATTTGATTTAATGGTTTGATTATCAATTAAGATTTCCAATTCTAAACTATCATTTCTTTTAATTACGTCTTTTTTTATTAAATCTTTTAAAATCATTTTAATACATCTTTTTAAACCATAATCAATAAATCTTCCTTTGGCTTTCGCATCTTTTTTAATATCTTCATACAATTTTTCATTTAAAATAGCCAAAGTAAAACTGTAATCGCTTTTAAATTCTTCTAAAAACTTCTTACGATCTTTATATTTTAAAATGTTACTTTTAATCTCTTTATCTTCTTTATAATGTGTTTTTATTTTGTTTACATAATTTTGGTAACGACATTTAAAACTCTCTAAGGAACTTTTAGATAAAAAAACAAATCCTCCATAAATTAAATAAGTGTTTTTTTGATCAATTTTACCAGAATCATCTATTACAAAATATATTTTGGTCATATTTTTACCTCCGCGACAAAAAGTATTTTATGCCGTTTTAAAAATATTGCAAGGCATTCGACAAAATATAACAATTAATACTTGTCAAATAATTTTGTTTATCTTAGAATAACAACTACAAAAAAAGGGGATGATTTAAATGTCATTTGACTTAGAAAAAGTAAAGTATATGTTAGAACATTTTCAAAAATTAAATATTGATTTTGGCGATTATTCTAAAATTTATTTAAAAACCACCGAAAACATTTCAGGGTATTTTTCCTTACTTAATATGAAAGATAAAGATATCTTATTACCGGCCGCGAGTGGGGAACACGTTTTAAATGCCTATTCTTATGGAGCACATTATGTCACCTGTTTTGATATCAATACGCTTGCTTTTTTAGTAACAGATTTAAAACTAAATATAGTAAAACATCTACCCTTAGAGGATTATTTAAGATTTTTTGAAACAGATTTATTAAATTACTCCATCTACGAAAAAGTAGCCCCTTTTCTAAAGAGCGAAACAAGAACCTTTTTTGATTATTTATACAGTAATTTTAAGATTGAAGAAATATTAAAAAAAATCTTTTACTATCAATATCTTAATCCTTTATCTGGCATTACTAAAGAGCAACAATTTTTAAAACCAGAATGTTATGAAAATTTAAAAGATAAATTGCATCCTGAAGATATTTGTTATCTTAAAGGTGATTTATTTAATTTAAGACAAGAACTAACAGATTTTAAATTTGATGGCATAATAACTTCTAATATAAGTGATTCAGTAAGCAAAATATTTGAAGAAAATTACATCAAAAAATATTTGCAAACCATTCATAAGTTAAGTAAACATCTTAAAAAAGGTGGTTTTATTCAAATGGCTTATGTCTATGATTATTTTATTACTTACTATGCTAATTATTTTAAAGATGAAAAAATTATAACTGTTAAAAATGATTATTTTGCGTTTCATTCTATAAAAGGCTATAGTATTCCCACAAGTAAAGACGGGGTTTTAATTTGGAAAAAGGCAAAATAAAAGAACAAAATTTCTTTTGCTCTTAATAATTATCTTTACTTCTTAAAAATGATGGAATATCAAATTCAGCAGTATCATCATCATCTAGTCTTCTCTTAGGCATTGGACTATCAGACTCTTTGTCATCCTTAGCATCAAAACCAGTAGCTATAACAGTTACAATAACTTCATCTGTTAAATTAGAGTTTGGAATTGCCCCAAAGATAATATTGATATCACTATTGGCAGCTTCTCTAACAGTTTCTACGGCATCTTCAATTTCAAATAAAGTTAAAGAGTCCCCGCCTGTTATATTTATAATTGCATCAGTAGCCCCGTCAATGGTTGTTTCAAGTAAAGCACTTGATACGGCTTGACGAGCTGCTTCTACCGCTCTATTTTCACCGATACCCATACCAATACCGATTAAGGCTGTTCCAGATTTTTCCATAACGGTTTTAATATCGGCAAAGTCTAAGTTTACAATTCCGGTTACAGCAATTAAATCAGAAATAGATTGAACACCACGGTGTAACACATTATCTACTTCTTTAAAAGCATCTTGGAATGTTGTCGTTTTATCAATAATTTCTCTTAAACGATCATTCGGAATAATAATTAAAGTATCAACATGTTTTTTTAATTCTTCAAGACCTAAAAGAGCATGTTCCATTCTTCTTTTACCTTCAAAGCGAAATGGCTTCGTTACAATACCAACAGTAAGAGCACCTGTTTCTTGTGCAATTTCTGCAATAACAGGAGCAGCACCTGTACCAGTTCCACCACCAAGACCACAAGCCACAAAGACCATATCAGCCCCTTTAACGGCTTGTTCTATATCTTTTTTACTTTCTAAGGCTGCTTCACGTCCAACTTCTGGATTAGAACCAGCTCCTCTTCCGCCGGTGATATTAGCACCAATTTGAATTTTATTTTTGGCTTTACTAGCGTTTAAAACTTGTAAGTCTGTATTGACTACATAAAATTCTACTCCTTGAACGCCTTCTTCAATCATACGGTTAACAGCATTATTTCCACCGCCACCAACACCGAAAACTTTTATTTTTGCAATAGGATCTATCTTTAAATTACCGTCCATAATACACCATACCCTCCTTAATTATCAAAAAAATAACCGAATAATTTGCCAAGAATAGAATTCTCACCAAAATTTATTTTTTTATTCACATTACTTAATTCTTCTGTTTCTTCCGCGTCCCAAATGGAAAACTCTACTCCTCTAGAACGCGTTTTTTCATCATAGTATTTTGTCATACCAAGGGCCGAAGAATAAATATTACTTCGAACACCAATTTCTTTTATATTTAATATTTTGGCTTCATGTCCGAAAACTTCGTCCACAAGCATTGAAAATTGTGGCATTTCGCTTACTCCACCCGTTATCATTATATAATGAATTTCTTTTTTTGTTAAGAGATTTATTTCTTTTTTTGCTAATTTTAGTATTTCTTCTAGCCTTGATGAGGCAATTTCACTTGCTTCATATTCACTAATCGTTATTTTTTTACCTTCTTTGTTAGTAAAATCTTTATGAACACTCGCACTAGTCCCATTCTTATGGGCAAAAGTAAGCTCTTTTCGTACAACATCAGCATCTTTCATGGTAAGGCCATAAATATAAGAAAAATCATTTAAAATATTATTGCCACCTAAATACAAATTACTAGTGTTTGTTAATATTCCTTTGTTAAAGATAGATACCGAAGTAATATCACCACCAATATTAATAATAGCTCCCACATTATCTTTCATCAAAGAAGATTCTGATGCCATATAATCGCCAATAACCCCTAGAGTAAAATCAACTACTTGAACCCCTATTTTTTCAAGGCATTTTACAATAGGATAAATATTTTTACGAGGAACTGTGACTAATAACGTTTTAACCGTCAAAGTTTTGGCTTTTTGTTTCAAAGGATTTTTTAAAGTTTTTTCGTCATCTATAATAAAATTGATTGGTTCTAAAGAAACAAGTTCACTATCTTTATCAATCTTATTTTCAGTAGAAAGACGCATCGCTTTTAAAATATCATTTTTTTTCACAACATATTCTTCATTATATATATTAACAGTTTTTTCCGTCATCAAAAATTTAGTATCTTCATTTAAAGTCGTTACAATTACTTTAGATATTTTTAAGCCTATCATATTTTCACATTTTGAAAAAACTTCTCTTAAACTAGAAATTAAAGCATTAGGATCTGTTACAACACCTTTTTTAACGCCTTTGGAATCCCCGTATGAAACACCTAAAACGTTGGCTTTTCCTTTTGTAAATTCAACTACCACAAGTTTAATGTACTTTGAGCCAATATCTAATCCAGCAATGACTTTTCGCATTCTACTCACCTTATTTTCTATATCTAATTATACAGAAAACAAGTTAAAAACACAATTAAAATCAAAAAAAAGATGTCACCCTTAGGAAACATCCTTTAATTTTTTATTTACAGCAACGATTTGGATACACTTGCTCCACTTCATTTACTTCTGAATAACTATAAACAGGCGTATAAGTATGATTATAAACATGATGATTTACGGTAGTAGTATGAAATGGCATGATGTGTGGTACTTCATAATTGATAACACGATGGCATACTTGATTTTGAGGACATTCACAAATAGGAGGACATACGTTGCAAGCATTCACACAACATGACCCACTCATGTTAGAAAAATCACCACTCATACTTTGATAACTCATTTGGAAATCGTCACGATTACACTCTTTATTTCTTAACATATTCTCGTCATTCCTTTCTAATGTAGTTTATGTAATATCAAGGAGGAATGATAGGCCTTTATAATACATTTAAAATTTAATAGGAATTTTTAATGTGAACTACCCATTGTCTTAAGCCAATGGGCTTCCTGCTTCATCGACCTCGTAACCTACTATCTCCACAGGCGTTAA
>CAKOHH010000001.1 GCA_934085675.1 uncultured Bacilli bacterium | reverse complement strand
AATTTGTTAGTTAAAAACTAACTAGAAAGATATTAATTTGTAAGTTATTTTAACTTACAAATATATTATACGAGGAGAGAAAAATCATGAAAATTGATTTAATGGAAGACTACTGGGTGAAAAATATCTTAGGAAATGAAGAATACACCCGACCACTTGAAGTTATCTCAGAAAATGTTTTAAGATTACCTAAAGGTTTCTTAGAAAAACAAATTGAGATTAAAAGTCATGAATATCCATTCAAAAAAGCAACTTATAAAGAAAAGAATATCAGGGCCGATGTTTTTGCTTTTTTAAGAAAAGATATCATTTTAAACTTAGAAGCTTATAAAACATTTAATGAAGAAAATTTAAGAAAATCAAATGTTTATCTTTGTCGTGGCTATAGTAGTCAACTAAAAAAGAGCATGCCATATCATAAGATGAAGAAGTTTATTCAAATTAATTTAGTAGATCATGTTAAAAAAGGTGTTTTACAAGACAAATTAGTGCAAAGATATTTCTTAGAAGAACAAGGATATCCTTTAACAGATGATATTCAAATTTATTACATACGTCTTGATTTACTAGATAAACTTAATTATAATGTAGGCATAAGTGATGAAGAGTTTTTAGATATTTTAAGATATTTAAAAGCAAATAGTGAAGAAGAACGAGACAAACTAAAACAGAAATGGAGAACAATTATGACAATGGATGAGTATATGAATGCCCTTTTAAGCGATGAAGTAATGAATGAAGAAAGAAGTATGTTTAAAAAGGCTCGTGATTATGGTCGTGAAGAAGGAATCGATATTGGTAAAAGCCAAGGAATCAGTATCGGTATGAGTAAAGGAATTGATATTGGCAAAAGTGAAGGTAAAAAAGAAGAACGTAACCTAATAGCCAAAGAACTTTTAAAGATGAACTTTTCTTTAGAAAAGATTTCTGCTGCCACTGGACTTTCAAAAGAAGAAATAGAAAAAATGTGTAACAGTCAAATAAAATAAAAGCATCTTGACAGTCGGGGGGGGGGTATCTGTTATAATCATCATAGGGAAACTGTGGTGATTTTTTTATGTCTTTGAAAAAGTTTAAACAAATAAATTATAAGAAGGTACTCATTTTTTTACTCATTTTTTTATTAGGTGTATTAGCGGGATATCTAATTTTATCCCCTAGCTATGCTTTCTATGAGGAAAAGAAAAATTTTGATGTTATAAATGGAACAGTAGAAGATCCGGGAGATATCTATTTTGCATATTATATAGATGGTGTTATATCAAGAAATATGCCAGTTCAAAATACAGGTTATACTTTAGATACAACTAAATCAAATTGTAATAATGGTGTTGTTCCAACTTGGGATAATGCTGGTTGGAAATTCATTGGCGATTATCATAATTACAGTGCAACAGATAATACTAGAACCAAATGCACTTTATATTTTAATAAAACGGCTAAAACAGTAAAAACAACTTTAGGAAACATTGAAGTGAATAGTTATACTCCAGATTTTAAAAAGTCAGCTTGTGATGATACTTCATGTGAATCACATGAAAAGGGTATTTATGAAACAACAGACTATGATGGAAATCCTACATATTATTACCGCGGTTCGGTGGAAAACAATTATGTTAAGTTTGCAGGCTTTTATTGGCGAATCATAAGAATAAACAGCAATGGTTCAATCAGAATGATTTATGATGGAACGAGTGCTCATAAAAATGGGGAAATATCTGATGATAGGCAAGCAATGACAAGTTCTTTTTTTAATAATTATAATAATAATATGTATGTTGGATATATGTATGAAGAAAATAAACAACATGGTTTGCTGATTTCATCAGTTATAAAGCAGAATAATGATAATTTTTTTAAAAATAACCTTAATTCTTATATCGATTATTTAGATAAAGAAACAGGCTTTTGTGGCGATCGTTCAACCTTGAATTTGCAGTCTGGTGTTGGAACAGGTACGATTACTACTTATTATAAGGGGTATTTAAGAATTTCACATGGAACGCCAAGTTTGTCGTGTGAAAATACCAATGATTTTTATACGATTACATCATCAAACGTTGGTAATAAGTCACTAACTTATCCTGTTGGTTTAATAAGTGCAGATGAAGCAATGTTATCTGGCTATGGTGGTGGCGATTTTAATGGTGGATATAATTATCAAAAAAGTTGTTATAAATGCTTTCTAACTACTGGCAAAGAGATTTGGACCATGACACCTGTAGGAGGCTATAATCCATTTGATAAAACTTATTGGGGAATTTATGTATTTGTCATCAATAATGTTGGAAGATTTGATGATCCCTATACTATTGGAAGAGATTATTCTTTAACACCAGTAATCAATATTCGTTCAGATTTTAAAATTACAGGGACAGGCACTATGACTGATCCTTATGTTATAAAATAGTGTTAAGTAATATAAATATTGTAAGTGATTACATCAACTTTGATATTTGAGACAAAATCATAAAGTGAAAAGGTTTAGAAAATTAAGAGACTAAATCAGTTACTAATCTATTACAAACAAGTTAGTTTACTAGTTAAATTTTGAAATATTCGAATAAATAAGTGTTTGCAGATTGTATATCTATGCTGAGTAGCAAAAGTAAATTCCAGTTTTACTAAGTAAATTCCATTTCTTAAATTTTAGGGGTGGAATTTAGTTTTACAGTGCAGGAAAAATTTGTAACAGTCAAAAAAAATAAAAGCCTCTTGACAGTCGGGGGGGGGGTATCTGTTATAATCATCATAGGAAACTATGGTGAAGATAATGGAATTAAAAAAATATAAAGACAATAATTATAAAAGAAAATCTTATGCCATATTAGTCATAGGATTTCTTTTACTTTCCATAAGCAGTTATTTATTTTATAAATCCTATGCTTTATATGAAGAAAAGAAAGATTTTGATGTGATAAATGGAACAGTAGAAGATCCAGGAGATATCTATTTTGCCTATTATATAGATGGTGTAATTTCTAGAAATATGCCAGTTCAAAATACAGGTTACACTTTAGATGAGGCAAAATCAAATTGTAATAACAATGTCAGTGTAAAGTGGGATAATGCTTCTTGGGAAGCCAAAGTAAATTACAAAAATTACAGTGCAACAGATAATACTAGAACCAAATGTACTTTATATTTTAATAAAACAGCTAAAACAGTAAAAACGGCTTTAGGAAATATTGAAGTGAATAGTTATACTCCAGATTTTACAAAATCAGCCTGTGATGATTCATCATGTGAATCCCACGAAAAGGGTATTTATGAAACAACAGACACAGACGGTAAACCTACATATTACTACCGTGGCTCAGTGGAAAACAACTATGTTAAGTTTGCAGGCTTTTACTGGCGAATTATTCGTATTAACAGTAATGGCTCAATTAGAATGATTTATGATGGAACAAGTGCTCATAAAAATGGTGAATCATCAACAGATAGGCAATACGGTACGAGTTCGTTTAATGAGAATGCGGATAATAATATGTATGTCGGCTATATGTATACTCAAGGAGTAATCCACGGCACAGGCACTTCTTCGACAATTAAAATTGCCAATGATAAATTTTATATAGCAGAAATTGCAAAATTTTCTAGTTATATAGATACTTCGTCTGGCTTTTGCGGTGATAGAAGTCTTCTTACAACTAATAATAATACTGGTATTGAAAAAAATTATACAATTTATAGTGCGTATGATAGAGTTCTGAAATCAATGCCTAGTTTAAAGTGTAAAGATATAAGTGATTATTATACAGTTGCAAATTCTTCATTTGGCAATAAGTCTTTATCTTATGCAGTTGGGGTAGTTAATGTTGACGAAGTTATCTTTTCTGGATATTCTGGCGGACTAGCTAACGGTGGCAGTACGACAGTTTCTTCTAATGAAGATTCTTATCTTAATATAAAACAGAATTTTACAACAATGACACCTATTGGCTACTTTCAACCAACCTTTTGGGGCGGGAATTATGCTATGGTTTTTTATATTGAAGGTGGCCGTATTAATAATTTAGATCCACAATCATATTATAAATATGCTCTTCGTCCGGTGATAAACATTCGCTCAGATGTAACAATCACAGGAACAGGAACCAAAACAGATCCATATATAGTGAATTAAACTCCCAAGTCTCTTGACAGTCGGGGGGGGGGTATCTGTTATAATCATCATAGGAAACTGTGGTGAAGATAATGAAATTAAAAAAATATAAAGACAATAATTATAAAAGAAAATCTTATGTCATATTAGTCATAGGATTTCTTTTACTTTCCATAAGTAGTTTTTTGTTTTATAAGTCCTATGCTTTCTATGAAGAAAAGAAAAATTTTGATGTCATAAATGGAACAGTAGAAGATCCTGACGATATTTATTTTGCTTATTATATAGATGGCGTTATTTCAAGAAATATGCCTCTTCAAAATACAGGTTACACCTTAGATGAAACAAAATCAAACTGTAATAATGGAGTAGTTCCAACTTGGGATAATGCTGGTTGGAAATTCATTGGTGATTATCATAATTATAGTGCAACCACAAATACAAGAACTAAATGTACTTTATATTTTAATAAAACATCCAAAACAGTAAAAACAGCCTTAGGAAATATTGAAGTTAATACGTATACTCCAGATTTTACAAAGTCAGCATGTGATGATTCTTCGTGTGAATCACACGAAAAAGGTATTTATGAAACAACAGACAATGATGGTAATCCAACTTATTATTACAGAGGTTCGGTAGAAAACAATTATGTTAAGTTTGCTGGCTTTTATTGGCGCATTATTCGTATTAACAGTAATGGTTCTATCAGAATGATTTATGATGGAACAAGTGCTCATCAAAATGGCGAATCATCAACAGATAGACAATATGGCACAAGTCAATTTAACACGAAAGGCAATGATAATATGTATGTTGGATATATGTATTCGCAAGGTGAAACTCACGGTACAAGTACATCTTCAATTGCCAAAACCAATGTGGATAAGTTCTATGCAGATAATTTGATAAGCTATGGCTCAAAATTAGATACGAATGCCGGTTTTTGTGGTGATCGCTCAACATTGAATAATCAAAGTGGTGTTGGCACTGGAACTGTTATTACTTATAATAAAGGATATATCAGAGTAGTAGAAAGTACCCCATCGCTTATTTGTGAAAATATGACTGATTATTACACTGTATCAAGTGCATCAAGTGGAAATAAAAAACTAAGTTATCCAATTGGCTTAATTACGACGGATGAAGCAATGCTTGCTGGACATGTTGGCATTACTTTTGAGGGAGAATATAATCACCAAAAAAATAACATTAATGGCTATTTAACAACAGGAAACTCATTTTGGACCATGACACCATCTGGCAGTTACAATGGCTTTGGAGTTTCAAATTTTAGTGCATTTGTTTTTGGAGTTCATTATGAACATTCAATTGACGATTTTTATGTATATTATGGACATTATGCTCTCCGTCCGGTGATAAACATTCGCTCAGATGTAAAAATAACAGGAAGTGGAACAAAAGCAAATCCATATGTCGTGAATTAAAATCAAAATCCTCTTGACAGTCGGGGGGGGGGTATCTGTTATAATCATCATAGGGAAACTGTGGTGATTTTTTTATGTCTTTGAAAAAGTTTAAACAAATAAATTATAAGAAGATGCTAATTTTTTTCTTATTTTTTTTATTAGGGGTAGTAGTAGGATATCTAGTTTTATCCCCAAGCTATGCTTTATATGAAGAAAAGAAAGATTTTGATGTCATAAATGGAACAGTAGAAGATCCAGGAGATATTTATTTTGCTTATTATATTGATGACGTTATATCAAGAAATATGCCTCTTCAAAATACAGGTTACACTTTAGACGTAGCAAAATCAAACTGTAATAATGGCGTTGTTCCAACTTGGGATAATGCTGGTTGGAAATTTATTGGTGATTATCATAATTACAGTGCTACAACAAATACAAGAACTAAATGTACTTTATATTTTAATAAAACAGCCAAAACAGTAAAAACAACTTTAGGAAACATTGAAGTTAACACCTATACTCCAGATTTTACAAAGTCAGCCTGTGATGATTCAACATGTGAATCTCATGAGAAGGGTATTTATGAAACAACAGATACAGATGGCAATTCTACCTATTATTATCGAGGTTCTGTCGAAAACAACTATGTGAAGTTTGCAGGATACTATTGGCGAATCATAAGAATAAACAGTAATGGTTCAATCAGGATGATTTATGATGGCACGAGTGCTCATAAAAATGGAGAGGCCTCTGAAGATAGACGATATGGTATCAGTAAATTTAATGTTGAATCAACTAGTGTATCTTATGTTGGCTATATGTATACTGAAAATAATTTAAGTGGAACAGATATATCATCTAAACTAAAAGAAAATATTGATAAGTTTTATATTGAAAAAATAATAAATTATGAGAATTACATTGATAAAAGTGCAGGCTTTTGTGGCGACAGAAGCATTTTAAATAATGATTCAGATGATGAAAATTTAACTTACTTTAAAAGTTATAGTCGTTTTCTTTCTGGAAATCCTTCTTTAATTTGTGAAAATACGATTGATTATTATACAGTTAAGACAGCTGCCCTTGGAAACAAAGCATTAATTTATCCAATTGGAACGATTACCATGGATGAATGTTTATACTCAGGGTTTTCTTCCAATTTTTATTATCCAAATAACTTTTCTTTCAAATGGAATGCAGGTGTATTTCTGTTTGCAGGCAATGAATACTGGACAATGACACCAACAGGTTATTTTAATCCTGGTGGCTGGAAAAGAAAATTTACAATGGTATTTCATGTATTACCAAGTGGGGCGATTAATCCTATAGATGTGGGATACAATTATGGTTTTCGTCCTGTTATCAATATTCGCTCAGACGTAACAATTACAGGAACTGGAACTATGACTGATCCTTATGTTATAAAATAGTGTTAAGTAATATAAATATTGTAAGTGATTACAACAATTTTAAAAATCATAAAGTGAAAAGGTTTAGAAAAATTAAGAGACTAAATCAGTTATTAATCTATTACAAACAAGTTGATTTGCTAATTAAATTTTGAATATTCGTATAAATAAGTATTTGTGATGGTATGGCTATTAAAGAATGTGACAAAAATGTAATTGCTTTTTAAAGTTAATTATACTATAATTTTTTTAGTGAAAGAAAGATTATCTTTTTTTGAAAGGGTTGAAGAAAATGGCAAGTATTGCTGTCACAATATATTATATTTTATTTGCGTTATCTTTTATATATGGAATGTATTTTGGAATTACAGGTTTATTTGGATTTAAAAATTATCATAAAAGTTTGTTTGGAAAACATAAACCAAAACATAAATTTGCTATCATTATTCCAACTAGAAATGAACAAGATGTTATTGGAGCTTTAATAAAAAGTTTGCAAAAGCAAAAATATCCTGAAGATTTATATGACATTATTGTTGTTCCTAATAATTGCACTGATGATACGGCTGGTGCTGCTAAAAAAGCTGGTGCAACTGTTATGGAATGTACTGTTCCTGTTAAAGTAAAAGCTGATGCTTTAAGATTTGCTTTTAAAAACCTAAAAGAACGTAAAGA
This sequence comes from uncultured Bacilli bacterium, assembly GCA_934085675.1. Lineage (GTDB taxonomy): Bacteria > Bacillota_I > Bacilli_A > RF39 > UBA660 > Ventrenecus. Next base: position 180,645 of record CAKOHH010000001.1, on the reverse strand, counting down.
TATAGATGCCTATGTTATCTTTGACGCTGATAACTTAGTTCATCCAGATTTTTTAGCTCGTATGAATGATGCCTTATGTGAAGGCATTCAAGTTGGACAATGTTTTAGAGATTCTAAAAACATGAGCGATAATTGGCTAACAGGTTCTTATACATTATTTTATTTCATTCAAAACTTTTTCTTCAATCGTGCACGTATGAATTTTTCTGGTTCAGCAGCTATTAATGGCACAGGTTTTGTTGTTCGTAAAGACGTTATTGATGAATATGGCTTTAATACCGTTACTTTAACGGAAGACTCAGAGTTTACTGGCTTATGTGCTTTAAGAGGTATTCAAGTTGCTTTTGTAGAAGATGCTATTACCTATGATGAACATCCTCAAAATTTTTGGCAAAGTTGGAAACAAAGAAAAAGATGGACAAGTGGAACCTTAAGTTGTCTAAAAATTTATGGTAAGAAATTATTAGGGACTTTCTTAAAAACAGGAAATATTGCTTGCTTTGATATGTTTATGATGTATGTTGCTCCTATTGTAACGGTTTTAGGTTTAGTCTTAACAATTGTATTAATTGTCTTCCATGTATTAGATGTCGAACTATTTGATTTCTTCTCATACTTATATGCATCGGGAATACTTTTCTTCATTGTATTCTATATTCTAAATGTGGCTATGAACATCTTTGTTGTTAAATATAATAAAAAGAGCGCCAAAAACATTCTAGGTGGTATTTTCTTATTTTCTTTCTTCATTGCAACGTGGATTCCTATTAACATTATTTGTTTATTTAAAAAGACAGATAGTTGGGAACAAATTAAACATGACCGTAGCGATGTTGACTTAGATACTTTAGTAAAGTAAAACTTTGAAAATCAAGGTTTTATTTTTTCATTTAAAGGAGTAGTGAGTTTATGAAAAAATTATCTTCTTGGAATGTATTTTTTAATTATTTAAAAGAAGAAAAATAGTACGTTTAGTTGAAATAAAGGCTAAATTGAATTTAAAAAAAGTAAAGAACTAGAATTTTGTGTTTAAGAAGACTATTTAAAAAACAATCAAATTTATCGTCGTTTATACCAAAATAAAGAAAAATAAAAATATGGCTAAGGCACCTTTTAAAAGTGTCTTTTTCTATTGACAAGGTATGTAAATTTTGCTATGTTATTTACACAGGTCAAACGAAAGAAATATGGTGATTTTTTGGAACATTATTTCACAAATAATACAAATTTAAAAAGTGAACTCCGAATCATTTCTTATGAAAACAAAGAAAATGTTTTCTCATTTTATAGTGATTTAGGAGTTTTTTCTAAGGATAAAATTGATTATGGAAGTAGAACTTTAGTTGCTACTATTTTAAAAGAAGAACAAAGAGAAAATTTGAAAATATTAGATGTTGGTTGTGGCTATGGTTTTATTGGTGTTACTTTAAGTAAACTTTTAAATAGTGAAGTTTTAATGGTTGATGTTAATAAAAGAGCAGTTCACTTATGTGAAAGAAACATTAAAGAAAATAAAGTAAATGCCAAAGCGTTAGTAAGTGATACTTATGAAAATGTAACGGGTAAATTTGACATTATCGTTACCAATCCTCCTATTAGAGCAGGCAAAGATGTTGTTTTAAATATCTTAAAAAATGCTAAGGAATATTTAAATGAAAATGGGCTTCTTTGGTTTGTTATTAGAAAAGACCAAGGGGCTAAAAGTATCTTAAAAATACTAGATGAAACATATGATTGTGACATCGTAAAAAAAGACAAAGGATTTTATATTATGCGTGCCAAAATTTATTGACAACCTAGGTAATTCCTAGTAGAATTATAAATTGGTGACGTGTTAGTTTTTAAAACGTAGGGTTTTCCTATAAAAATATTAGATGGGGTGAGATCGTGGCTTATAAACTAAATAAATTCGGGGATTATCGTGAAAGACGAAATTTTTCTCGTAGTAAAAGTACAATGGAACTTACGGATTTACTTGAAATCCAAAAGAAAAGTTACCAAAAATTTTTAGAAGAAGGAATCAAAGAGGTATTTGAAGAATTATTTCCAGTCGAAAGCTTTACTGGAAATTTGACGGTTGACTTTGGTGATTATTCTTTCGATGAACCAAGATATTCTGTAAAAGAAGCAAAAGAAAGAATGGTAAACTATGCTGCACCATTAAAGGTTCAAGCACGTGTTTTTATTCATGAAACAGGTGAAGTTAAAGAACAAGAAATCTTCTTAGGTGATATGCCTTTAATGACAGATGCTGGAACATTTATCATTAACGGAGCAGAACGTGTTATTATTTCCCAATTAGTACGTAGTCCAAGCGTTTATTTTAAACGTGAAACAGATAAAAATGGACGTCGTGTTATTAGTGGCGAAATGATTCCAAACAAAGGAACTTGGCTTGAATTTGAAACAGACGCAAGAGACGTGATTTATGTACGTATTGATAGAACAAGAAAAGTGCCTGTGACAACATTCTTACGTGCCTTAGGTTTATCTAGTAATGAAGATATTATTAAAGTATTCGGAGAAAATGACTATTTAACAAACACATTTGAAAAAGATAGTACGAAAAATACAGACGAGGCTTTAATTGATATTTTTGAAAAATTACGTCCAGGTGAACCAGCTACATTAGATTCTGCTAAAAACCAATTAATCACAAGATTTTTTGATCATTTCCGCTATGATTTAGCTAAAGTAGGACGTTACAAATTTAATAAGAAATTAAATATTTGTGATCGTCTTGTTGGTTGTGTCTTAGCAGAAGATATTAAAGTAGATGGCAAAGTTAAATTTGCAAAAGGAACTTTAATCACTAAAGAAATTTTAGATGAATTAAAGCCTATTTTTGCCTCTGGTTATGGTCTTACTAAAGTAATGACTAATGAAGAACTTGATGAATATAATAAGGTTCAAATTCTTCATGTTCAAAATAAAAATAATCCAGACAAAGTAGAAAAAATTATCGGTGTAGATACTTCTGTAGCAGAAAGACGTCTTACTATTCCTGATATTTTTGCCTCAGTTAACTACTATTTAAATTTATTAGATGGCATTGGTAACACCGATGAAATCGATAATTTAGGTAATCGTCGTGTAAGACAAGTAGGCGAATTAATTGAAAATCAATTTAGAGTTGGTATGGCTCGTTTAGAAAGAGTTATCAGAGAAAGAATGACAACACAAGAAACGGAAGATATCACTCCTAAATCACTAATTAATATTCGTCCAGTTACGGCTGTTTTAAAAGAATTCTTTGGTAGTTCACAATTATCAAAATTCATGGATCAAATTAACCCAATTGCCGAATTAACAGATAAAAGACGTTTATCTAGCTTAGGCCCAGGTGGATTATCAAGAGAACGTGCTGGTATGGATGTTCGTGACGTTAACGCCAGCCACTATGGTCGTTTATGCCCAGTAGAAAGTCCAGAAGGACAAAATATCGGGTTAATCACCTCTTTATCTGGTTATGCTAAAGTAAATGAATATGGTTTCATTATGACTCCTTATCGTCATGTTGTTAATGGACAAGTCCAAATGGATGATGTTCGTTACTTAACAGCTGACGAAGAAACTGATTACTATATTTCTGAAGCAAATATTAAATTAGACGATGATAATCGTATCGTCGAAAACGAAGTTATCGTTCGTTATAATGGTGACAACTTAATGGTTTCTAAAGATAAAGTTGACTTTGTGGATGTTTCACCAAGCCAAGTTGTATCTATCACAACAAGTTGTATTCCATTCTTAAATTACGACGACGTTCATAGAACACTTATGGGTTCTAACATGCAACGTCAAGCTGTACCTTTATTAAAAAGTGAAGCACCAATTGTTGGTACTGGTGTTGAATGTGTTGCAGCCAAATACTCTGGTAGTACCATCGTAGCAAAAGCCGATGGTGTTGTAACTTATGCTGATGCTAAAAAAATCGTTGTTAAAAATGCTGGTGGTAAAGATACTTACTATTTAGCTAACTTTGAAGGTAACAACGCTGGAGCTTGTACAAATCATATTCCAATTGTTCATACAGGGGATAAGATTAAAGCCGGTCAAGTTATTGCCGATGGTCCAAGTACCGATTTAGGTGAACTTGCCTTAGGTAAAAATATGACGGTTGCCTTTACGACTTATAATGGCTATAACTATGAAGATGCTGTTATCTTAAATGAAAGACTTGTTAAAGATGATGTTTATACTTCTTTACATATTGAGATGTATGAAGTAGAATGTCGTGATACTAAATTAGGTCCAGAAGAAATTACGCGTGATATTCCAAATGTTGGTGAAGAAGCTCGTAAAAACTTAGATGCCGAAGGTATTGTTCGTATTGGTACCGAGGTTAAAGAAGGCGACATTTTAGTTGGTAAAGTAACACCAAAAGGTGTCCAAGAATTAACAAGTGAAGAAAAATTATTACATGCTATTTTTGGTGAAAAGACTCGTGAAGTAAGAGATACTTCATTAAAAGTAGATCATGGAGCAGCTGGTATTGTTCATGACATTAAAGTTTATACAAAAGAAAATAGTGATGAACTTCCTGCTGGTGTATTCAAAATTATTCGTGTTTATATTATTCAAAAACGTAAAATCCAAGTTGGTGACAAGATGAGTGGTCGTCACGGTAATAAAGGTGTTATTTCTCTAATCTTACCAGAAGAAGATATGCCTTACTTACCAGATGGTCGTCCAGTTGATATCATGTTAAACCCACAAGGTGTTCCATCTCGTATGAATATTGGTCAAATTCTAGAATTACATTTAGGTATGGCTGGTAAAAAATTAGGTGTTCATTATGCTACTCCAGTATTTGATGGGGCTAATATGGATGATATCCATGAAGAAATGGCTGAAGCCGGTTTACCAAGCGATGGTAAAGTAACCTTAACCGATGGTCGTAACGGCGAACCATATGAACATAAAATCAATGTTGGTGTTATGTACATGGTTAAATTACATCACATGGTTGATGATAAATTACATGCTCGTGCTACAGGACCATATAGTTTAGTAACGCAACAACCTTTAGGTGGTAAAGCACAATTTGGTGGACAACGTTTTGGTGAAATGGAAGTTTGGGCTTTATATGCTTATGGTGCTGCTCATGTTCTTCAAGAAATCTTAACCATTAAATCCGATGACGTGATTGGTCGTGTTAAAGTTTATGAAGCTTTAGTAAAAGGTAAAACGGTAAATCAAGCCGGTGTACCAGAATCATTCCGTGTTTTAATTAAAGAATTCCAAGCCTTAGGCTTAAATGTTCAAATTATTAATAATAAAGATGAAGTCTTAGATTTAAAAGAAATCGAAGAGGAAGAAGAAAAAGAAGATATCATCAAAATAGATGAAATCGACATGAGTGATGTAAATGGTAAAGAAATAGAAGAACCAGAAAATCCTTTAGAAGATTATGAAGATGAGGAAGACGAGTTTGAAGAAGATAATTTAGATAACTTAGAATTTCCTGGTGATGTAGAAATTGATAGTGAATTTGAGGAGGGTGAATAAAGATGATTGAAGTAAATAACTTTAAAGGTTTAAAAATAGGTCTTGCGAGTCCTGAGCAAATTCGTTCTTGGTCTTATGGGGAAGTTAAAAAACCTGAGACAATTAACTATCGAACTTTAAAACCTGAAAGAGACGGTTTATTCTGTGAGAAAATTTTTGGCCCAACCAAAGATTATGAATGTTCTTGTGGAAAATATAAACGTCTTCGTTATAAAAATGTTGTTTGTGACCGTTGTGGTGTCGAAGTAACTAAATCAAAAGTACGTCGTGAAAGGATGGGGCATATTGAACTTGCCTCTCCTTGTAGCCACATTTGGTTTTTCAAAGGCGTTCCTTCAAAAATGGGTCTTGTCTTAGACATGAGTCCAAGAGATTTGGAAGAAGTTTTATACTTTGTGTCTTATGTTGTTTTAGATCCAGGAAGTGCTCCTCTTGGTAAAAAACAAACTTTATCTGATAAAGAGTATCGTGCTTACTATGAAAAATATGGTAATAGTTTCAAAGTAGGTATGGGTGCAGAAGCTATCAAAACACTTTTAAAAGAAGTTGATATTGATAAAGAAGTGGCTTCTTTAAGAGCAGAATTAGAAAGTGCTACAGGTCAAAAACGTATTCGTCTTGTTAAAAGATTAGATTGTTTAGTGGCCTTCCAAGAAAGTGGTAACCGTCCTGAATGGATGATTTTGGATGTTATTCCGGTTATTCCACCAGATTTAAGACCTATGATTCAATTAGATGGTGGCCGATTTGCAACAAGTGATTTAAATGATTTATATCGTCGTATTATTAACCGTAATAATCGTTTGAAAAAACTTTTAGAATTAGGCGCTCCAACCATCATTGTTCAAAATGAAAAACGTATGCTTCAAGAAGCTGTCGATAGTCTATTTGATAATGGCCGTCGTGGTAGAAGTGTATCAGGAGCAGGTAATCGTCCATTAAAGAGTTTATCTAGTATGTTAAAAGGTAAACAAGGTCGTTTCCGTCAAAACTTACTTGGTAAACGTGTTGACTATTCTGGTCGTAGTGTTATCGTTGTTGGACCAAACCTTAAAATGTATCAATGTGGTATTCCAAAAGATATGGCATTGGAACTATTTAAGCCACATGTTATTAATGGTTTAGTAGAACGTGGTCTTGCTCATAATATTAAAGGCGCAAAGAAATTAATTGATACTAAAAATGACTGTGTTTGGGATGTTGTAGAAGATGTTATTACCGAACACCCAGTTATGTTAAACCGTGCGCCAACACTTCATAGATTAGGTATTCAAGCTTTTGAACCTAAACTTGTTGGTGGCAAAGCTATTCGTTTACATCCCCTTGTTTGTACTGGATTTAACGCCGATTTCGACGGTGACCAAATGGCTGTTCACGTACCATTATCAGAAGAAGCTAAAGCAGAAGCAAGACTTCTTATGTTGGGTGCACAAAATATCTTAAATCCAAAAGATGGAAAACCAATTGTTACTCCATCCCAAGATATGGTTTTAGGTAACTGCTATATTACGCAAGAAAAAGCAGGTGAAGAACACGAAGGTAAAGTTTATAAAGATCCAGATGAAGTAGAAATGGCTTATGCAAGGCATGAGATTACTCTTCATACGCGTATTGCTTTACCAGTTAAATCTTTTAAACATAAATTATTTACAGAAGAACAAATGGATAAATATTTAGTTACGACTTGTGGTAAAATTAAATTCAATAATATTTTACCTGATAGCTATCCATTCATTAGTGAAGCCACTAAAGAAAATATTGAAGGAATTACTCCTAACAAGTTCTTCCTAGAAATGGGAACCAATATTCCTGAAGCTATCAAAGCTATGCCTTTAACAAAACCATTTGTTAAAAAAGATTTAAGTAAAATTATTGCTCAAGTCTTTAAACGTTATCATACAACAGAAACAAGTATTTTCCTTGATAAGTTAAAAGACTTAGGATTTAAATATTCTACGATTGCTGGTATTACGGTTTCAGCTGATGATATTATTCCTTCTAAACAAAAAGGACAAATCATTGAAGAATCTAAGGCTTTAGTAGATAAAGTTAATAAACAATTTAAACGTGGTATGATTACCGATGAAGAACGTTATAATACCGTTATTGATATTTGGAATAAAGCCAATGATAAGATCAAAGCCGAATTAAAAGAAATGGCTGAAGGAGACTATGATAATCCATTATTCATGATGATGAACTCTGGTGCTCGTGGATCTTTATCAAACTTTGCTCAGTTAGCTGGTATGCGTGGTTTAATGGCTAAACCAGATGGTTCTACCATTGAAATCCCTGTTATGTCAAACTTCTCAGAAGGTTTAACCGTATCAGAATTCTTCTTATCAAGCCATGGTTCTAGAAAAGGTAACGTTGATACCGCTTTACGTACAGCAGACTCTGGTTACTTAACTCGTCGTTTAGTTGAAGTTGTTCAAGATATCATTGTTAAAGAACACGACTGTGGTTCTATTCAAGGTGTAGAAGTTAAAGACTTATTAAACGATAAAGACGGTAGTGTTATTGAATCACTTGCCGAACGTATTTTAGGTCGTTATAGTGCTCAAAAAATTATTAATCCAGAAACAAAAGAAGTTATCTGTGAAAAAGGTGCTTTAATCACAGAAAATATGGTTAAGAAAATTACCGCTGCTGGTATCAAATCTGTGGAAATCAGAAGCATTCTAACATGTAAAACCCAAAATGGTGTTTGTCAAAAATGTTATGGTCTTAACCTTGCAACAGGTAACCTTGTTGAAACAGGTGAGGCTGTTGGTATTATGGCTGCTCAATCTATTGGTGAACCAGGTACCCAACTTACCATGCGTACATTCCACTCAGGTGGTGTTGCTGGAGACGATATCACACAAGGTCTTCCTCGTGTTGAAGAATTGTTTGAAGCACGTAATCCAAAAGGTAAAGCAACTATTTCTGAAATTAACGGTAAAGTTACTGCTATTACAGAAGATAATGGTAAACATAAAATTATCGTGGAAAATGATGTTGAAGCTCGTGAACATGTTACAAACTACAACATGAAAGTTCGTGTTAATGTAGGTGATGTGGTTAAAGCAGGCGATAAATTAACCGAAGGTGTTATTTCACCTAAAGAATTACTTGCTGTTACAAACCCAATCACAGCCCAAGAATATATCTTAAAAGAAATTCAAAGCGTTTACAAATTACAAGGTGTTGACGTTAATGATAAACATATTGAAATTATTGTTAAACGTATGATTAATAAAGTAAGAATTGTAGATGCTGGTGATACTGATTTAGTAGAAGGTTTAAGTGTATCCTTAAAAGAATTTACAGATGCGAATAAACCAGTTATCTTAAGAGGTGGCGTTCCTGCCAAAGGAAGACCAATCATGCTTGGTATCACAAAGAGTTCTTTACAAACTGATTCATTCTTATCAGCAGCATCTTTCCAAGAGACAACTCGTGTCTTAACGGAAGCAGCTATTAAAGGCTCAACAGATTATTTAAGAGGCTTAAAAGAAAATGTTATTATTGGTAAACTTATTCCAGCTGGAACAGGCGCTAAAGAATATAGTGACATTGAACTTGTTCTTCAAAAACAATTCATGGATGATGAAGCAAGTGAAGTCTTAGAAGAAAATCTTATGAGTGATGATGCTCATGATGAAGTATCATCTACAGATGAAAAAGAAAGTACAGAAGAATAAAACTGTACTTTTTTTTATTGGAAAACAAGTTGTCAAAATTTGGCTAAAAGTGTTATACTTGTAAAGTAATAATAAAGGTAGTTTAAAATATATGATATGTTTTAAGGGAGTAAAAGAAGATGCACAAAAAGACAAAGATTATTTTAATTATTATAATACTATTAATAATGATGTCGTTGGCTATAGGTGTTTCTTATGCTTATTGGCTTTTAACTTTTAGTAGTCATAATCCCTCAAAACTTGTCACAAGTTGTTTGAGTTTATCATTAACAAATGAAAAAAATGATATTAATCTTACCAAAGCCTATCCTATATCTGATGAAGAAGGAAAAAAAGTTAACTCCCTATAGTTTTACAATAACAAATACTTGTGATTTATTTTTAAGTTATACAGTTAACCTAGAAATTTTAAATGATTCCACGATGCCTTATAAATATATTAAGTCTATGGTAAATAATGAAGCCATTACTAAATTAAAAGATTTAGAAGATACCCCAACAACTTTAGATAATGCCTCTTCTTCCAAAGTTCTTTTTAAAGGAACTCTTGGTTCAGGCGACAGTACTGATTACAACATTAGACTATGGATGGATGAAGATATCACCGTAAATGATACAGACTCTATGAATACCACCTTTTTATCTAAGGTAACCATAGGAGCCCAAAGAAGTAATTATAGTCCAGTAGAACAAGGCTATACAACCATTGCCGATGCCATACTAGCCAACGAATATCAAACAACTCCTGAAATATCTAAACAAAAAATCGCCACCAAACAAACCGTAGATTTTAGTAAATCGGCTCCAATTTTAACATGGAGTGAATATAAAGACACTAACCTAGGTACTAAAACTGCAACGATGCCTCATCCCGATTTAGTTGCCTTAAAAGATACAGATGCGAGATTTGAAAAGTTAAATGCTGAATCACCTTTACTGCCAATTGGCTCTAGTTATACTTTTAATTCTGAAACAGGAAAATATGATATCACAAATGTTCAACAAGTAGATCCAACCACTTTAACATATGGTGGGACTACGAAGTATTATTTCTGTAGTGCGGGATATAATACAAGTTCTGCTGATGTTATATCTATATGGGGAGATACCTCAGGATGTTCAAGTATTTACGAAATCACCAGTGCCAGTTTTGAAGATGGAACAGCAACTGGTTCAGGCGGAACTTCTTTCAAAACCAGAACATATAATTTAAAAGGTTATCGTATGACTCAGTCAGAAAGAGAAAGCGACAAATCGGATAAAGGACTATACAAAAGTGAAGATGATGATGGTATAAGTTATTACTATCGTGGTTCAGTGAATAACAACTATGTAAAATATGCTGGTGCTTACTGGCGAATTATTCGTATCAATGGTGATGGCAGTGTCAGACTTCTATATGCGGGAACAACAGCCAATGCCAGTGGTTCAGGATTAAGAATAAAATCGGAAACCTTTAATGTTAAAGAAGATAATCCAGCCTACAACGGTTATATGTATGGTAGTACCTTGAATACAAGTTATGAAAAAACAACAGCCAATGAAAACAACAGCAATATCAAAAAAGAATTAGACAATTGGTATAAAACCAATATTTTAGAAACAAGCAATGAATCAGTCATCGCTGATGCCGGTTTCTGTAATGATAGAAGTTTGTCTTCAGGAAATGGATATTCTACAACAGGTTCTTCTACATACTACGGGTCACATTATAGATATTATGAAACTAAACAACCAACTTTAAAGTGTGCTCAAACAAACGATTTATTTACCTTAAGCACAAGTACTAAAGGAAATAAAGCCTTAACTTATCCGATTGGCCTAATTACTGTCGATGAACTAATGCTTTCAGGATATGCTGATGGTTATATTAATAAATCTGCTTATACATACAGTACAAGGTCTTATTGGACTCTGTCTCCGAGGAAGTTCCGTGGCTCGAATACGGAGGCGAGTGGGTTCGCTTTGAGCAGCTCAGGCTATCCTAGCGACCGCTTGGTGACCGACGACAATGGTATTCGTCCTGTTATAAATATCAAAGGAGATGCTAAAATAAGTGGCGGAATAGGAACATCTTCTAGTCCATTTGAGATTGTAACAAACTAATTTTTTAAAGATACAACATAAAATATTTATTCTAAAAAAGCGAGACTTACTCGTTTTTTTATTTGAAAACAAGTTGCTAAAATGTGCGATAAAGTGCTATACTTATAAAGTAATAATAAAGGTAGTTTAAAATACATGTTATGTTACATACTAGTCTTAAGGGAGTATAAGAAGATGAGCAAAAAGAAAAAGATTATTTTAATTATTGTAATACTATTAGTAATGATGACAGTTATAGGTGTATCCTATGCTTATTGGCTTTTAACTTTTAGTAGTCATAATCCTTCAAAACTTGTAACAAGTTGTTTGAATTTATCATTAACTAATGAAAAAAATGATATTAATCTTACCAAGGCTTATCCCATATCTGATGCCGAAGGAAAAAAACTAACACCATATAGTTTTACGATAACAAATACTTGTGATTTATTTTTAAGTTACACAGTTAACCTAGAAATTTTAAATGATTCTACGATGCCTTATAAATATATTAAAGCAATGGTAAATAATGAAGCCATCGCTAAATTAAAAGATTTAGAAGATACCCAAACAACTTTAGATAATGCTTCTTCTTCCAAAGTTCTTTTTAAAGGAACCCTTGGTTCCGGTGACAGTACTGATTATAACATTAGACTATGGATGGATGAAGATGTCACCATAAATGATACAGACTCTATGAATACCACCTTTTTATCAAAAGTAACCATAGGAGCCCAAAGAAGTACTTACATCCCATCAGAACAAGGCTATACAACCTTAGCAGATGCCATACTAGCAAACGAATATCAAACAACACCCGAAATATCTAAGCAAAAAATAGCGGCCAAACAAGCAGTTGATTTTAGTAAGACAGCTCCAATTTTAATATGGAGCGAAAGCAAAGATTCTAACTTAAGTAGTAAGTCAGTAATAATGCCTCATCCAGATTTAGTAGCTTTAAAAGATACAGATCCGAGGTTTAAAAACTTGACTTCTGAATCAGTTTTACTTCCTATCGGTTCTAGTTATACTTTTAATCCTGAAACAGGAAAATATGATATAACAAATGTGCAACAATTAGATCCTACCACTTTAACATATGGAGGGAATACTAAGTATTATTTCTGCAGTTCAGGCTATAATATCAGTTCAGATGATGTTATTGGTGTTTATAAAACTACATCAGACTGTTCAAATATTTATGAAATAACCAGTACTACCTATACTGATGGAACAGCCACAGGTTCAGGTGGAACTTCTTTCAAAACCAGAAAATATAATTTAAAAGCATACAGCATGAGTCAAACAGAAAGAGAAAGTGACAAGTCGGATAAAGGACTTTATCAAATGGCAGATGATGATGGCATAAGTTATTACTACCGTGGTTCGGTAAGCAACAATTATGTGAAATATGCAGGTGCTTATTGGCGTATTATGCGTATGAATGGTGATGGCAGTGTCAGACTTTTATATGCGGGAACAACGGGTAATGCAAGTGGTTCAGGTTTAAATATAAAATCAGCTGCTTTTAATAGTAAAAGAGATAACCCAGCCTATGTAGGATACATGTATGGTAGTACTTTAAATACAAGTTACGAAAAAACAACAGCCAATGAAAACGACAGTAATATCAAAAAAGAATTAGATAATTGGTATAAAACCAATATTTTCGGCACAAATAACGAATCAGTCATCGCTGATGCTGGTTTCTGTAACGATAGAAGTTTATCTTTTGGAAATGGTTATTCTACAACAGAATCTAGCATCATCTATGGACCTCGGAGAAGATATTTTCAAACAAAACAGCCAACTTTAAAATGCTCTCAAACAAATGATTTATTTACCTTAAGGGCAAGTACTAAAGGAAATAAAGCCTTAACTTATTCGATTGGCTTAATTACAGTCGATGAATTAATGCTTTCAGGCTATGCAGATGGTTATATTAACAAGTCAACTTATACTTATAGTACGTCTAACTATTGGACTATATCTCCAAGTTATTTTAATGTAGTGGTACGAGAGTTCAGTTTGAATAGTGCAGGCTATCCTTACTTCAATGGCTGGGTGGACGGTGGCTGTGGTGTTCGTCCTGTTATAAATATCAAAGGAGATGCCAAAATAAGTGGAGGAATAGGAACATCTTCTAGTCCTTATGAGATTGTAACCAATTAGTTTTATTTTTTATTAGATGAAAGGATAGTAAAAATGAAAAAGAAAAAAGTATTAATAATAGTGATAAGTATTGTTCTAATATTAAGTATAATTGGTATTTCTTATGCTATATGGACTTTAAATTTGTCTCAAAAAGGTTTTAATAAAATAGCAGGAAGTTGTTTTAGTTTATCGTTAACAAATGAAAAAAATAATATTAATTTAGTTAATGCTTACCCTATAACAAATGAAGAAGGCAAAAAGTTAACGCCTTATAGTTTTACGATAACAAATACTTGTGATTTATTTGCCAGTTACACTGTTAATTTAGAAATATTAGAAAACAATACGTTACCAATAAAATATATTAGTTCTATGATAAATAATGAAAGCGTTATTAAACTAAGTGAATTAGAAGATGCTAAAACAACAATAAATGGTTCTGTAACATCAAAAATACTTGCCAAAGGTTCTTTAGGTTCAGGTGACAGTGTTGATTATAACTTAAGATTATGGATGAGTGAAGATGTTACGCCAGAAGATACAGACGCTATGAACAAAAACTTTAAATCAAAAGTAGTTGTAACAGCATCAGTAAGTAACTATAGCCCAGTAGAGCAAGGCTATACAACCCTAGCGGACGTTATTCTTGCTAACGAATATCAAACAACGCCTGAAATATCTAAACAAAAAATAGCGGCTAAACAAACAGTTGATTTTAGTAGGACTGCTCCTATTCTTATTTGGAATGAAAATAAAGCCACAAGTCTAAGTAGTCCATCATCAACAATGCCTCATCCAGATTTAGTTGCTCAAAAAGATACAGATGCAAGATTTAAAAACTTGTCTGCCTCAGCCGTTTTACTTCCCATTGGTTCTAGTTATACCTTTAATTCTGAGACAGGAACATATACCATTACAAATGTTCAGCAAGTAGATCCAACTACTTTAACATATGGTGGAAATACTAAGTATTATTTCTGTGGTGCTGGATATCGCACAAGTTCTGCTGATGTTATATCAATATGGAAAAATACCTCAGGTTGTGCAAATATTTATGAAATCACCAGTGCTAGTGTTACGGATGGAACAGCAACAGGTTCAGGAGGAACTTCTTTCAAAATGAGAAGATATAATTTAAAAGGTTATTTACTGAACCAAACAGAAAGAGAAAGTGATAAATCAGATAAAGGACTTTATCAAATGGCCGATGCTGATGGTATAAGTTATTACTATCGTGGTTCAGTAAATAACAACTATGTAAAATATGCTGATGCTTACTGGCAAATTATTCGTATCAATGGTGATGGCAGTGTCAGACTTTTATATGCGGGAGCAACAGCCAATGCCAGTGGTTCAGGATTAAATATAAAATCAGCTTCCTTTAATAGTAAAAGAGATAACCCAGCTTATGTAGGATACATGTCTGGCAGTACTTTAAATACAAGTTATGAAAAAACAAATGCCAATGAAAACGATAGCAATATCAAAAAAGTATTAGATAATTGGTATAAAACCCATATTTTAGGAACAAGCAATGAATCAGTCATCGCTGATGCCGGTTTCTGTAATGATAGAAGTCTAGATTCGGGAAATGGATATTCAACAACAGGGTCTAATACTAACTATGGACCTTATAGTAGATATTTTTATACAAAACAGCCAACTTTAAAATGCGTTCAAATAAACGATTTATTTACCTTAAGTACAAATACTAAAGGAAATAAAGCCTTAACTTATCCGATTGGCTTAATTACAGTCGATGAATTAATGCTTTCAGGGTATGCCAATGGTTATATTAATAAATCTGCTTATACTTATAGTACGTCAACTTATTGGACTTTGTCTCCGAGGAGTTTCTATATCTCGGATGCGGCGGTAGGTGAGTTCTATTTGGGCAGCTCAGGCTCTCCTAACAGCGACTGGGTGACCGGCGGCTATGGTGTTCGTCCTGTTATAAATATCAAAGGAGATGCCAAAATAAGCGGAGGAATAGGAACATCTTCTAGTCCTTACGAGATTGTAACCAATTAGTTTTGTTTTTTATTAGATGAAAGGATAGTAAAATGAAAAAGAAAAAAGTATTAATAATAATGATTAGTATTGTCCTAATATTAAGTGTAATTGGTATATCTTATGCTATATGGACTTTAAATTTAACTCAAACAAGTGAAAATGATATTGCTTCTACTTGTTTTAATATTAGTTTTACTGAAAAAGATAATATAAGTTTACAAAAGAGTTATCCTTTGTATGATAAAGATGGAAAAAAGTTAACTCCATATGAATTTACCATAACAAATAACTGTGATTCTTCTGCTTCATACGCTGTTAATTTAGAAGTATTAAATACTTCAACTTTAACAAATAATAATGCTATTAAAGTTATGTTTTCTAAAAAAGAAGGTAATGTTGAAAATGAATTAAAATTAGATTTATTATCAAATTATGAAACTGTAACAAAAACACTTAATAACGCTAAATCTGCTTTTAATTTAACAACAGGTTATTTAGACTCTAAAGAAAGTAAAACTTATGATTTAAGATTATGGTTAGATGAAAATGTAACAACAGAAACATTAAATATTCAAAATACAACTTTTAATTCAAAAGTTATTGTAACAGCAAAATATGAAACAGAAATACCATATGCCACAAGTGTGGTTTCTAATTTAGCAGCCAAAGCAGATACTTCTTCAACAGACGTCTATACTGTTCCGGATAAAACAAGTGATAGTTGTACTTATACCTTAGCCTATGATGGAACAAGTGATAACAATTTAAGATATGTTGGAGCAAATCCTTGTAACTATGTCAAAATAGATAATGAGTTTTGGCGTATTATAGGTGTTATGAATAATATAGATGATGGAACAGGAAAAAAAGAATCAAGACTAAAATTAATAAGAAATGAATCAATAGGAAATTATTCATGGGATACTTCAGATTCATCGGTAAATAGTGGTTGGGGTGTCAATGAATGGAGCCAGGCTGATTTAATGAAACTTTTAAATCCAGGCTATGAAAGTGAAAGTGTTGGTGGTTCATTATACTACAATAATAGTTCTGGAAACTGCTATTCTTATAGTGATAATGCCACAAAAGCCTGTGATTTTACAAGTAGTGGCTTAAAACCAAATTTAAAAAAATTAATAGGAAACACTTTATGGAACACGGGAAGTCAAGGTACAAACGGTTGGACAACAGCGAGCAATGGATTAACTATTCATTTTTATAGTTATGAGCGAAGCGATAATACAGGAAAAATATGTACGTCAGGTGTTTTTTGCAATGATACTGTGACAAGAACTAGTACATGGCAAGGGAAAGTTGGCTTAATGTATCCAAGTGATTATGGATTTGCAACCAGTGGGGGAAGCAAAAATAATCGAAGTAGCTGTTTAACCAAAGAATTGCTTAATTGGAATGATAGTTCTTATAGCGATTGTAAAAATAATGATTGGTTTTATGTTTCAAGTAATTTTCAATGGACTATTTCTTCTAGAACTGATACATCAGATACTACTAATGTGTTTGACGTAGGTAATGGTGGTAATGTCGGATGTAACATTGATGATGGCCTTAGTGCAGCAAATTCTGTTCTGATACGCCCATCCGTTTATTTAAAATCCTCTGTTGCAATTGTTAATGGCAATGGCTCTAAAGAAAGTCCGTACGAGTTATCAGGGGATTAATGCTATCAAATAATTTAAGTAAATATTGCAAAAATGTGATAAATATACCAAAAAACTTTGCAAAAGTGTGATAATTTCTTGAATATTTTATGCAAAAGTGTGATTTAGTCTATTAGTGAAGATGATATTCTAAGATTTATAACTGATGAACTTGATTATTTTAATTTTAAAATAGTCTAAACAAGTTGGTAACGTATATCTAACTTCGGTTAGGTATCTTTTTATAGCAATCATTAGCACTCTATATTGACAAGTGCTAATGATTGAGATATAATAATGATGTTTAAAAAGGAGGGTTTAAATATGTATAATGAAAATAATGAAGAATTAAAAAATGTCTTAGATAAATATGGACGTGATATTACAAAGAATGCTCGTGATAACAAGGTTGATCCTGTTATAGGTCGTGATGAAGAAGTCAGAAATGTTATTCGTATTTTATCACGTAAAAGTAAAAATAATCCTGTTTTAATTGGTGAACCAGGTGTTGGTAAAACAGCTATAGTCGAAGGACTTGCCCAAAGAATAGTTGCCGGAGATGTTCCTAATAGTCTTAAAAATAAAACAATTTGGGAACTTGACTTAGGTGCTTTAGTGGCTGGTGCTAAATATCGTGGTGAGTTTGAGGAACGTCTAAAAGCCGTTTTAAAAGAAATTGAAAAAAGTGATGGCAACATTATTATGTTCATTGATGAAATTCATATGATTGTTGGTAATGGGGCTGAAGGTGCTATGGATGTTTCTAATATGTTAAAACCAATGCTTGCTCGTGGTGAAATTCATTTAATCGGCGCAACTACTTTAAATGAGTATCGTAAATACATTGAAAAAGATGGGGCGTTGGAAAGAAGATTTCAAAAAGTTTTAGTTTCTGAACCAACTGTTATGGATACGATTACTATTTTAAGAGGTTTAAAAGAAAGATTTGAAATCTTTCATGGTGTTACTATTAAAGATAGTGCACTAGTCGCTGCAGCTACTTTATCAGATAGATATATCACTGATAGATATTTACCAGATAAAGCCATTGATCTTGTCGATGAAGCTTGTGCTACTATTAAGATGCAACTTGATTCTGTTCCTGTACCTCTTGATAAATTAACTCGTAAGATTATGTCTTTAGAGATTGAACGTCAGGCTTTGAAAAAAGAAAAAGATGATTTATCTCGCGCAAGAGTTATGAAAATTGATGAAGAACTTTCTACTTTGAAAAAAGAAGAAAGTGAAATGCGTCATAAATGGGAAGAAGAAAAGGGTATTAAAGATAAAATAAATCAAAAGAAGAGTGAATTAGAAAGAGCTCGTTTTGATTTACAAAATGCCGAAAATAGTTATGATTTGGAAACAAGTGCTCGTCTTCGTCATGGTACGATTCCAAAACTTGAAAAAGAATTAGAAGAACTTCGTAAAGAAGAGAAAGGTACTATTTTATCCGACGTTGTCGATGAAGAAGGAATTGCAAGTATTATTTCACGTTGGACAAAGATTCCTGTTTCTAAATTAGTTAGTAGTGAAAAAGAAAAACTACTTCACTTATATGACCGATTAAAAGAAAGAGTTATTGGCCAAGATGATGCTTTAAGAAGAGTAAGTGATGCCATTTTAAGAGCGAGAAGTGGTATTAAAGACCCTAATCGTCCTATTGGTTCTTTTATCTTCTTAGGTCCAACCGGTGTTGGTAAAACCGAAGTAGCTAAAAGTCTTGCTTATGAATTATTTGATGATGAACGTCATATGATTCGAATTGATTGTTCGGAGTATATGGAATCATTTAATGTTTCTCGTTTAATTGGTGCTCCTCCAGGATATGTCGGATATGATGAAGGTGGCGTCTTAACGGAAGCAGTAAGAAGAAATCCTTATAGTATTGTCTTATTTGATGAGATAGAAAAAGCACATAAAGATGTCTTTAATATTTTATTACAAATCTTAGACGATGGACGTCTTACCGATTCCCAAGGAAGAACCGTTGACTTTAAAAATACCATCATTATTATGACAAGTAATTTAGGTAGTGAATACATCTTAGACAATGAAGATAATGCAGAAGAAAAAGTTTTAAATGAACTTAAAAATAACTTCCGTCCCGAATTTATCAATCGTATTGACGAAATTATTGTCTTCCATTCTTTACATAAAGATGTCGTAGGAGCAATTTTAAATAAAATTATTGGGGAAATTAATAGTCGTTTAAAAGACAAACAAATATCTTTAGAATTAACAGATAAGGCTCGTCAAAAAGTTATTGATGAATCATTTGATGAAAATTATGGTGCAAGACCAATTAGAAGATATGTTACGAAAAACATTGAAACTTTACTTGCTAAATATATGATTGAACAAGATTTAAAACCTAATGATATTTTAGTTGTAGATGTGAATAATGATAATTTCACAATTCATACAAAATAATAAAAATACTCAGTTGTAAAAAAACTGGGTATTTTTAACTTATTAATAATTGTTTACTTATCTTTAATTTTAAATAGATACGAGGGAATATGAAAAAGAAAAAACTAATTATTTTAAGTATTATTACGATAAGTTTATTAATTCTTTTATACTTACTTTATTATTTTAATTTGCTACCTCATAAAAAGTACACAAATGAATTTTTTGGCATTAAAACATATGTTAGTTTGATAGATAAAGATAATGATGGGATAGATGATCAAACAGATATCTTAATGAATGCTAGAAATTATGTAAAAACTCATCCAAAATATAAAAGTAAATATTATAGTAGTGGTTATCCTGATGATTCTTATGGCGTTTGTACTGATGTCGTTGCTTTTGCTTTTTTAGATGCTGGTTATGATTTAAGAGAACTTGTTAATGAACATATAAATGCCCATCGAAACTTATATGATATTGATGTTGTTGATAAAAATATTGATTTTCGAAGAGTATTAAATTTAAAGACTTATTTTGATTATAATGCAATTAGTCTAACAACTGATATTCATAAAATAAAGGAGTGGCAAGGTGGCGATATTGTGGTTTTTAAAAAGCATATTGGCATTGTATCTGACAAAAGAAATCATCACGGAATTAATTTTGTTATTCATCACGCTAATCCTTATCAAAAATATTATGAGGAAGATATCCTAGAGCATCATAATGACATCATTGGCCATTATAGGATAAGTTAAAATCAGCAAATCACCGAACAAAAATCAATCAAATCACCGAAAAGAAATCATCAAATCACCGAAAACGGTTGGCGATAACCTCAAAAAAGTGTATAATATATAAATATGAGGAGGTCATTAAATGAAAGAATATAAAAAAAGAATTGCTGATCAAATACTTGAAAAAAAATTAAAAGGAAAAGGAGCTGTTTTAATTGAGGGAGCTAAATGGTGTGGAAAAACCACAACGGCCGAGCAAATAGCTAAGAGTATTTTGTATATGGCTAGGCCAGAGGACAAAGAACAAAATCTTACTCTAGCAGATATAAATCCTAGTTTATTATTAGCGGGAGAGGTTCCAAGATTGATAGATGAATGGCAATTAGCCCCAAAATTATGGGATGCTGTTAGATTTGAAGTTGATCATCGTGGTGAAGAAGGACAATTTATACTAACAGGTTCTTCAGTTCCTGCCAGCATGGAAAATGTTAGTCATACAGGAACCGGACGATTTTCATGGCTTACTATGCGACCTATGGCATTATTTGAGTCAGGAGAATCAAATGGGGAAGTTAGTTTAAATAATCTTTTTAACAATCCTCAAAGAATAAGTGCGATAAATAACTTAACTCTGAACGATATTGCTTTTTTATGCTGCCGCGGTGGTTGGCCTAGAAGTGTTTTTATGGATAATGACATTGCTTTAGAACAAGCATATGATTATTATGATGCTGTTGTAAATTCAGATATTTCAAGAGTGGATGGAATAAATCGAACTCCAGAAAGAGTAAAAAATTTAATGAGGAGTTATGCAAGAAATATTGGTACACAAGCCAGTTATGAAACTATTAAGGAAGATATGATAAAAAATGATACAAATTCTCTTGATTCTGATACAGTATATTCCTATATTAATGCCTTAAAAAAAATATTTGTCGTTGAGGAAAGTCCTGCATGGAATCCAAATTTAAGAAGTAAAATAGCTACCAGGACATCTGAAACACGATATTTTGTGGATCCTTCTATAGGCGTGGCTGCTTTAGGAATAGGCCCAGATGATTTAATAAATGATTTAAGAACATTTGGCTTGGTGTTTGAAGCAATGTGTATTAGAGATTTAAGAGTTTATGCTGATGCAAATAATGGTAAAGTTTATCATTATAGAGATTCTTCAGGACTAGAATGTGACGCTGTCATTCATTTAAGAAATGGCTCTTATGGACTAATAGAAATAAAGTTAGGTGGGGACAAACTAATACAAGAAGGTGCAGAAAATTTATTAAAACTTCGAAGTAAAATAGATACAGAAAAGATGAATAATCCAGCTTTTATGATGATATTAACAGCGACAGGAAATTATGCTTATAAAAGAGAAGATGGCATTTTTGTTGTTCCAATAGGCTGCTTAAAGGATTAAACAAAAAAAGAAAAGTCTTACAAAAGATTTTTCTTTTTTAATAGAATAACAATTAAAAGAGTAACTAAAAGACATATTAAAATAATAAGTAAAAAGGAGTAAGGATTACTAGCAAAGTCACCAATAGTAACATTCATTCCTAGAAAAGAAGAAATCATGGTAGGTATGGAAATGACAAGGGTAATGGAAGTTAAAAATTTCATAATATCATTTAAATTATTAGAAATAATAGAACTATATGTATCCATAGTATTTTCTAAAATTTCCCTATAAATACTACCCATTCGAATTGCTTGTTTTATTTCAATTTGAGCATCTTTTAAATTATCAAGAGAGGTCTCTTTTAAATTACTATTGTTTTCTAGTTTTTCTAAAAGCATTTCATTACCTTGTAAAGAGGTAGTAAAATAAAGTAAACTTTTTTGTAAGGCAAGCATTCGTTCTAAATCTTTATTACTTGGAGATTTGATTAAATCTTTTTCTTTTTCAATAATATCTTCTTGAATTTCATTTAGATAACGAATAAAGTATTCTGTTGCCTTGGCTATAAAGAAAATAGAAAAATCTTCTATATTTCGCCAGTTATTTTCTCCTAAAAGTTCCTTTTGTAAAACTTCTTTAAGAGGGTGTTCTTTTAAAGAAACACTGATAAGTCCTTTTTCTTGATAAAAGATACCAAAAGGATAGGAACGATACTTTTTCTTACCGTTATTTATGATGACATAGGGAATATTAAAAATATAAAGGGTGGCATTTTGCTCTTGTTCAATATGAGGAAGTTCTGATTTATCGAGAACTTTTTTTAAGTCAATTTCTTCTAATTTTAAAAGATTACAAACACTTTTAATTTCCTCTTCACTAGGATCTATCATATCAATCCAATAGTTTTGCGCAAGTTCTTTTGTTTCTTTTTGCGTTTTGTTATTTAAATCATAAAATTTTATCAATATCATACACCTCTTTCGTTTAATTATTTTATCACATAAATATGTAAAATGACTATTCAAAAAAGGAATTTTATGTTAATATCAAGAAGAAGGAAGTGTTATGTTATGTCATATTGGATGATATGGTTAGTTATTG
Organism: uncultured Bacilli bacterium; assembly: GCA_934085675.1. GTDB lineage: Bacteria > Bacillota_I > Bacilli_A > RF39 > UBA660 > Ventrenecus. Next base: position 157,886 of record CAKOHH010000001.1, on the reverse strand, counting down.
TTATTTTATTAGGCTTAGTAGAAGCTGCCACCGTGAATTTAGTTTCTATTTGGTTTATCGCAAGTGGTATTATTACTTTATTCTTATCTTTATTTGTATCCTCATTTGTTATCCAATTTGCTGTTTTTGTAATTTTAGGAATTGTTTTTTTAATTGCTACAAGAAAGAAATTACTAGATTATCAAACAGCAGAAGATGCCAAACTTAATTTAGAAAGAGTTATTGGTATGGAAGGTATAGTTACCCAAAAAATTACAAAAAATGAAATTGGTGAAGTCAAAGTAGATGGTAAATTATGGAGTGCTGTTGCCAATGGTTCTATTAAAGAAAATGAACCTGTCCTTATTAAAGAAATTGACGGGGTTAAATTAGTTGTTGAAAAAGTAAAAAAAGAAGAGCCAAAGAAAAAAGCTCCTGCTAAAAAAACAACTACGAAAAAAAAGCCAACAAAAAGTACAACACGTAAAAAAACAACAACTAAAAAGGAGAGTGAAAAATAATGCCATTTTTAATTATATTATTTATTTTAGTTATTTTATTTGTTATTCCTTGTATCAAGGTCGTACCTCAATCAAAGGTATATGTTATTGAAAGATTAGGTTCTTATTATACGACTTGGCATAATGGGGTTCATGTTAGAATTCCCTTTGTTGATAGAATTGCTAATGTTGTAACCTTAAAAGAATTAGTAAGGGATTTTGAACCCCAACCAGTTATTACTAAAGATAATGTTACAATGCAAATTGATACCGTTGTTTATTTTCAAATCACGGATGCCAAACTTTACACTTATGGTGTGGAGTATCCTATTAGTGCTATTGAATCTTTAACAGCTACCACGTTACGTAATATTATTGGTGAATTAGAATTAGACCAAACTTTAACATCTCGTGATATTATTAATGCTAAAATGCGTTCTATCTTAGATGAAGCAACTGATCCATGGGGAATCAAAGTAAATCGTGTCGAAGTCAAAAATATTTTACCACCAAGAGATATTCAAGATGCCATGGAAAAACAAATGCGTGCTGAACGTGAAAGAAGAGAAAAGATTTTACAAGCTGAAGGTGAAAAGAAATCATCTGTTTTAATTGCTGAAGGTGAAAAAGAAAGTGCTATTTTAAGAGCTGAAGCTGAAAAAGAAACTAAAATTAAAAGAGCAGAAGGAGAAGCTGAAGCCTTATTAAAAATTAAGCAAGCTGAAGCTGAGGGTATACGTTTTTTAAAAGAAGCAGATCCTGATACAGCTATTTTAAAATTAAAGTCTTATGAAACACTTAGTAAAATGGCTGAAGGCCAAGCTACTAAAATTATTTTACCAGCTGAATTAAATGGGATTGCCTCATTTGGAACAGTTTTAGATAGTACGAAAGATAGTAAAAAGAATAATTAATTTTAAATATGAATCCTGTTTCTCAAGTATTGAAACAGGTTTTTATATGATTTCATTGAACAAAACTGCCGGAAACGGCAAAAAAGTTCAATGGATTGCTTGAAAATTTCAAAAAAAAAATATATAATGTCATTGAACAAAACTGCCGGAAACGGCAAAAAAGTTCAATGAGAAATGGAGAAATTTTTATGAAAGAAAAAATAATTGCAAGAAATGACTATTTAAACAAGATAATTGTAAGAAAAGGAAATGGATTAATTAAAATACTAACAGGTATCAGAAGATGTGGAAAATCCTATATGCTTAATATAATTTTCTATAATTATTTAATTGAAAACGGAACTAAAGAAGATCACATTATTAAATTAGCTTTAGATAGAGAAGAAAATAGAAAATATCATGATTCAAAATTATTAAATGAATATATTTTATCTCAAATTAAAGACAATGACATGTATTATGTACTAATAGATGAAATTCAATTGGCAAATGGTTTTGAATTTGTATTAAATGGTTTATTGTATGAGAAAAATGTTGATGTATATGTGACTGGAAGTAATTCAAAATTTCTTTCTTCGGATATTATTACTGAGTTTAGAGGACGTGGAGATGAGATTAGAATATTTCCGTTATCATTTTCAGAATTTGTTGAAGCTTATGAAGGTGATAGATATGAAGCATGGAATGAATATATAACGTATGGTGGTATGCCTTTAATATTAAAACAACACACTGATGAACAAAAAAGTAAGTATTTAACAAGTCTATATGAGTTGACATATAAAAAAGATATTATCGATAGAAATAATATAGATAAACCAGATGTGCTTGATACATTAATAAATATTCTTTCTTCATCAGTAGGCTCATTAACAAATCCTCAAAAAATTTATAATACTTTTATTAGTAATGGAATAACTGATATTTCCAAAAATACAATTACTTCGTATATGAATTACTTATTAGATTCCTTTTTAATAGAAAAAGCAGAAAGATATGATGTTAAGGGTAAAAAATATATTCAAACACCTCAAAAATATTATTTTGCAGATATTGGTTTAAGAAATGCAAAATTAAATTTCAGGCAACAAGAAGAAAATCACTTGATGGAGAATATCATTTATAATGAATTATTAATTAGAGGCTACAATGTAGATGTTGGAGTTGTTGAAGTAAGAGAAGATGATACTAGAAAGCAATTAGAAGTTGACTTTGTATGCAATCAAGGAAATAAGAGATATTATATTCAATCAGCGCTTAATTTAGATACTCCTGAAAAAACATTACAGGAAACTAAATCTTTAAATAATATTGATGATAATTTCAAAAAAATTGTTGTTGTTAAAGATAACATTAAATTATGGAGAAATGAAGCAGGAATTTTAATAATCGGAATTCAAGAATTTTTGCTAAATAAAAACAGTTTAGATTTATAAAATAAAAATAATTTTTATACAACTTCATTGAACAAAACTGCCGGAAACGGCAAAAAAGTTCAATAAAGTAAAAAACTTAAATATAAAAAAGAACAGGAATTAACTACTTCTGTTCTTTATTAATTTTATATCATGGCTTATTTTGTTAATTTGTAATAAGTAGATAAGGTATCTTTTGAAACATCAGCGATAAGTTCTGCCTTTGTAAAATCTGTATTGTTTAAAATATCGTCTTTAATTTTATCCGTATCCAACCAACTTTTAATACATAAGATTGCTTCATTGTCTTGGCTAACTTCTTTTAAAGCCTTTATTTGTCCTAAATCATTTTCATTAATGTCAATAATAAGATGTTTTTTATAAATTAAGAATTCAGGCATAGCGTTTAAAAAAGTAAAATCGTTATCAACTACATAAATGATATTATCATCTTTGTTATTTTGGGCAATATCAAGTGACTCTTGATACTCTTCATATAAGTAAGTTGGACGTTCTAAAATCATTCCTGATACTCCTAGTAAAATACTGATTACTAATAATACCACTGGAAGTTTTTTACTTTTAATAAAGCTTAAAATATAGAATATTAAAATAACAATAAGAGGATAAAGTAACATTATATATCGGAATGTAAAACTATTACCTAAAAAAGGGGAAATTTTAGAAATGATAAGTAAAGAAAGAATGATAGGTAGTAAAAGTAAATGAAATTCTTTTTGCTTAAACAATTTCTTTTTCCAAACTACATAAACAAGGCCAATACTTAAGATAACAGTTAAAATAATATTCAAATTTAATTTTGAAAAAATATTTTGAATGAAGTAGGTAAGCATTTCTAAATATGTTTTAGCAATATTTTCATGACCAACAATACCTCGTGAAGAAAATAAAACTTGGTAAATCGCGACAGGATAAAGAATAAGTCCTAGTATAGCTCCTTTAAAATGAATTAGAAAAAGGTCTTTTATTTTCCTTTTATCAGGCCAATTTAAAATGACATAAGTGATAAAAGAAGTAACGACATAAATACAAAAATAATATTGAGTTAAAAAGCCACCTGTAATAATGAGACTAAAAATTCTTTTGTCTTTTTTACTTAAATCTTCTTTTGTAAATTTCCATAAATAATAAAGATACCACACTGTAAAACATGTAAGCATCATATACATTCTTTGAAACATAACTGTACTTATAGCAGCCATACTCATACCATAAAAAATAATCGCGGGTAAAGAAAATTCGTCTTTGCCCTCTAAAGTTAAGATTTTTTTCATGCCAATAAGAGTTAAAATGAAAAAGAGTAAATTTAAAGCAAAGCCAACGATTTTCGAAAAATGATTAAAAGAAAAGATAGAGAAAAAATGAAGACAAAAGTAAAATAAAGGAGGGTGAACATCAATGGCTTGGTTAAGCCACACACTAAAATAGTTTCCAAGGTCTTCTTTTTGAATACTTAAATATTCATTTGCGTCTTCTTTCGTTTTTAAAATAGGTTCTTTCTTAGTTAAATCTTCACGATAAGAAAAATCTTTTTTATTCATATTTAAAAGAAAATCTAAAGAATTACCAACACGGTTAAACAAATTGCCTTTGAAAGTAACATTCCAAAAATAATCTAATTCCTTACTGGTATAACCATAACTTTTATAAATATTATCATATTTATAATTAGAAGAACCATAAGAATAAATTTCATCTTCATGAAACCCTTTCTTTTGATTAAAATAAAAAAACATAATAAAAGAAAGAAAGATTAAAACTAAAAGAAAATATTTCTTCTTTTTCATAACATCACCACCAAAATTATTATATAGAACTTTTTATAAATTTTAAATACGAATATTTAAAACTATGTAAAGTTTGCTTTATTTTCACACTATTTACTTTACAACACTTTAAAAATCTAGTAATCTATATGTGAACAGTGATGAAAAGTGGTAGTAGAAAAGATAGACGCAGTTAGTCCTTCGGTTAAACTTTCGCGATGTTTTAAGAAGTATGTTTGTCTTCTAATACTATCTTTGCTTTTATACTTACTCTTTCAAAAGTTTGGCAAAGGATAGTTTTAAATACATTTTACCCTTTAATAAGAAAAAGCAGGTTTGCTTTTCTTATGCGCTGTTTTAGGGCGGTGTTAGTCTAAAATGAAGTTACTGTTCCCTTCTTTTGGACAGCACCCCAACAATATTTAAAAATATTTTTTAATATATATGGATGTGAGAATCTATGAAACATTATACAGTTTTAAAAGAAGAATCAATTGCCAATTTAAATATTTTAGAAGATGGTATCTATGTGGATGCTACTTTAGGTTATGCAGGAGATTCTAGTGAAATTTTAAAAAGAATCAAAAAGGGGCATTTATTCGCCTTTGATAGAGATAGCGAGGCTTGTTTATATAGTCAGGAAAAATTATCCCAAATTGGCGATAATTTTACTATTATTCATGATAAATATGTCAATATGAAAGAACGTTTACAAGAATATGGCATTACTAAAGTAGATGGTATTTTGTTTGACCTTGGAGTATCTTCTCCCCAGTTAGATGAAAATCGCGGCTTTAGTTTCATGAGAGATGAAACACTTGATATGCGAATGAATCAAGAAGATAAAATAACAGCCAAAGATATTGTAAATAATTATTCTTATGAAGAATTAAAAATGCTTTTTTATAAATATGGCGAAGAAAAGAAAAGTCCTTTTATTGCTAAAGAAATTGTGAATGAAAGAGAGAAAAAAGCAATTACAACAACGAAAGAATTAGTAGATTGTATCAAAAAAGCAGTTGGCGAAAACTATTTTTATAAAACACATCCTGAACGTAATATTTTTCAGGCTATTCGTATTGAAGTGAATGAAGAATTAACAGGTTTAGAACAAGTTTTACCAGATGCTATTGATTTATTAAAGGATAAAGGAAGATTAGTGGTAGTTACTTTTCATTCTTTAGAAGATCGTATAACTAAACAAACTTTTAAAAAGTATAGTGAAGTAGATGATATGGTAAAAGGATTACCTAATATTCCTAAAGAATATCTTCCTAAAATAAAAGTAATTACAAAAAAGCCTATTTTGCCTAGTCAAAAAGAACTAGAAGAAAATACTCGTAGTAAAAGTGCTAAGTTAAGAGTGGCAGAAAGGATAAATTATGAGTAAACAAAAAAAGAAAATGATAAAATTATTAAAAGGTGAAAAAATAATGACGATTTTTCTTCTTTTGACGATTTTGATGTTTCCTCTTTCTACGGTTTTTACAAAAGCCATTTTATCAGAATCTAATATTGAATTAGAAAAGTTAAAAAATCAAATTAATGAACAAGAAGGCATTAATGAATCATTAAGTATGCAAGTGGATGAATTAGCCAGCTTAGATAAAATACAAGAGGTAGCCCAAGAAAAGGGCATGACTTATAATAACAATAACATCAAGAATATTGATGAATAGGAGGGGTATCTTGTGAAAAAAGGCGGCAAGTATAAAAGAAAAAGCAATTTAAATGTAAAGATTACGATACTCATTGTGGGCCTTTTTTTTCTTGTTATTATTCTTAAACTTTCCTATGTCGTTTTAAGTCCTAAAGTAGATGGTATTAATTTGACTGAGTTTGCAAGTAATCGTAATACAACTAAAGAAACTTTATATGCCAGTCGGGGTATTATTTATGATGTGGATGGCAAACCCCTAGCTAAAAACACCAATTCTTATAAAATTATTGCTATTTTATCTCCTTCTAGAACAACAGATATGGAAAATCCCATGCATGTGGTAGATAAAGAACAAACCGCTACGAAGATTTGTAATGTTGTTGCCTCAACAGACGAAAATAAAACTAAATGTCAAAGTGATTTAAAAGGTTATTTTAGTCAAAATTTATATCAAGTAGAGTTAGGTATCTGGGGTAAAATTAGTGAAGATGAAAGACAAGCATTGTTAAAGGAAAACTTACCAGGTATTATTTTTGAAACGTTAGCTAAAAGAAGACAATATATTAATTCTTCTTGGGCGTCATATATTCTTGGCTATGCTAGAAGTAATGACGATGGGGAAATAACTGGTGAAATGGGTGTTGAAAGTTACTTTAATAATGAGCTAAAAGGTACTAATGGTTATACCGAATATGAAAAAGATGCGTATGGCTATAAAATGCCTACTAGTGAGGCTCAAGGAATTGAGGCTAAAAGTGGTAATGACATTTATTTAACTTTAAATAGTGATGTGCAAAATATTTTGGAAAATGCGATTGCCGGTTTTTCTAAAGATACGACTTTAGATTGGGCTAGTTTCACGGTGATGAATGCTAAAACAGGGGCGATTGTCGGAAGTGCCTCTAATCCAAACTTTAACCCAAATACCTTAGAAGGTTTAAATAATTACATGAGTCCTTTGGTTGGTTATGCTTACGAACCAGGTAGTACCATGAAAATATTTTCTTGGCTAGCATCTTTAGAAAACGGCTTATATAACGGAGAGGATAAATTTAGATCTGGTTCTATTACTTTAAGTGATGGTAAAACTAAGATTAAAGACTTTAACACCGTTGGATGGGGCGATATTACTTATGACACAGGTTTTGCGTATTCTTCTAATGTTGCCGCAACTAATTTAGGTCTTAAACTAGGCGCAGCCAAATTAAGTGATTTTTATGATACTTTAGGTTTTGGCCATAAAACAGGTATTACCCTTCCTGCTGAATCCGATGGCTTAGTTGATATCACTTATGAATCTGAACTTGCGAATGCATCTTTTGGCCAAGGTGTCTTAGTAACGCCTATTCAACTTCTTCAAGCCATGACAATTTTTGCTAATGATGGCGTGATGTTAAAACCTTATATTGTTGATAAAATTGTTGATGAAAACAAAAACACTGTTTATGAGGCTAAAAAAGCAGAAGTAGGTAAAGTAGCAAGTACTGAATCTATTAATAGAATGAAACAGCTTATGTATAATGTTGTTTATAACGGTTTTGATTATAATAAAGGCTATGCCCCTTCTAATGTTACTTTAATTGGTAAAACCGGAACGGCCCAGATAGCGTCATCAACAGGAGGATATCAAACGGGTACATATGATTATATTAAATCTTTCTTAGGCCTATTTCCTTATGAAGACCCAGAGTATGTTGTTTATTTTGTAGCAAAAAAATCAACAGCATCTTCGACTAAAATTACAAGTACCATTGCCAACGCTGTTAAAGATATCGCTAATATTTTAAGTGTTACTAATGAACAAAATGATGTGGACCATAACAAAATTGTAACTGTTACACAGTACTTAAGTAAAGAAACTAGTGTTGTTCAAGAAGAAATTAAAAAATTAGGTTTAAATCCCATTACTTTAGGAAATGGCAAATATATTATTAATCAGTATCCTTTAGCCAATACTAAAACAATTACAGGTTCTAAAGTATTCTTACTTACGAATGATAAAACTTATACTATGCCTGATGTAACAGGTTGGAGTACAAATGAAATTATAAGATTTTGTGAACTCATAAACTTACCTTATAAATTAACGGGTTATGGTAAAGTAAAACAAACAAACATTCCGGTTAACACGGTGATTGATGTTACTAATATGACTTTAGAAATCACTTTAGAAGCTTGATACTTTTTTAGAACACGCAAAATGGAGAATAACATGAAAATAATAACGATATGATGATTTATTATACAGGTTGAATTAAATAAATTATTAAAAATCTTGTTTCTTAATATAGAAGCAATTTTTTTATGTAAAATTATGCTGTTTTAAAAGTTGCTGCTTTTTGTGAGTTTTGGAAAAATATTTCCAAAACTTGAAGATTTAGTGTAGTTCTGGAAAAATATTTCCAAAATATCTAGTTGCTAAGACGTGCGGTAATGTGTTAAAATTTAAATGTAATAAATAGTAGGGTAGGAGAGTTTATTTATGAAAAAGAAAGTGATTTTGATTGTAATTATTATTTTACTTGTTTTGAGTGTATCAATTGGTATGTCTTATGCCTATTGGCTTTTGAATTTAAATCAAGACAGTAAAAACGTAATGAGTACGAAATGTTTAAATATCACTTTTACAGAAGGAGATGCCATAAATTTACAAAAAACATATCCGATGGAAGATGAGGAAGGTGAAAAATTAACCCCTTATACTTTTACTTTAAAAAACGAATGTAATGATGCCGCAAAATATCAAATTAATTTAGAAACCCTAACAGGTTCTACTTTAGATATTAATTATCTTATAGTAAAACTAAATAATACCACAAGCGTTTTAGGTAGTAACACGGCAGTTACCAAAACATTGTCTAATGCGACAGATTCAAGAATGCTAGAAACAGGCACTTTAAACGCCAAAGAAACAAAAAGTTATGCCTTAAATATATGGCTTGACTATTTTGCTCCAAATGAAACAATGAATAAAAGTTTTGAAGGCAAAATAACCGTTACAGCAAGTTATCACATTATTACAGCCGTAGATGTTATTAAAGATTTAGCGTCAAAGGCCAGTGCTTCTTCAGAAGATGTCTATACTGTTCCAGATAAAACAAGTGATACATGTACTTACACCTTAGCCTATGATCTTACAAGTGATAACAACTTAAGATATGTTGGGAAAAATCCTTGTAACTATGTCAAAATAGATAATGAGTACTGGCGTATTATAGGTGCTATGAATAACATAGATGATGGCACAGGCGAAAAAGAATCAAGATTAAAATTAATAAGAAATGAAGCCATTGGAGAATATTCATGGGACTCTTCAGAGTCATCAGTAAATGAAGGTTTTGGTGTCAATGAATGGAGTCAGGCTGATTTAATGAAACTTTTAAATCATGGCTATGAAAGTGAAAGTGTTGGCGGTTCATTGTATTATAATAATAGTTCAGGAAACTGCTATTCTTATTGGAAGAATAAAACAGAAGCCTGTGATTTTACTACAACTGGCTTAAAACCAAATTTAAAAAATTTAGTAGGAAACACTTTATGGAATACCGGAAGCAATGGTACAAACAGTTGGCAATCACCTTATATTACTGATTTAGATGGAGGTCAGGCTAATCAATTTTATAGGTATGAAAGAAGTAGCGATACAGGAAAGATATGTACGACAGGGGATTATTGTAATGATACAGTCGAAAGAACAACGACGTGGGAAGGCCAAATAGGCTTAATGTATCCAAGTGACTATGGCTATGCCACAAGTGGTGGAAGTACCATCGACAGATCAAAATGTTTATGGAAACCTTTAAATGACTGGCATGATACTTCTTATGATGATTGCAAAAATAATGATTGGCTTTATAATTCAAGCACAATGCAGCATACTATTTCTCCCGTTGGCTATTCTCCAGGTTCTGATTTTCCAAGTGCAGACCTTATATTCGTTGTCACTGTTTCTGGTCGTGTCGACAACGGTGACGCGGCCGATGATGGTTTGATCCGTCCTTCAGTATATCTTTTATCCACTACAAAGATTTTAAGTGGGGAAGGCACTCCTGAAAATCCGTATACGATTGGTTAAAAATGCTTGAACTTTTAATGGTTACTATTATATAATTAATTCATACAAGCGATGAAGGTGTGGAAAACTGGAGCTATATAAATAAAAGGGATTCTTCTTTGAATAAGTAAGGTGGAACCGCGGGTTTTAGCTCGTCCTTACATTATTTGAAGAAGTTTTTTTCTTTTTAAAAGAAAGAGGATGAGAAAAATGAATGTAACAATGGAAATGTTAGTTAATTATTGTAAACAATATGGTTATATTTTCCAAGGAAGTGAAATTTATGGAGGTTTATCTAATACTTGGGATTATGGTTCTTTAGGTGTAGAACTTAAAAATAATGTTCGTAAGATGTGGTGGAAAAAATTTATTCAAGAAAATCCTTACAACTATGGACTTGATTCTGCTATTTTGATGAATCCAGAAGTTTGGGTAGCAAGTGGTCATGTGGCTTCTTTTGCTGATCCATTAATTGACTGTAAAAGATGTAAAACTCGTCATAGAGCCGATAAACTTATTGAAGAGTTTACTGATGGTGCGGAAGCAGGTGATGGTTGGGATGCTGAAAAACTAGAAAATTATATTAAAGACAAACATATTATTTGCCCTAATTGTGGTGCCTGTGATTTCACTCCTATTAGACAATTTAATCTTTTGTTTGAAACACATCAAGGTGTGACAGAAGATACAAAAAGTAAAGTTTATTTAAGAGGAGAAACGGCACAGGGAATATTTGTTAACTTTTTAAATGTTCAAAGAAGTATGCGAGCAAAAGTTCCTTTTGGTATTGGTCAAACAGGTAAAAGTTTTAGAAATGAAATTACACCAGGAAACTTTACTTTTAGAACACGGGAATTTGAACAAATGGAATTAGAATTTTTCTGTAAACCGGGCACTGATTTAGAGTGGTTTGGTTATTATAAAAGTTTTTGTTTAGAATTTTTAAAAGATTTAGGGATTAACAAAGATAACTTAAGATACCGTGATCATGAAAAAGAAGAATTATCTTTCTATAGTAAAGCAACAACCGATATTGAATATAAATACCCAATGGGTTGGGGTGAACTTTGGGGAATTGCTGATCGTACTGATTATGATTTAAGTGTTCACCAAGAACATTCTAAACAAGATTTAAGATATTTAGATCCTGTTACGAATGAAAAATATTTACCTTATGTTATTGAACCGTCTGTTGGTTTAGATCGTTTAGTTCTTGCTTTACTTTCTGATGCTTATAAAGAGGAAGTATTAGAAAATGAAACACGTTTGGTTTTAAAAATTAATCCTGTATTAGCACCTTTAAAAGTGACTATTTTACCTTTAATTAAAAAACATCATAGTGAAAAAGCTATGGAAATTTATGGCGATTTAGCAAAAGACTTTATGTGCACTTATGATGAAGCTGGTTCTATTGGTAAAAGATATCGCCGAAGTGATGCCGTTGGAACGCCTTTATGTGTAACAGTAGATGATGAAACTTTAAACAATAATACGGTTACGGTTCGTGATAGAGATACTATGGAACAAATCACGATGGATTTAAACGATTTAAAAGCTTATATTCATGAAAGAGTAGATATGTAATGGCAAAACTTTACTTTCGTTACGGAGCCATGGGGGCTAGTAAAACAGCCAATATGCTTATGGTTCGCTATAATTATATTGAAAGAGGTCAAGAAATTGTTCTTCTAAAGCCAAGTTGTGAAAAAAGAGATGGCAAAATGACGATTAAATCTCGGGTTGGTTTAGAAGCAGAATGTACTTATGTTGAAACTTTCCTTGATGACTTTTTTAATAACCCTTATAGGTATGCTTGTATTTTAGTAGATGAAGCCCAATTTTTAACTGAAGAACAAGTGGATGCTTTAGCAATGATTGTGGATGACTATGATATTCCGGTTATTTGTTATGGACTTAAAACAGATTTTCAAAGTCACTTATTTGAAGGCAGTAAAAGACTATTAGAACTTGCTAATGTGATTGAAGAAATTCCTACCATCTGCTGGTGTGGTAAAAAAGCTATCATGAATGCCAGAGTGATTGATGGTGAAATGGTTGATGAAGGAAGCCAAATTCTTTTGGGAGGTAATGAATCTTATACTTCTTTATGTCGTAAGCATTATCGAACAAAAAATTTAGGTAAAAAAAACTAAACCAAGGAATTTAGTCTATAAATCGTGTGTATTATAGCATAGGTATAATTTTAGAACATCATTGCTTATATTTAATTTGACAGGAATATAGGAATTTGATAGAATATATATGTTTTTGAAAGCCATTAGCTTTTATAAAACCGCACGAACTGGGTTATAAAGACCATTTGGTTACCTTACTTCGGCGTGTCTTAATTAATAAAGGAGGTAAAAAATGAAAGCTATATTTGTTACAGGTGGTAAACAATATTATGTTTCTGAAGGAGATACTATCTATGTTGAAAAATTACCTAATGAAGCTGGTACAGAAGTAGAATTTACAGACGTTTTATTTGTTGATGGAAAATCTGGAAATCCTACTGTTAAAGGTGCTAAAGTAGTTGGTACTGTTGAAAAACATGGTCGTCAAAAGAAGATTATTGTCTTCAAATATCGTCCTAAGAAAAAATATCGTAAAACTCAAGGTCATAGACAACCTTATACTAAAGTTACGATTAAGAAAATTGTTAAATAATGATTACAATTACTTTAAAAAATGAAGGAAAAACTTTAAAACAAATTATTTTTCATGGTCATGCTATGTATGATGATTATGGTAAAGATATTGTTTGTGCAGGTGTTTCAACAATACTTACAACAACCGTTAATGCTATTTTGAAATTTAATGATCAAGCAATTGAACTATCACAAGAAAAAGATATTGTTTTAACAGTTTTAAGCGAGGATGAGGTTACTTCTAAACTACTAGAAAATATGGTAGATTTACTTTATGAACTTGAGGAGTCCTATCCCAAAAATATTGCAATTAGAAAGAGGGATAACTGATGAAAAAAATGGTTTTAAATCTTCAATTATTTGCTCACGTTAAAGCCCAAGGTTCTACAGACAACGGTAGAGATTCTGCTGGACGTAGATTAGGTGCTAAAAGAAGCGATGGACAAATGGTTACGGCCGGAAACATTCTATATCGTCAAAGAGGAACAAAAATTTATCCAGGAACAAACGTTGGAATGGGTAAAGACCACACATTATTTGCTAAAGTAGATGGTGTTGTTCGTTTTGAAAGATTAGGAAAAGATAAGAAAAAAGTTAGTGTTTACGAAGTTAAGTAAGCACTTTTTTTCTGTGTAAAATATTTGTCAACTTGTTTTTTCTTAAAATTTGTGCTACACTTTAGATGTAATAGGAAAGGGTGTGACAATATTATGTGGTCATGGATTTGGAAAATTTTCTTCTAGAAAATACTTAGAAATGAACTTTTGAAAAGTTCATTTCTTTTTTGTCAAATATTGTCAAAATATATAGTAATTATTTTAAAATTTAATAAAAAATGATACAATCATTTTATAAGAAGGTGAGAGTTATGCTTAAAAGTGAAACACTACTAAAAACAGTATCGCTTTATTTGCTTTATTTTTTGTATACTTATTTTGCATCAGCAATTATATCTTTATTGCCAATGATTAATGGTCAAGTGATTATGGCTGTTTTGGATATATTGTTTATTTTTATTGCTATATTTTGCTATAGGGGAGAGTTAAAACAAGATTTAGAAGAATTAAAAGCAAAATATAAAACAGGAAGAATTATAAAGATTGTTTTATTAGGTGTTGTAACAATGATTGCTTTAAATGCTTTTACAGCTTTATTAGCACAAGTATTTAATTCTAATGTTTTAATGGATGATAATACTGCGTCTATTCAAGTGTTAGCTAATCAATCTATGATTTATACTATTTTTAAAATGATGATTTTTGGCGTTGTTGCTGAAGAAATATTATTTAGAGAATCCTTAAATAAAGTGCTAACAAATAATATTTTATTTGTTATTATAAGTACCGTTATTTATACAGGTATGCACTTTGTTTTTGTCGGTGCGCCAACTAATATTTTTCAAGTCCTTCCATATGTGTTTTTAGCTATCCTTTTAGGAACGATTTATATTAAAAATGATCGTAACATTATTTTAGTTATGTTAATTAAATTTACTTATAATTTAATACCTCTAATTGGATTATTTGTAAATAAATAAAAGAAAGAGGATAGATACATGAAAAAAAGGGGAAGAAAAATTCTGTTTTGTCTTTTAGAAATATTTGTGATATCTATTTCTCTTTTTTCGTTTAAAGAGGTAAAAGCCTTAGAAAAAAATATTTCGATAACAAAGACAGAATCAAATGATTATTATACTTATGAAATTAAAGACTATGAAAGAGGTTTAGAGTATAGTTGGCAATTTATAAAAGATAAAGCTAAAAAAATATCGGTGGAAGACAGTTTATACATTGATGAAGATTTAAGATTATCTTTAAATGAAACGACAACAGGAGCTTCAAGGATTGAGGATAAAGTGAGTCAAAAAAAATTAATTGTTTCTTTTGATTATCATGGTACGCTTCCTTTAAAGACTATGGTTACTTTGGATGTTCAAAATGAATTTAAAAATGGTGATGAACTTTATCTTTATTATTACAATCCAGATAATGACACTATTGAATATATAACAAAAAATGTGGAAGTTAAAAATGGCAAGGTAACTTTTGAAATAGAACATTGTTCTGATTATTTTTTAACAGGTGCGGTCGTAAATGATGCTGTTAATAATCCTCAAAGTGTTAATTATATTATCATTGGCCTAATTGGCGTTGTTATTGTTTTAGTAGCCGTTACTTTGATTCAATCTAAAAAATAGGTTGAATTTTTTCTTTTATAGCCTTATTTACACACATAAATATCCATGATATACTACAAAAGAAAGAAGGTGAGTGTTATGATACCTCTCAAGGTTACAACTGATTATACGTTATTAAAAAGTACAATAACGATTTCTAAATTACTGACTTTTTTAACAAAATATCAAATAAAAACTTGTGGTATTTGTGATACGAACCTATCGGGAGTTATGGAGTTTTATAAGGCCCTACAAAAAGAAAATATCAAACCTTTAATTGGTCTTGATGTAATCATTGATGAAATAAGACTATATATATACCCTAGAAATTACGAAGGATATCAAGACCTTTTAAAAATTAATACCTTATATGAAAAGGGTGAGTTAACCCTTGAGGATATTTATAAACATTCTTCTTTATGCAACATCATTTTACCTTTTACATATTTAGATAGTTATGACCTTTTAAAAGAAAATATTTCTCATTTATATGTTGGCTATACAACATTTAATCAAGAAAATAATGCTCTTATAAAAACAGAACAAGTTATTTTTTGTCCTGATTTTAAAGCTTTCTTTATAAAAGAAAACAAACTTTTACAAATTTTAGAAGCTATTTCCAAGAATAGTTCTTTGGAAGATATTGAACTTGAAAATTATGAAAAAAATACCATTGAATATTATATTAAAGAAAAATTTAATGATAAAACAAAGGAATTTATTGAAAGTATTGATATTATTTTTCCCAATAATAAACGTTACATTCCTAAATATTTACCCGAAGAAAATTCAGGTGAATATTTAAAGAAACTAGCCCAAAAAGGTCTTTTTAAAAGACTTAAGGGTAATGTCACTAAAGAATATCAAGATAGACTTATTTATGAATTGTCTGTCATTTCTAAAATGGGTTTTGATGATTATTTTTTAATTGTTTATGATTACGTTTTATTTGCTAAAAAAAATGATATTATGGTTGGAGTTGGCCGTGGTAGTGCCGTTGGTTCTTTAGTGAGTTACTCTTTAGGAATTACGGATATTGATCCTATGCCATATCATTTACTTTTTGAAAGATTTTTAAATCCTGACCGGGTTACCATGCCAGATATTGATATTGACTTTGAAGAAAAAAGAAGAGAAGACGTTATAACATATGTTAAAAATCGCTATGGCATAGATAATGTATCGCATATTATTACCTTTGGTACTTTAAAAAGTCGGTTGGTAATTCGGTGTGTTGGTAAAGCCTTAAATATTAATCCTTCTTTAGTTGATTCATTTACAAGGTTACTTGATGCGAGAATGACTCTTAAAGAAAATCTGGAAAATCAAGAACTTAGGCAAAAGATTTTGGCTAATCCTAGCTTAAAAGAACTTGCCAAATATGCTTTAGCCTTAGAAGGCTTAAAAAAACATATCTCTGTTCATGCTGCTGGGGTTGTTATTTCTTCAGAACCCCTTGATAACGTGATTCCTGTAAGATACTTAAATAACGAACGCTTAACAGGTTTTACTATGAATTACTTAGAAGATTTAGGTTTACTTAAAATGGATTTTCTCGTCATTACGAATTTAGATATCATCAAAAATGTCACTAATTTAATTTATGAGAAAACAAAACAAAAAATCAATTTACGAAACATCAATCTTTCGGATGATAACGTTTTAAAATGCTTTAGAGAAGGGGATACTTTAGGTGTTTTTCAGTTTGATAGTGAAGGAATGAAAAACTTTTTAAGGCAATTAAAACCAACTTCTTTTCAAGATATGATTAATGCCATTGCCTTATATCGACCAGGACCAATGGATAATATTCCTAAATTTATTAAAAGAAAAGAAAAAAAAGAAATAGTTACTTACCCTCATCCTGATTTAGAGCCCATTTTAAAAGAAACTTATGGCATTATTGTTTATCAAGAACAAATTATGCAAATCTTAAGTTTGATGGGAGGCTTTACTTATGCGGAAGCAGATACTATAAGAAGAGCCATGAGTAAAAAGAAAAAAGACAAAATAGAAATGTTTCAGGAAAAATTTATCGAAGGAGCTATTCAAAAAGGCTACGACAAGACTTTAGCTAGCGAAGTTTACGAGTTAATTAGCAAATTTGCTAACTATGGTTTTAATAAATCCCATTCGGTTGCTTATGCCTATATGGGCTATTTAATGGCTTATTTAAAATATTATTATCCGCTTTACTTTATTACCAGTATTTTAAACATGTCTTTAGATAGTACTATTAAAACCCAAGAATATTTGGCCTTAGCAAAGCGTTATAAAATAAAAGTTTTGCCTCCTGATATTAATAAGAGTACTTCAAGTTATCAAATAGAAGGGACATCTTTAAGGACACCTTTTAATATCATTCGCAACTTAGGAATAGTCGCCAGTGAAACGATCGTCTCTAATCGTCTAGACAAACCATATCAAGACTTTTATGATTTTACCAAAAGAAATATTAAAAATGGTTTTAATAAAAAAACTTTGGAAGTATTAACTAAAGCTGGCGTTTTTGATGCGTTTGGTTTAAACCATAAAACTCTTTTAAACAATATTGACAATGCTTTAAGTTATGCCACTTTAGCGTGTGATTTAGAAGAAGATTTCATTTTAAAACCTGAAATAAAAGTAATATTAGAAGAAACTCCTGAAGAGAAAAGACAGGATGAATATGAAAGTTTTGGCTTTTATTTAGGCAATCATCCGTCTAGTGCTTTTATAGGTTCTAATATATGTAAACTTGCAAATGTTAAAAGCCTTTATGATAAACAAGTTAGCTGTGTCGTTTTATTAGAAAAAATAAGAAAAATAAAAACGAAGAAAAACGAAGATATGGCTTTTATTACAGCTAGTGATGAAACTGGTTCTTTAAGTTTTGTTTGTTTTCCAAGCCTTATGAAAGAGTTAGACGATTTAAAAGAAGGCAATCTTGTCTTTATACAAGGTCGTGTTGCTAGACGTCTTTCTAATTATCAAATTAATATCAACAGTATAAAAAAGCAGTCGTAGTGTCAAATTGTGCCTACTTTAGTAGACAAAAGAAAAAATAAGTGTTATAAACTTGAGAGGAAGTGTGTTTATGCAAGAAGATGTAAAAAGATTTTTAGATAGTATTTCTTATGATAAAGAATATGAAGAATTAAAACAAATTGAAATTGAAAAAGTTTATTTAAATAAGGCTAAAAAATTATTTAATGTGGTCATGGTAAGTGAAAATTTACTTCCTTATGAAGTAGCTTCTTCGCTTCTTTTAGCCTGTCAAAATAAAATTCATGGTAAAGAAAATTGCACGATAACTTTAAAATTTAATCATAGCAAAGATGAAACTTTACAAGATTATTTAGAAAATATTTTAAAAATATATAAAATGAAAAAACCATCTTTAAGTGGTGTTTTAAGTACTGCTCCTATAGTTAAAGAAAATCATGTGTCTTTTGAAGTAAGTAATAAAGCAGAAGAAGAAGATTTAAAAAGAGAGTTTTATTATATGGAAGAAGACTTAGAACGTTTTGGTATCACGGATATTACTTTTTCGGTATCTTTAAATGAAGAACTTAAAAAAAGTATTCAAGAAGAAATTGAAAAAGAAAAAATGGAAACAAAAGTAGTTGAAGAAAAGCCAAAAATTGAAGGAAATATTATAGTTGGTAAAGAAATTAATGGGGAAAAAACAGCTATTAATAATATTATGGGCGAACAAAAAGGGGTTATTTTAGAAGCCTATGTGTTTGGCATTGATACTTTAGAAAGAGAAAATATTAATATTATTACTTTAAAAATAAGTGATAAAACAAACTCTTTACTGGCAAAAATCTTTAAAAAGGATAAAAAAGAATATCAAGCAGTAATGAGTACTTTAAAAGTAGGTAAGTGGTTTCGATTTCAAGGAAATGTCGAATATGATAACTTTGCTCGTGACTTTGTTTTAGGTGTTCGTAATATGGAAAAAATTGATAGCCAAGATGAAGTTGTTAAAGATGAGGCTGAAATACCAAGAGTAGAACTTCACATGCATACGATGATGAGTGCCATGGATGGTGTTATTGATGCGACAAAGATTGTTTCCTATGTTTCAAAGATGGGACAAAAAGCAGTTGCTATAACCGATCATAACTGTGTTCAATCTTTCCCTGATTTATTCCATAGTGTTGAGGCTTATAATAAAGGAAAAGAAGGTAAAGACCGTTTTAAAGTTCTTTATGGAGCCGAGATGAATATCGTCAATGACGATGTTGACTTTATTTTTAATCCCAGAACCTTTTCTTTACTTGATGATACCTATGTTGTTTTCGATACCGAGACGACAGGTTTTTATGCCGGTTCTGACCAAATGATTGAAATTGGCGCCGTTAAAATCCAAAATGGCAAGATTCTTGATCGTTTTGATGAACTTATAGACCCCCATCGTCCAATACCTAAAAAGATTACCGAATTAACATTTATCACCGATGAAATGCTTCATGGTAAAGATAATGAAGAAAATGTCACAAAAAGATTTTTAGAGTGGACAGGGGACCTTCCAATGGTTGCGCATAATGCCAAGTTCGATATTTCTTTCATGAAAGCCGCTTGCAATAAATATGGTTTAAAAGAATTTGATGCGACCGTTTTAGATACCATGAGCCTAGCTCGTATGCTTCATCCTGATTGGCCAAACCATAAATTACAAACCTTAACCAAAAGACTTGATGTACCTTGGGATGAAGAAAAACACCACCGTGCCGATTATGATGCCGAAGGAACCGCTATATGCTTCTATAAAATGTGTAAAGTGTTAAATGATCGTAATATTGAAACAACCGATCACTTATTAGAAGAAGTGGATATGGATGCCTTAGTCAGATTTAGTTATCCTTTTCATGCCTGCGTGATTGCTAAAAATAAGGTGGGACTTAAAAATCTCTTTAAAATTATCTCTATGGCTAACACCAAATATTTATACAAAAATGAACAGCCTAAGATTCCTAGACGGGATATTTCTAAATTAAGAGAGGGTTTATTAATTGGTTCAGGTTGTATTAATGGTGAAATTTTTGATAAAGCCGGCAGTAAAGAAGACGAAGAACTCGTTAACATGATGAGTTTCTATGATTATATCGAGGTTCAACCTATTAGTGCCTTTGAACACTTAATTGGCCCTGAAAGAAAATTTCAAAGTGTCTATGAAGCTGAAGAATATCTTAAAAGAATTGTGCGAGTTGCGAAAGAAGCAGGTAAACCTGTAGTTGCAACAGGTGATGTTCATAACTTAACGAAAGATGATAAAATCTATCGGGAAATTATTGTTAACCAAAAATTCAATGGTAAGTTACACCCATTAAATAGAAGAGGTATTAATGTGCCTAATATGTATTTGAAAACAACCGCAGAAATGCTAGATGATTTCAAATTCTTAGGCGAAGATTTAGCTTATGAAATTGTTGTTACAAATACTAATAAAATAGCCGAGATGGTTGAAGAAATCGAAGTTATTATTGATACAGGTGGTATTCCTTTTGCTCCCAAGATTGAAAACTCTCAAATGATTGTTACCGAAATGGTTTATAATAAAGCCAAAGAATGGTACGGCGAACCTTTACCTTATCATATTGAGGAACGTATCGCCTTAGAGTTATACGGCGCTCCTTTAATTGATGCGGTTAAGAAAAATGCTTCTAGTGATGAAGCAGAAATATATAAAAGACTTCATGATGTAATTTTAAAAGGACCAGAAAGTGTCCAAGAAGAAATCTCTTTAGCCGTGTTAAAAGAAGAACCAGAACTTAGTAAAGAAGAAGCTTTAAAAAAAGCCAAAGACAAAATGACCGCAATTATTGGTGCTAACTTTGACGTTATTTATTTAATTGCCCAAAAGCTTGTTAAACACTCCAATGATGAAGGCTTTTTAGTAGGATCACGTGGTTCAGTAGGATCATCTTTTGTTGCCAACCTTATGGGAATTACTGAGGTAAATAGTTTGGCTCCTCATTATCGTTGTCCTAAATGCCAATATAGCCAGTTTAATGATGATAATGGAGAACCTTTAGGTAATAGTTGTAAAGACGGTTTTGACCTTCCGGATAAAAAATGTCCTAAGTGTGGGACCAGAATGCACAAAGATGGTCATGATATACCATTCCAAACTTTCCTTGGTTTTAACGCCGATAAAGTACCAGATATTGACTTAAATTTCTCTGATTTAAACCAAGCCAGTGCTCATGAATATACCAAGGTACTATTTGGTGTCGATAATGTTTACCGGGCTGGAACGATTGGTACCGTTGCCGAAAAAACAGCCTTTGGTTATGTCAAAGGTTACTGTGAAAATAAAAATATTATTATGCGTAACATTGAGATTGAACGTTTAGCTATCGGTTGCACAGGATGTAAAAGAACAACTGGTCAACACCCAGGAGGAATCGTTGTTATTCCAGGATACATGGATGTTTATGATTTTTCACCTTTCCAGTATCCCGCTGATGACCCAACGAGTGCTTGGCGAACAACCCATTTTGAATACCATGCTATCGACCAAGACGTTTTAAAACTCGATATTTTAGGTCATACCGACCCAACTCAACTGCGAATGATTCAGGATTTAACGGGTGATAATATTACCGAAGTGCCTTTAGATGATAAAGAAACCATGAGTATTTTTACTAGTACAAAAGCCCTAGGTGTTACCAAAGAACAAATTATGTGTGATACGGGTACCTTAGGCGTTCCGGAGTTTGGTACGCCATTTACCATCCAACTTGTTAAAGATACAAAACCAACCACTTTTGCCGAGCTTATTAAAATATCTGGTCTTGCTCATGGTACTGATGTATGGTTAGGTAATGCCCAAGAGCTTATTCAAAAAAATATTGTACCATTTGCCAAAGTTATTGGCTGTCGTGATGACATCATGGTTGAGCTTATGTATGGTGGTCTAGAACCATATACGGCCTTTAAAATTATGGAGTTTGTTCGTAAAGGAAAGGCCAGTAAAGACCCTGAAACATGGGCAGGTTATGTTGAAACAATGAAAAAAGCAAATATTCCGGATTGGTTTATTGCTTCTTGTCAAAAGATAAAATACATGTTCCCAAAGGCTCATGCCGCCGCTTATGTTACGAGTGCTTTTCGTATTGCCTGGTATAAAGTTCATAAACCACTTGTTTATTATTGCAGTTATTTTTCAACCCGTTTTCAAGATTTTGATATCGATGTTATGTGTAAAGGATATGACGCGATAAAAGCTAAAATGGTCGAAATTCAAGCGAAAGGTTATGATGCGACAAACAAAGAATCATCTTTACTTGAAACCTTAAAATTAGCACTTGAAGCAACTGCCCGGGGTATCAAATTTGAAACTATAGATATTGAAAAAAGTGATGGTGCAAACTTTGTAATGGACGAGAAAGAAAATGGCCTTATTATGCCATTTAGAAGTTTAGATGGTCTTGGAGACTCTGTTGCTACCCAAATTATTAAAGAAAGACAAGAAAAAGCCTTCTATAGTATTGAAGATTTTGCCAGTCGTGGTAAAGTAAATCAAACAACAGTTGAAAAAATGCGCTCTATGGGCATCTTTGGCTCAATGCCTGAGACAAGTCAATTAAGTTTATTTGATGGTGTTTTTTAAAAAGAAATAAAAAATTAGTTTAACCTAAGTTTTAGATAAACTATTTTCGCTTGAACTTAGGTTCTAACTATGCTAAAATACATATAGTTTTGATGTGAGGAGGTAAAAAATAATGGCAAAAAATGAAAATAGACAATTTTTTGGATTAAAATGTTCTCGTTGTGGAAAACAAATTCGTCCAACAATTAAGAACAAAAAAAATACTCCAGATAAAATGGAAATGAAAAAATATTGTCCTACTTGTCATCAAGTAACAGTATTTAAAGAAACTAAACTTGGAAAATAGTAAGGAGAGAAGATTATGAATATTAATATCAACGATATTAAAAATGGAATGACAATTATTTTAGACGGTAATCTTTGTCAAATTATTGAATTCCAACATGTTAAACCTGGAAAAGGCAGTGCTTTTGTTCGTATGAAAACTAAGAACTTAAGAACAGGTGCTGTTGTTGAAAACTCTTACAATACTAATATTAAAATTGAAAGAGCTCGTGTGGAACATAATCCAATGCAATTTTTATATGCTAATGGAGATAACTATGTGTTCATGAACACAGAAACTTATGATCAAGTAGAAGTTCCAGGAAGTAAATTAGAAAATGAAAAACGTTTCTTAAAAGAAGGAATCGAAATCAAACTTGATTATTATGAAGGCGAATTATTAGGTGTTACTTTACCTGAAAAAATCGAATTCGAAGTTGTTGAAACAGAACCAGCTGTTAAAGGTAATACAACTAACAATGCTATGAAAGATGCTAAAATTGAAACAGGCTATACTGTTAAAGTGCCATTATTCATTAGCCAAGGCGAAAGAATTATTATCTCAACTAGCGATGGTAAATATTCAAGTAGAGCGTAAAAATTTAATGCTTTAAAAGATACTCTTGACAGTCGGGGGGGGGGTATCTGTTATAATCATCATAGGGAAACTGTGGTGATTTTTTTATGTCTTTGAAAAAGTTTAAACAAATAAATTATAAGAAGATACTAATTTTTTTCTTATTTTTTTTATTAGGGGTAGTAGCAGGATATCTAGTTTTATCCCCGAGTTATGCCTTGTATGAAGAAAAGAAAGATTTTGATGTCATAAATGGAACCGTAGAAGATCCAGGGGATATTTATTTTGCTTATTATATAGATGGCGTTATATCAAGAAATATGCCTCTTCAAAATACAGGTTATACTTTAGATGAGACAAAATCAAACTGTAATAATGGCGTTGTTCCAACTTGGGATAATGCTGGTTGGAAATTTATTGGTGATTATCATAATTATAGTGCGACCACAAATACTAGAACCAAATGCACTTTGTATTTTAATAAAACAGCTAAAACAGTAAAAACGGCTTTAGGAAATATTGAAGTGAATAGTTATACTCCAGATTTTACAAAGTCAGCCTGTGATGATTCTTTATGTGAATCCCATGAAAAAGGCATTTTTGAAACAACAGACTATGATGGCAATCCAACCTATTACTATCGTGGCTCAGTAGAAAACAATTATGTTAAGTTTGCAGGCTTTTATTGGCGAATCATAAGGATAAACAGTAATGGCTCAATAAGAATGATTTATGATGGGACAAGTGCTCATGCTAATGGGGAGGCATCGACAGATAGACAATATGGCACCAGTCAATTTAATCCAAGTTCTAATAACAATATGTATGTAGGCTATATGTATACTGAAGGAGAAACTCATGGTACGGGAACATCATCAAAAATTAAAACAAATGTAGATAAGTTCTATACGGATAAACTTTCGAGTTACGCATCAAAATTAGATACAAATGTCGGTTTCTGTGGGGATCGTAGAATTATCTTAACATCGAATAACAATAATGCTGGAATTAATAATAATGACACCATTTTTGAAGGATATAAGCGTGTTGTTCAAAGTAATCCTGATTTGTCATGTATGAATGATGATTATTATACAATTTCATCAGCAAACATTGGAAATAGAAGTTTAAAGTATAATATTGGCTTAATCACGGTAGATGAGTTAATGCTATCAGGCTCTGGAGGAGGAATGTTTGAAGGTGTTTTAAATATACAACCTAAAAGTTTAAATATTTATACATCAGGAACAAATTTTTGGACTATAACTCCAGTTTCTGGAACTTTTATCATTGGTGATGGGTATTGGTCTACGTCTCTCTTTCTTAATGGGGGTGTTGGTCAAATAAATGACTGGACATGTACTGCTACTGTAGGTATAAAACCTGTTGTTAACATTTGCTCAGATGTAACAATCACAGGAACAGGAACCAAAACAGATCCATATATAGTGAATTAAACTCCCAAAAGCCTCTTGACAGTCGGGGGGGGGGGTATCTGTTATAATTATCATAGGAAACTATGGTGAAGATAATGGAATTAAAAAAATATAAGGACAATAATTATAAAAGAAAATCTTATGTCATATTAGTCATAGGATTTCTTTTACTTTCTGTAAATAGTTATTTATTTTATAAATCCTATGCTTTATATGAAGAAAAGAAAGATTTTGATGTCATAAATGGAACAGTAGAAGATCCAGGAGATATCTATTTTGCTTATTATATAGATGGTGTTATATCAAGAAATATGCCAGCTCAAAATACGGGTTATACTTTAGATGAAACAAAATCAAATTGTAATAATGGTGTTGTTCCAACTTGGAATAATGCTTCTTGGGAAGCCAAAATGAATTACAAAAATTATAGTGCAACCACAAATACAAGAACTAAATGTACTTTATATTTTAATAAAACAGCAAAAACAGTAAAAACGGCTTTAGGAAATATTGAAGTGAATAGTTATACTCCAGATTTTACAAAGTCAGCCTGTGATGATTCTTTATGTGAATCCCATGAAAAAGGCATTTTTGAAACAACAGACAATGATGGAAAGCCAACTTATTACTATCGTGGTTCTGTCGAAAATAATTATGTTAAGTTTGCAGGCTTTTACTGGCGAATCATAAGAATAAACAGCAATGGTTCAATTAGAATGCTTTATGATGGGACAGTAGCTCATAAAAACGGAGAGGCTTCTGAAGATAGACGATACGGTACCAGTCCATTTAATACATCATCAGATAACAATATGTATGTCGGCTATATGTACACATCCGGAGAAGCCTATGGCACGAGTACAGCTTCAGCCGTTAAAATAAATGTGGACAAGTTCTATACAGATAAACTTTCAAGTTACGTTTCAAAATTAGATACGAATGCAGGTTTTTGTGGAGACCGTTCTAGCCTAACTCAGCAAAGTGGTGTCGGAACCGGCACGGTAACTACTTATAATAAAGGATACATAAGGGTAGAAGAAAGTACACCAACACTTACCTGTGAAAATATAAAAGATTATTATACGGTTTCTAGTGCGGCAAGCGGTAATAAAAAATTAAACTACCCGATTGGCTTAATAACCGCTGATGAAGCTATGTATGCAGGTCATGCCGGTGGTGTCTTTGATGGTGAATATAGTCATCAAAAGGAAAATGCAGATAGTTATTTGATAATGGGAATTTCTTACTGGACAATGACACCAGCAGGAGGTTATTATCCGTTCTGCGGAACTAGCTGGTTTACTAGTGTAATCGGCGTCGGTGGTTTAGGTGCTTTTGGCGATGGAGCTACAGTTTATAACAATGGTCTCCGTCCGGTTATTAATTTAAAGTCTGGCGTTACAATTACAGGAACCGGCACTATGACAGATCCTTATATTGTTAATTAGTGTCAAATAAATGTCAAGATTGCAAGAAATTGCAATTTTTTTTCACTAAAAAAAAGGAAATCAAGGATTTTTTTTGAATATATAAGTAGAAGGTAATTTATTTATCTTCTTAGAAAGGAGAAAGAAATCATGAAAATTGATTTAATGGAAGACTACTGGGTGAAAAATATCTTAGGAAATGAAGAATACACCCGACCACTTGAAGTTATCTCAGAAAATGTTTTAAGATTACCTAAAGGTTTCTTAGAAAAACAAATTGAGATTAAAAGTCATGAATATCCATTCAAAAAAGCAACTTATAAAGAAAAGAATATCAGGGCCGATGTTTTTGCTTTTTTAAGAAAAGATATCATTTTAAACTTAGAAGCTTATAAAACATTTAATGAAGAAAATTTAAGAAAATCAAATGTTTATCTTTGTCGTGGCTATAGTAGTCAACTAAAAAAGAGCATGCCATATCATAAGATGAAGAAGTTTATCCAAATTAATTTAGTAGACCATGTAAAAAAAGGTGTTTTACAAGATAAATTAGTGCAAAGATATTTCTTAGAAGAACAAGGCTATCCTTTAACAGATGATATTCAAATTTATTACATACGTCTTGATTTACTAGATAAACTTAATTATAATGTAGGCATAAGTGATGAAGAGTTTTTAGATATTTTAAGATATTTAAAAGCAAATAGTGAAGAAGAACGAGACAAACTAAAATGGAAATGGAGAACAATTATGACAATGGATGAGTATATGAATGCCCTTTTAAGCGATGAAGTAATGAATGAAGAAAGAAGTATGTTTAAAAAGGCTCGTGATTATGGTCGTGAAGAAGGAATTGATAAAGGAATCAGTATCGGCATGAGTAAAGGAATTGATGTTGGCAAAAAAGAGGAACGTATCCTAATATCCAAAGAACTTTTAAAAATGAACTTTTCTTTAGAAAAGATTTCTGCTGCCACAGGACTTTCTAAAGAAGAATTAGAGAAAATTGTGTTAGTATAGATATACGGATACAAAAGTGTTATAATAACAAGAAATGAGAGGAGTAATTAAATGAACACAGAAATTAGAAAAGCCATTCCAGAAGATGCTGAAAGAATAATTGATATACATATTAAAGTATGGAATAGCACATATAAAGATTTGATACCAAAAGAGATAATTGATAAATTACAATACAAGGATGAAGAAAGAATAAAAAAGAAAGAAAATAGCATTAGGCAAAAAAATAATACATATGTGGCATTAGTAGATGGTAAAATTGTCGGTTTTAGTACTTTTGGTAAAACTAAATTTGATGGTTATCCAAATGCTGGTGAAATATATTCTGAATATATTTTAGATGAATTTCAAAATTTAGGACTAGGTAGAAAAATGGCAATTGAGTGTATGAAGGAATTATTAAAACTAGGATATACTGAACTTATAACTGCTTGCCTAGATGGTAATCCGTCAAATGAATTTCATAAATCTTTAGGAGGAGTACTAGTTAATCAAATAGAATTTGAACCTTTAGGAGTCCATGTAGGTCTTGAAAATATTTATTATTATAAAAATTTAGAAAGCATATTAGAATCAAATATAGAAAAAGAAAAAAATAAAGAATTGAGAAAGTGAAAAATAGTATTTATTTAGCAGGCATATCCTATTGAATAATGACTTCATCAAGTTAAGTTGATTTGACTTTAATTTTTCCTATACTTTAAAATATGATTTAAGAACTTATGATGGTTATGGCTTAAATAGTTTTTAAGGACTGCGTCAATATTTACTCAGACTTTAGTTTTATTGGAATAGTCATTATAATAAATCCTTATATTGTTAATTGATGTCAAATAAGTGTCAAGATTGCAAGAAATTGCAATCTTTTTTCATTAAAAAAAAGGAAATTGCTGATTTTTTTTGAATATATAAGTAGAAGGTAATTTATTTATCTTCTTAGGAAGGAGACAAAAATCATGAAAATTGATTTAATGGAAGACTACTGGGTGAAAAATATCTTAGGAAACAAATTGAGATTATAAGTCATGAATATCCATTTAAAAAAGCAACTTATAAAGAAAAGAATATCAGGGCCGATGTTTTTGCTTTTTTAAGAAAAGATATCATTTTAAACTTAGAAGCTTATAAAACATTCAATGAAGAAAATTTAAGAAAGTCAAATGTTTATCTTTGTCGTGGTTATAGTAGTCAGCTTAAAAAGGCTCATGATTATGGCCGTGAAGAAGGAATTGATGCAGAGAAAAAGGCAGTTATCGAACGACTATTAAAAACAACCGATGATTTAGATTACATTGCTATGATTTCGGTGCTTTCCAAAAAAGAAATAAAACAATTATAGCAACCAAATAAAATAAAAACCTATTGACAGTCGGGGGGGGGGTATCTGTTATAATCATCATAGGAAACTATGGTGAAGATAATGGAATTAAAAAGATATAAAGACAATAATTATAAAAGAAAATCTTATGTCATATTAGTCATAGGATTTCTTTTACTTTCCATAAGCAGTTATTTATTTTATAAATCCTATGCTTTATATGAAGAAAAGAAAGCTTTTGATGTCATAAATGGCACAGTAGAAGATCCAGGAGACATTTATTTTGCTTATTATATAGATGGGGTTATATCAAGAAATATGCCTCTTCAAAATACAGGTTACACTTTAGATGAAACAAAATCAAACTGTAATAATGGCGTTGTTCCAACTTGGGATAATGCTGGTTGGAAATTCATTGGTGATTATTATAATTATAGTGCAACAGATAATACTAGAACCAAATGTACTTTATATTTTAATAAAACAGCTAAAACACTAAAAACGGCTTTAGGAAACATTGAAGTTAATAGTTATACTCCAGATTTTACAAAGTCAGCCTGTGATGATTCTTCATGTGAATCCCACGAAAAAGGAATTTATGAAACAACAGACAATGATGGCAAGCCTACTTATTATTATCGAGGTTCAGTAGAAAACAATTATGTCAAGTTTGCAGGTTACTATTGGAGAATCATAAGAATAAACAGCAATGGTTCTATTAGAATGATTTATGATGGTACAAGTGCCCATGCTAATGGCGAATCATCAACAGATAGACAATATGGCACCAGTCAATTTAATCCAAGTTCTAATAACAATATGTATGTAGGCTATATGTATACTGAAGGAGAAACTCATGGTACGGGAACATCATCAAAAATTAAAACAAATGTAGATAAGTTCTATACGGATAAACTTTCGAGTTACGCATCAAAATTAGATATCAATGTTGGGTTTTGTGGTGATCGCAGTTCATTATCAAATGATTCAAACACAGGAATAGGACAAACGATAACTTATTATAAAGCATATGTAAGAGTTGAGGCAAGTAAGCCAACACTTGTATGTGAGAATGCAAGTGATTATTATACTGTTTCTTCCTCTTCTTTAGGTAATAAAGTTTTAACATATCCGGTTGGATTAATTACAATTGATGAAGTAATGTTTGCTGGTCATGCTGGTGGAATTGTAAATGGTAAATATAATAATGCAAAAAAAAATATAAATGATTATTTAGTTGCTGGAAACGAGTTTTGGACAATGACACCATCTGGCTATTATGATGCTTATTTTCAAAGCCCACAGGTTAAAATTTTTTCTGCTCAAAATGCTGGTTTTTATGCGATTGACGATACATATTCAGGTGGAAATCTGGCATGCCGTCCGGTTATTAATTTAAAGTCTGGCGTTACAATTACAGGAACCGGCACTATGACAGATCCTTATATTGTTAATTAGTGTCAAATAAATGTCAAGATTGCAAGAAATTGCAATTTTTTTTCACTAAAAAAAAGGAAATCAAGGATTTTTTTTGAATATATAAGTAGAAGGTAATTTATTTATCTTCTTAG
Source organism: uncultured Bacilli bacterium (assembly GCA_934085675.1). GTDB lineage: Bacteria > Bacillota_I > Bacilli_A > RF39 > UBA660 > Ventrenecus. The sequence continues at coordinate 127,537 of CAKOHH010000001.1, read as the reverse complement.
AAAGGAGAAAGAAATCATGAAAATTGATTTAATGGAAGACTACTGGGTGAAAAATATCTTAGGAAATGAAGAATACACCCGACCACTTGAAGTTATCTCAGAAAATGTTTTAAGATTACCTAAAGGTTTCTTAGAAAAACAAATTGAGATTAAAAGTCATGAATATCCATTTAAAAAAGCAACTTATAAAGAAAAAAATATCAGGGCCGATGTTTTTGCTTTTTTAGGAGACAATGTCATTTTAAACTTAGAAGCTTATAAAACATTCAATGAAGAAAACTTAAGAAAGTCAAATGTTTATCTTTGTCGTGGTTATAGTAGTCAACTAAAAAAAAGCATGCCATATCATAAAATGAAGAAGTTTATCCAAATTAATTTAGTAGACCATGTTAAAAAAGGTGTTTTACAAGATAAATTAGTGCAAAGATATTTCTTAGAAGAACAAGGCTATCCTTTAACAGATGATATTCAAATTTATTACATACGTCTTGATTTACTAGATAAACTTAATTATAATGTAGGCATAAGTGATGAAGAGTTTTTAGATATTTTAAGATATTTAAAAGCAAATAGTGAAGAAGAACGAGACAAACTAAAACAGAAATGGAGAACAATTATGACAATGGATGAGTATATGAATGCCCTTTTAAGCGATGAAGTAATGAATGAAGAAAGAAGTATGTTTAAAAAGGCTCGTGATTATGGGCGTGAAGAAGGAATTGATATTGGTAAAAGTCAAGGAATCAGTATCGGTATGAGTAAAGGAATTGATATTGTTGCCAGAAACTTATTAAAGGAAACAAACGATATCAATTATATTTCTAAAGTGACAGGCTTGACTGAAAAAGAAATCGAAAAATTGAAGCAACCGTCTTAATATAATTAACACTTAATTTTTTAGTTAAGTGTTTTTTTATGCTATATAAACATTAAAATCCGACAATATATTTCTTCATCTTTTTATATAATGCTTTTAGGTGATAATATGGCTAAGAGATTTAAAACGAAGAAAAAAAGAAATTTCTTTTTACTCAATCTAAGTGCTCTTGTAATAAGTTTTGCTTTTTTCTTATCTTATTTTGCTCATTTGTTTAACACGGATAAATTTTTAGACTTTATTTTAAAAAGTATGTTTAAACCATCTTCACAAATCACCGTACATAATAATGTTTTAGATTATCTTCTTAATTATACGATAGGTCAAAGTAAAAATGTTGATGAAGTTTATAATGGGGCAGAGGCTATTCAAGAGTACCTGGCTGATCCTGCGCCTCTAGAAAATAAAACTAATCCTGCTGTTTATTTATATAATACTCATCAGGGAGAAGAATATAGTAGTAATGGTCTTTCTAATCATGATGTAATTCCAACTGTTATGTTAGCAGGTTATAAATTAAGGGAAGAACTGAATAACTTAAATATTAAAACGATTATGGAAACAACGCCTATTAAAAATGTTTTAAAAATAAATGGTTGGAATTATGCTTCCAGTTATAAAGCAAGCAAATTTTTAATGCAAGATGCTTTAAGTAAAAATCAAACTTTAAAATATTTTTTTGATATTCATCGTGACTCGATTTCTTATGAAGCAAGTACGATTTCTTATCAAAATAAATCTTATGCCAAAATTTTATTTGTAATAGGTACAGACCATGATAATTATCGGGAAAACTTAGCATTAGCAGAAAAAATAAGTGAGATGGTGAATAAAGAAATTCCTCATTTGAGTAGAGGTGTTCTAAAAAAAGGTGGACAAGGTGTAAATGGAATATACAATCAAGATTTTTCATCAAACGCCCTTCTTTTTGAGCTTGGAGGACAATATAATAAGATAAGTGAAGTTAATAATACACTTTTAATACTTGCCAAAGTTTTAAAGGAAGTGATATTAGGAAATGGAAAGTAAAAAAAAAGAACCTATTTTTTTAAAAATTTTAGCTGTTTTATTCATTTTATATTTATCTTTAACTATTGCTATTTCATCAGGATACTATGAAGCTAAACTAAGCGAAAAAGCGACAATTACTGATGAAGCCATGAAACAATTTGAAGAAGATGTTCGAGCTGGAAAAAATGTAGATATTAAAGATTATTTGACTGATATAAAAAAAGATTATTCTAATGGGGCTACAAAATTAGGGATTGATTTTTCAAAGATTATCGAAAAGTTTATGTCTAAAGGTATTAATGAATTGGTTAATATTTTCAAAATTTTATTTACTTAAATTACTTTTTAAAAAAAGTTTACTAAAGTGCTCTTTTTTTGTATAATAACAAAAGGTGTTGAAAAATGAAAAAAAAGCAAGAAAATATTCGAAATTTTTCCATCATTGCGCATATTGATCATGGAAAAAGTACTTTAGCTGATCGTATTTTAGAAATCACCGGCGCCGTAAGTGAAAGAGAAATGGTTGGCCAAGTTCTTGATAGTATGGATTTAGAAAGAGAAAGAGGTATCACCATTAAATTAAATGCAGTAAGTTTAACTTATCAGTATGAAAATGAACAATATTATTTAAATTTAATAGATACTCCCGGCCATGTCGATTTTTCTTATGAAGTTAGTCGTAGTCTTGCTGCTTGTGAAGGAGCTATTTTAGTAGTGGATGCAGCGCAAGGAATTGAGGCCCAAACATTGGCTAACCTTTATTTAGCAATGAATGCTGATTTAACTATTATTCCTGTTATTAATAAAATAGATTTACCGAATGCCAACATTCCTAAAGTGAAAGAAGAATTAAAAAGAGTGCTGGGATTTAAAGATGAAGAAATTCTTCTTTGCTCAGGTAAAACTGGTCAAGGTGTAAAAGAACTTATCGAAGAGGTTATTAAAAGAATACCAGCTCCCAAAATAGAAAATGATAAACCACTTAGAGCTTTAATCTTTGATAGTTATTTTGATCCTTATAAAGGTGTTGTTGGTTTAATTAAAGTAGAAGATGGTTCTTTAAAACTTAAAGACAACATGTATTTTATGGCCGGTAAAAAATCATTTGAGGTCACTGAACTCGGTGTGCATTGTCCAAGAGAAAAACATGTAAACGAACTTTTAAGTGGTGAAGTAGGTTACTTTGCTGGCGCTATTAAAGACATCACTTCTGTTGAAGTTGGGGATACAATTACTAATTTAAATCGTCAGGCTTCTGAACCAATTCATGGTTATAAAAAAATGAAACCAATGGTTTATTCAGGAATTTTTCCAATTGAGCCTAATAAATATGAAGCACTAAAAGAAGCTTTTGAAAAGTTGAAATTAAATGATGCGGCACTAACAATTGAACCTGAGACATCCGATGCTTTAGGTTTTGGCTTTCGTGTTGGTTTTTTAGGCCTATTACATATGGATATCATCACGACAAGATTAGAAAGAGAATTTGGTCTTTCGGTTATTGCTACTAGCCCTAGTGTTATTTATCATGTTACTTTAACAAATGGGGAAATGATTGAGGTAGATAGTCCTAATAAAATGCCTGAACAGGTTAAAATTTCCTATATTGAAGAGCCTTATATTTATACCAATATTATTGTCCCAAGTGAATACATCGGGGCTATTATGAATCTGTGTCAAGATAAAAGAGGAATTTATAAGGAAATGGAATATATTGATGATAAACGGGTAAATATTCATTATGAAATTCCCTTATCAGAAGTAGTTTATGATTTTTTCGATAAATTAAAAAGTTATACTAAAGGTTATGCCTCTTTAGATTATGAACTTTGTGGCTATCGGACAAGTAATCTTGTTAAGATGAATATTTTGTTAAACGGAGAAATTGTTGATGCTTTATCGGTCATTGTTCATAAAGATTTTGCGTATCAAAGGGGAAGAAGTGTTGTTGAAAAATTAAAAGAAGTAATTCCAAGACAAATGTTTCAAATACCTATTCAAGCTCAGATTGGCTCGAAGGTAATTGCTAGAGAAAACATTAGTGCTATGCGAAAAAATGTTTTAGCAAAATGTTATGGTGGCGACATTACACGTAAAAGAAAATTGCTAGAAAAACAAAAAGAGGGTAAAAAAAGAATGAAAATGATTGGTAGTGTTGAAATTCCTAGTGAAGCCTTTTTAAGCATATTAAGTGGTGAAGATAAATAAAAGCCAGTTGGTTTAAAAAGCAAAAAGATTTTAAAATAAAGGAGGATATTACTAAAGTTGTTAGTAATAAAAAATTATGATAAAAGAATCTAAAATTATTATTCAAATAAAAAAGGGGTTTACTTTTGAACAGATAAAAGCCGATAAACCAGAGTACATAAAAACTGAAGAAATCAATGCTTTTTTTGGTAAACTATTAATGATAACGGATAAAATCGTTCAACTTTCCTTACAAGGTTATTCTAATGAGGAAATTGGTAATAAGTTAAATATGTCCAGAATTGATGTGGCTAAGTATCTAGGTTGTATCACTAAGCCTAATAGTAGTTTATATAACGAAGAAACAGCTAAGAGAATATTAGGATTACAAAGAAACATAGCTATTCAAAGAAGAATAGAATTATATAAAAAATTAGAACTTTTGGAAGAAAAAAACGTTGATTTAAGTGGTTTTGCCCCTAGTCAAGATATAACAAATTATAAACGTTTAAAACAAAGAATTACGGTTTTTAAACAATTTATTGAAAATGGTTGTGTGGATACCTTAGATCATTTAGCCCATCAATGTGGACTTGAAACACGTACCGTTCGTATAATATTTCTTGGCAACGATGAATTGCATTTTTTAAACAACTTTTTTACCGCGAGTGAAAAAGAAAAACTTGTTACATACTATCAAAAAATGAAGGAAAGTAATCGAGAAGCAAATCCTAATTGCAGTTTATTTGCGTGCAAACCAGTAAAAAAAAATTACAAAGAAAATTACGATAAAGTAGCTGAACGTCTTAATTATTGGTGTCAATTGGCCCTTACTTATCGTTTATCTATTTATGATTTATGTGAAATTTTAGGATATCAAGACCATGAAGGCTTAAAGACGTTTATGTTATCTAATTCACCTTCAGAATACTCTTTTGCCTTAAAATATCTTTTTTGCATTGAAACAGCCTATGTCGAATATTTTAGAAAAAAAGAGCAACAAAAAGAACCATTAACTGCGATGCAAAAGCAAGTTATTGAAAAAGATAAAGCTAAAAAAGATAAATGTAATGAAGATATTTTTTATATTGCTTATTGCAGTGTAACTGGTGCATATGATAAAAAATATCAAGAAATTATTGGCCGTTTTGATGATACTGCTTATCGTAATACCATTAAAAAGCATTTCCAAAATCGTACTCCTTTATCTGATGAAGATATTGCCAATATTGTGCAATATAAAATTAAATATTGTATCCCTTACAAACAAATTCCGGTTTCTAGAAATACCATTAAAGAACGTTGTCCAGAATATTTGAGAGATAGTTTAACTAGTTGTAATGAATATCTAGATTATTATTTTCAAAGAACTTTAAAAAAGAGTAGAAAAAATGAGTAAAAGCGTTTATATTCATATTCCTTTTTGTAAAAATATTTGTTCCTATTGTGATTTTTGCAAATTATATTATAAAAAAGATTGGGTAGATCTTTATCTTGATAAATTAAATGAGGAAATTTTAGACCACTATCTCGATGAAAAAATTAAAACAATTTATATTGGAGGTGGTACGCCTTCTTGTTTATCTTTAAGTCAAATCAAAAAATTATTAGAAATTTGTCAAGTTTTTCATTTAGAATCTCAAGTTGAATTTACTTTTGAATGTAATTTAGATGATATTACTGAAGAAATACTTTATCTTTTAAAACTAAAAGGTGTTAATCGTTTAAGTATAGGAATTCAATCTTTTAATGAAACAAATCTTACCTTTTTAAATCGACAACATACTTTTTTAGAAGCCAAAGAAAAAATGGCTTTAATTCGTCGTTTAGGTTTTGAAAATGTTAACATTGATTTAATGTATGCTTTACCAACAGAAGATCTTTCCATTTTAAAAAAAGATCTTACCCTTTTATTAGAATTAGAGCCCAATCATATTAGTACCTATAGTTTAATGATTGAACCACATACGATGCTTTCTAAGCAAAATGTAAAGCCCATTAGTGAAGATGTAGATGCTTTGATGTATAAAACAATTATAAAAATGCTCGAAAAGAAGGGCTATCATCATTATGAAGTTTCTAATTTTGCTAAAGATGGCTATGAGTCAAAGCACAATTTAACTTATTGGAACAATGAAGAATATTATGGTTTTGGTCTAGGTGCTAGTGGTTATATAGATGATATTCGTTATACTAATACGAAAAGTTTAACCAAATATTTAGCAGGCTTTTACCAAAAAGAAGAAGAGATATTGTCTTTAAAAGATGTGATGGATAATGAACTTATGTTAGGCTTTCGCAAGTGTGAGGGCATTTCTCTTACAAAATTTAAACAAAAATTTGGCAGAAATATGGAAGATTGTTATCCTATTAAACCTCTTTTAAAAAATAAAGATTTGAAAGAAGAGAATGGCTACATCTTTATTCCTAAAGATAAATTTTATATTATGAATGAAATTTTATTAAAAATGATTTAAATAGCATAGAATAAGAAAAAAAGGACACTTTAAATATAGGTGAACTTTATGAAAAAAATCTTATTCTTTTTGTTTTGCTTTTTTTGGCCAATGTTAACATCTGCTCAAAGTATTACAAATCTTCAAGTTTTAAATGGCACTCTTTCCATGCCTTTTAATAAAGATAATAATTTATATTCAGTTACTTTAAATGATAATGAAGAAGAATTAAAATTATCTTATGATTTAAATGATAAAAAGGCAACTGTCAATGTGATAAAAGAAAAAAATAAAACAATTTTACATATCCTAAATTCTGATTCGAGTGAAGAAAATTATGTTTTTTATATAAATAAAAAAGAAGAAGCTACTCCTGTTTTTAAAGAAACATATGAAGAAGATGAAAAACCAAAAGAAATTCCTCATTTAAAACTGTATGTTTCTCTTGTCTGTTTTTTAATTATTGGTCTTTTATTTAAAATTATTGTTTTATAAACTCATCTTTTTCATATGATATATTATGAATCATTTAATTGCCCATCGAGGCCTCAAAAAAGAAGCGAAAGAAAATACTTTGAAAGCTTTTGAAGAATGTTTAAATAATCCTCACTATGTAGGATTTGAATGTGATGTTAGGACTACAAAAGATCATGTTTTTGTTATATGTCATAATCCTATTTATAAAGGAAAAATTATTTCTTTAACAAATTATAAAGAATTAAAAAAGGATAATATTCCTCTTTTAGAAAATGTCTTAAAACTTAAAACCAATAAGATTATATTATTAGAAATAAAAGAAATGAATTGTGATATCAAACATTTAAGTATAATTCTTCAAAAATACGAGTATCAAAATATTTATGTAATGAGTTTTTATAATAGAATTATAAATAATCTTGCTTTAAATAATCTAAAAATAAAAGTAGGTGTTTTAAACTATGTCTTAAATAGTGAAAATGATTATCAAAATTATGATTTTATATGTTTGCTTGAAAATATTATGACTTCACATTTAGAAAATTATTTTATTAGTCAAAATAAAGAAGTATTTATTTATGGTATTCACCATTTAGAAAAAATGGTTAAAGAATATAAAAAAAGTTATTTTATTACGGATGCCGTCTTCGAATAACTTTTTAAATTTTTATAAAGTATCAACCTCTATTGTTTTAGAAGATTTTTTACCAATTAAAGCGTCTTTTAAATCAGATTCACCTTCACCTAAGTCATCTTTAATATCAATAACTCTTAAAACTTCTTCAAAACTTGTTAAACCGTTAATAACCTTGATTAAACCATCATCTAATAACTTTAAAGTATGGCCATTGTTGTAAATAAGTACCCTTAGTTCTTCTTTAGTCGCGTTATTGACAATCGCATCTCTTATTTCTTGATTTAAAACTAAAACTTCTTGTAAAGCAATACGTCCTTTGTAGCCTTTGTAACATTCATCACATCCGACCGGTTCATAAATGTTATCAATATCCATTTTTAAAGCTTCTTTCATAACTCTTTTTTCATAGTCAGTCGTTTTTCTTGGTCGGCGACATTTTGGACAAAGTTTTTTGCAAAGTCTTTGAGAAACAATGGCTTCTAAGGCAGAACCTAGTAAATATCTTTCAACATCCATATCTACAAGTCTTTCGATAGTTGTTAAAGAGTTATTAGTATGGATAGTAGATAGGACAAGGTGTCCTGTGATAGATGCACGAACGGCAATACGGGCAGTTTCATTATCACGAATCTCACCAATCATGATAATGTCGGGGTCTTGTCTTAAAATAGAACGAAGAGCACTGGCAAAGGTAAGACCAATTTCACTCATAGTTTGGACTTGGTTAATGCCGGCTATTTTCATCTCGACGGGGTCTTCAACGGTGATAATATTTCTTTCAACACAATTTAAAGATTGTAAAATAGAATATACTGTTGTTGATTTACCAGAACCTGTGGCTCCAGTTACTAAAATAATGCCATTTGGTTTATTCATTGCTTCTTTTAATTTACCTAAGTTTTCTTCTGAAAAACCTAGGCTATCTAATGATGCTTGGGTAGCTGAATAATCTAAAAGACGAATAACGACTTTTTCTCCATAAACAATTGGCAGTGTCGAAACACGAAAGTCTAAATCTTTGCCATCTACTGTCATTTTGATAGCTCCATCTTGAGGTACTCTTGACTCAGTAATATTCATGCCTGAAATAATTTTCACCCGGGTGACTAAATTTTTCTTAACCGCCGCGGGTACTTTAGCGTATAAAATAAGTTCTCCATCAACCCTAATTCTTATATTTAAAACATCAGGGGTTGGGTCCATGTGGATATCACTGGCCCTTTTTTTGGCAGCATCCACTAGCATTTCATTAACGATATCAACAATTGGTTCATTTTGATAATCATACTCTGTAAACATAAAATCATTTGCTCCTTTATTATTCTTTTTAATTTTATCATACCCCTTTCTAAATTACAATTTGTTGCCTTAAAAAAATTAATTTTAACTCTTTTTTGACAAGACTTTTTGACAGGTATGTGATATTATATATAGGCAAGTTGGAAGGTGGTATTATGAAGGGAAAAAATTATTTAGCAAAGCAAAAAAAAGCAGTTTATTACTTCTTACTTTTTATTCTAGGATGCCTTTTGGTTCTATCTTTTTTCTTAAATACTTATTTACTTAAATTACAACGAAAAGAAAGATTAGAAAAAATAGATGATTATACAACTTATGAGTTATCTTATGAGCCTCAGAAAAGGTGTCAACTGAAAGAAAAGTTTGTTTTTGAAGATAAGACTTTTTATTTTGATTGTGTGGATGAAGTCTATTTAAGTTACGGCTCGACCAAAATGACTTTAGAAGAAGCTTTAAAAAATAAATATTTAACTTTTGATGATTTAAAAAATGGATTGTTAGAAGAAGAAACTGATGAAGAAATATTTTTTGAACATGATAAAACTAAAACAACGCCAGAATATCGTTTTGTTTTAAACAAAAAGAAAAATACCATTACCTTTCAAGGGGCTATTGAATAACTTTTTTAAGAGCCTTAAAACTTAAGAAAACCACAAAAATAATATTAATAATTTCACTAAAAACAAGGCTGTAAAGGCCAATATGACAAAAAGACAATATGCTTAAAGTAATTAATTTTAAGATAACTCCCCAAAAAGTAATTTTAAAAGAAGAGGAAGCAAATCCGCCAGCCTCTAAAATGCTTGATAAAGGGGCTTCTAGATAGAAAAGAACAAAAAAAGGGGCCAATGTGAATATATAGTCACTTCCAAGAGTTGTTTTATAAAGAAGGGCTAAAAGAATATTTCTAAAAATAAAAAGAACGGTACAACTAACTATCCCAATGAAAAAAGAATAACATAAGGCTTGTTTGATTCTTTTTTTTAACATTAAAGTGTTTTGTTCACTTTTGTATTTACTTACTTCGGGAATTAATATTTGACATATAGCCATGACAAAAAAAGATGGTAAAGTGAGTAAGCCAATCGCGTAAGCGTTGTAGGCAGCATATTCTTGTAAAATATAAGAAGAAGAATACCCATTTAAAAGCAAGAAATTAGTTAAAATAATAGGTTCTAAAAAGAAACCAATATTACCAAAGACACGGCTAGACATAGAAGGAAGACTCGTTTCTAGCATTTCTTTAATAATTTTTTTGCATGGTTTTATATCTTCTTTAGTAAGACATATTTGGGATGGTAGAAAAGCCATAAACACTAAAATGCTAATAAATTCAGTCACAGCATTTAAAAGAATATAAGAAATGACGCCATACATAAGACCATAAGAAATAATCTTAGGTAGTATTAAGACAATAAAAAGAATCCGCGTAATTTGTTCAAAAAAATTAGAAATGACATTGGGATGAACTTTAAATTTGCCCAAAAAATATCCTTTAAAAAAAGAAGTGATGGAAATAAAAGGTAAAGTAAATGTCATTGCTAAGATAAGTGGATAAACTTTAGGCTGATGTAAAAGAGTATTGGCAATAAAGGGGGCTAAAAGAAAAATACCTCCAATTAAAACTATTTCTAAAAAGAAAATAAAAAAGCATGTTGAAAAAAATATTTTTTTACTGCGAATTTTTTTTTCACTAACCATTTTAGAAATACTAATTGGTAAGGCAAAAGAACAAAGGGTGATAAAAAGAGAATAGGTAGGCATGACAAGAGTTAAATAACTAATCCCTTCCAAAGTCAAAATACGAGTGCTTAAAATACGAATAACAAAGCCTAATATTTTGGTAATGATGCCCCCTAATAATAAGATAAGAATGGATGTTTTAAAGGTGTCTTTTTTCAAATAATCACTTTCCTATTCTCTTTATTTGCTTTATAATATTATTATGCAAATGGAAAGTATTTAAGAATAGGTGATGGCATGAAAGAAGAAAATTTTACAAGTTTAGAGGAGCTTTATCAAAAATTACTTCCCGCATTGAGAACGAAAAAAAATGAAATGATTCGTGAAAAATATTTATATATAACGGAAGATGATATTTGGCATTATTTATGTAAACATATTTGGAAAGGTCAAAAGGCTCTTACCTTAGGTATTATGGTAGATGACATTTTAAACACAGATAGTTTAACTATTTATCAATATAAAGGAGAAATATATGCAACCCATTAGTGTTAATAAACAAAGCAGTATCCGTCTAGAGGGAAGTAAAGTTCTTTATTTTGACCCTTTAGAAGTAAAAACAAGACATGATGCTGACTACATTTTTATAACTCATCCTCATTTTGATCATTTTTCTCTACTTTCAATTTTAGAGTTAAAAAAAGAAGGTACTGTTATTATTACAACTAAAGATATTGTTGAAGAATTATTAAGTGTTGGTTTTGATGAAGAATATATTATGGTAGTTAAACCAAATAAAACTTACAGTTTAAAAAATATAGAATTTAAAACCATTCCAGCATATAATTTACATAAAAAAAATCATCCTAAAGCCAGTGGCTGGGTTGGTTATGTTGTTAATTTAGACAATGTTATTTATTATATTATGGGAGATACTGATGTCACAAAAGAAGCCAAAGAAGTAGTGTGCGATGTTCTTTTTATTCCTGTCGGAGGAACTTATACAATGGATTGTTTAGAAGCAGCCAATTTGGCCAATTATATCGCGCCAAAACTAGCCATTCCTATTCATTATGGCTATGTTGCTGGTTCTATTAAAGATGCTTTAATTTTTAGAAAAAAATTAGATGCAACGATTCATTGTGAAATTTTATTAGAAGAAAAGGATAAGAAAGAAAATATTTAAAAAACTTATATATAAATTGAAAAAAATATAGAAACGAGGTTTACAATGCAAACAGATGAAATTTTTAATAAACTATTAACAAAATGTGAAGAATATTATAATTCTGAAGAAATTAGTAAAATAACAGAAGCTTATCAATTTGGCTTACAAAAACACGCTGGTAAAATGAGATTAAATGGGCTTCCTTATATGACACATCCCCTTGGTGTTATGGAAATTCTTTTGGATATGTGTGTTGATGCGGAAACTATCATGGCTTCTTTAATTCATGAAACTATGAATCATGCGGGTGCTACCAAAGAAGAAATTGAAAGCCTTTTTGGCTCGGATGTGGCTAATATAGTTTGGACTATTTCTAAAATTAATCGTTTAGAACTTCAAGATGATTCAGAATATTCAGCAATGAACTTACGTAAAGTTTTAGTAGGAATGAGTGAAGATATTAGAGTTTTATTTTTAAAACTCGCAGATCGTCTTCATAATTTAAGAACGGCAGATGCTCTAAGCGAAGAAGATCGTAAAAGAAAAGTTAATGAAACAATGACAGTTTTAATTCCTATTGCCCATCGTCTTGGTATGTATAAAATCAAAGGGGAAATGGAAGATTTATGTTTAAAATATAGTAAACCAGATGTGTATCGTGATATATTAGAACGCTTAAATGCTACTCAAGAAGAACTAAAAGAAAGCCTAAAGGATATGGAAGATTCAATTAGTGAAATGTTAACTGAGCAAAATATTCCTTTTCATATCAAAAGTCGTGTAAAAAGTGTTTATAGTATTTATAACAAATTAAATAATGGTAAAACATGGGAAAAAATCTATGATATTTTAGCTTTAAGGGTAATTGTTGAAAAGGTAAGTGAATGTTATTTAACAGTTGGTCTTATTCACGCTAAATATAGACCCATTCCAGGACGTTTTAAAGACTATATTGCTATGCCTAAAGCAAATATGTATCAAAGTTTACATACGGGTGTTTTTGGTAGTGATGGTCACCGTTATGAAGTGCAAATTAGAACTGAAGAAATGGATGAATTTGCCGAAAAAGGAGTCGCATCTCACTTTGCCTACAAAGAAAAACACTATGTTAAAAGCATTATGGAACAAAAACTGGAAATTTTTAGAAATTTAATTGAATCTAGTGAAAACTTATCAGATGCTCAGTTTGCCAGTGAAATCAAAAGTGATTTATTAAATGATAGTATTTATGTTTTTACACCAAAAGGAGACGTTTTAGAACTACCTAAAGGTTCGACACCCCTTGATTTTGCTTATCGTATTCATACTGGTGTTGGTGATAAAACAGTCGGCGCCATTGTAAATGATGCGATTGTACCTTTAAATTATGAACTTCAGACTAATGATATTGTTAAAATTAAAACAAGTTCCACTGGTGTTCCTAATAAAGAATGGCTAAATTTTGTTAAAACAAGCCATGCTCGTAATAAGATAAAAGCTTATTTTAGTAAGCAAGAAAAAGATATTTATACCGAAAAAGGTAAAACAATTTTAAATAATGAACTTAGAAAAAGACATCTTTCTTTTGATACAGTTTTATCTAATGAGAATGTTAAAAAGATATGTGCTGATTTAAAATTAGAAAATGTCGAGGATATTTATTTTTCCATTGGCTCTTTACGTTTCACAGCAAGCTATATTATCTCTTTAGCAACTGAAGAGAAAAAGGATGTTAGAGATGTTTTAATTGAAAAAGTCTTAAATAATGATAGTAAAAATTTAAATCATAAAAAAGAACGGGGTATGGTTTTAGTAAACGGTGAAGATGGCATTATGACCAATCTTGCTAAATGTTGTCACCCTATTTTTGGCGATGAAATTGTTGGCTTTATCACCAAAGGCGAAGGTGTAACTATTCATAGAAAAAATTGTCAAAATGTAAAAAATGAACCCGAACGACTTATTGATGTTAGTTGGAACAACTTAAAAGAATCTTCTTATTTTGCCAAGGTCTTAGTGACTTGCGAAACAGGTAAAAATTATTTGTTAGATATTATTGGTAAAGCAACAAGTAAAAATGTTTATGTTGATGCTGTGAAAACCAAAAATAATTTAAATGAAACACTTTATGAGCTTACTGTTAAGACAAGTGGTAAAGAAGCATTAGAAGGATTCATGAATAGTTTAATGACTTTCCGCTTTGTAAAAGAGGTGATACGTAAGTGAGAGTTTTAGTCCAAAGATGTGAAAATGCCAGTGTTACAGCCAATGGTAAATTGACAGGTACTTGTCAAAAAGGCTTGATGGTCTTGGTTGGTTTTACAAAAAATGATACCGAAGAACATATTTCTTATATGACCAGAAAAGTCTTAAACTTACGTATTTTTCCTGATGACAATGGAGTTATGAATAAAAGCATCTTAGATGTCAACGGAACAATTTTACTTGTCAGTCAATTTACACTTTATGCCGAGACTAAAAATGGCAATCGCCCAAGTTATATAAAAGCCTTAAACGGGGAAGAAGCTATTAAACTATATGATAAATTTAAAGAAGAACTGTCTAAACAAGTTCACGTTGAAACGGGTGTTTTTGGGGCAGATATGAAAATAAGTTTTACGAATGTTGGTCCAACCACCATTTGGTTAGAAAAGGAATAAAAAAGTTGTCAATTTCATGTCAAATAATTTTTAGAAATAAAAAGACTTGCAAGTAATTTTATAGACGTCTTTAAAAATATTTGATATGCTTAGTATGATAACGAGGTGAATTATGAAATCATATTATTTAACAGATGTGGGAAAAGTCAGAAGTCATAATGAAGATAGCGTTTTAATTATTCAAAATGGCAGTGGGGAAACTTTAATGCTTGTTTGTGATGGCATGGGCGGACACCGCGCTGGGGAAGTAGCTTCTTCTTTGGCTGTTACCCATTTTGGCAAAAGATTTCAAAAACTCAGTAGTGTGGGTTCAAAATTAGATGCGGTAAATTGGCTAAATGACAATATTAGTGAGATTAATGAAGAAATTTTAGATTATGCTAAAACTCACTTTGATTCAACTGGTTTAGGCACAACAATAGTTTTAGCTTTACGAACCAATAACTTTTTGATTTTTGGTAATATTGGTGATTCTTCTGGTTTTGTTTTAAAAAATAATCGTTTACATAAAGTCACTAAAGATCATACTTTAGTTAACTTATTAGTAGAAGCAGGAGATATTACCGAAGAAGAAGCAAAAACACATCCAAAGAAAAATATTTTAATGAAAGCTTTAGGTGTTGGAGAAAATATTGACATGGATATTTTTGAAGTAGAAACCGATGTTGATGGTATTTTCCTTTGTAGTGATGGTCTTACCAACATGTTAACTGTCGAGCAAATTGAAAAGGTATTGGACGAAGAATTATCGGTGGAAGATAAAGTGAAAAAATTAATAAAGAAAAGTAATGCCCGAGGTGGAATTGATAATATCTCGGTTGCCTATTTAGAAATATAAAGTGGGTGTTAAAATGATAATGAAAGGGCAAAAAATCAGTGACCGTTACCAAATCATCAAAGCAATTGGTGAAGGAGGTATGGCAAATGTTTATCTTGCTTATGATACAATTTTAGACCGTAATGTTGCTGTTAAAGTATTAAGAGGAGATCTTGCTAATGATGAGAAATTTGTCAGAAGATTTCAACGTGAGGCACTTTCAGCAAGTAGCCTATCGCATCCTAATATCGTCGAAGTTTATGATGTAGGAGAAGATGCTGGTCAATACTACATTGTAATGGAATATGTGGAAGGAAAAAATTTAAAGGACTTAATTAAAAAAAGAGGAAAACTTACTTTAAGTGAAGTCATAGATATTATGCTGCAAATTACTGATGGCATGAGTGTGGCTCATGATTCTTATATTATTCACCGTGATATTAAACCTCAAAATATTATGATTTTAGAAAATGGTATGGTTAAAATCATGGACTTTGGTATTGCCATGGCGATGAATAGTACGCAGCTTACTCAAACAAATTCTGTAATGGGTAGTGTTCATTATATTCCTCCTGAACAAGCCAATGGTAAAGGCGCTATTTTACAAAGTGATATTTATTCGATGGGAATTGTTATGTATGAACTTCTAACAGGAACTCTTCCTTACCGCGGTGATAATGCCGTTGAAATTGCATTAAAACATTTAAAAGAACCTTTACCAAGTATTCGAGAAATTTTACCAAACATTCCAACAAGTGTTGAAAACATCATCATTAAAGCAACCGCTAAAAATCCTAAAAATCGTTATGCTGACGCTAGAGAAATGCACATGGATTTATTAACTTGTTTAGATGAGGAAAGATTACATGAACCTAAGATAACTTTACCTTATCCAGAATTTACAGACGATAAGAAAAAAGAAAGTAAGAAAATTTCTAATGATGAACCGGTAAAATCCAAAAATATAAAAATTGAAAAAACAGTAGATGATGAGGGTGAAATTTTGGCAAAACAAATAACCAAAAATGATTTAAAAAAACAAAATAAATTATTAATTGTTTTGACTTCTATTTTTACTTTTTTAATTGTAGCCATTACCACTATTGTTATTTTAATTCCAGCTTTAACAACGAATAAAGAAATTACTATTCCAGATGTATCTGGCTATACGGTAGAAGATGCCCTAAAAACTTTACAAGACGCTGGTTTTAAAGTAGCAAGTGATCAGCAAAAGACAAGTTCTGATACTATTCCTTATGGGAATGTCGTTAAAACATCTCCTCTTGCCAATACTAAAAGAACAAAAGGCACTGAAGTTACTTTATGGGTAAGTGAAGGAGACTCTAAAATCACTTTAGAAGATTACACTGGTAAAAACTATTTAGAAATTAAAGGTAAATTAGAAGCATTAGATATTCAAGTTTTAGTGGAGAAGAAAAGTACAACTGATGAAAAAGCCGAAGAAAACACTATTCTTTCTCAAACTCCAGCTGCTGGAGAAAAGGTAAGTAAGGGAGACTATGTTACCCTTTATATTCCAAACGTAGATAAATATCCTGATTTTACAACGGGTAGTTATACTTATAATGATGTTGTAGATTATTTGAAAAAATATAATGTAACTGTTAATAAAATTGAAAAAGAAGATAACTCTCGGGATGCCGGCATTGTTATTGGTCAAAGTAGAGAAAAAGGTAGTCGTATTGTTGAAAATACAAGTATAACTATCACAGTTACCAAAAAGGGTTCTTCTACTACAAAGCCAAAAGATGATGGTGAACAAACCGATAGTGAAGGACGTGTTTGTGGTACAGAAGGAGCAACATGTTAAAAGGACAAATCATCAAAAACATAAGTAACCATTATCTTGTGAATACAAGTAAT
This sequence comes from uncultured Bacilli bacterium, assembly GCA_934085675.1. Taxonomy (GTDB): domain Bacteria; phylum Bacillota_I; class Bacilli_A; order RF39; family UBA660; genus Ventrenecus. Next base: position 110,402 of record CAKOHH010000001.1, on the reverse strand, counting down.
GGTTCTTATGAATGCATCCCAAGAGGAAAATTCAGAGCCCAAAAAAAGACTCCTTTGGTGGGAGACTATTGTGAAATTGATGAAGAAAACAACTACATTTTAGAACTATTACCTCGTTTAAATGAACTTTCAAGACCAAGTGTTTGCAATGTCAATTATGGTCTTATTGTAACTTCTATGAAACAACCAGATTTTAATTTTCTTTTGTTAGATAAAGAAATTACTTCCATTATTTTAGCTAATATTAAACCAGTTATTTGCTTTACAAAATTAGATTTATTAGAAGATGTTACTTTATATGCAAATGTAAAAAAATACTATGAAAGTATTGGTATTCCTTGTTTTAATAATAATGATTTAGAAACTTTAAAAAATTATTTAGCCAATTCTTTAGTTGTTTTAACCGGACAAACCGGGGCTGGTAAAAGTACTTTGTTAAATAGATTAGATAAGAATTTAAGCCTTAAAACCGGAGAGATATCCGAGGCTCTAAACCGAGGAAAACACACAACAAGACATACAGAGATTTTTAATATTGGTAACATTTCTTTTTGCGATACTCCTGGTTTTTCAGCCTTAGATATTTTAACATCTTCTAAAGAAGAAGTTAAAAACGCTTTTCTAGAATTTCAAAAATATCCTTGTGAGTTCAAAGATTGTTTTCATCTAAAGGAACGAAATTGTGGTGTTAAAAAAGCTTTAGAAAATGGTGAAATTTTACCAAGTCGTTATCAGTCATATGTTCAAATTTTAGATAATTTACCTAAAGATAGGTACTAGAAAAAGCCTTGCATTTTCGCAAGACTTATTTTTTTTATTGGCTACCCTGGCTGGATTCGAACCGGCGAAATGATGGGGTCAGAGCCCATTGCCTTACCACTTGGCGACAGGGTAATAATTTAAAAAGCCTCTTTAAAGGCTTTTAAAAAACACATAATGGTGTCCCCACACGGGCTCGAACCGTGGACCCACTGATTAAGAGTCAGTTGCTCTACCAACTGAGCTATGGAGACATTTGCTACCAGTACTTAGAATTATACCATATTTAGAAAAAAAATAAAGTCTAAATTGACGATTATTTAATAAAAACAAATAATAAAAGTGGCTTTTTAAATTCTACTTTGCTAAAATATATATAAGGAAGTAGAGTATGAAAAAGAAATTAATATGTGTTTTATTGTGTGCTTTTACTATTTTGGCAACTTTAATTGTTAAGGCACCTTCTGTTTTGAATTCTTCTTATAATAGTGATGGTTCACTATGGGACAGTCGTTTTGTTTCTTCGTCGTTTCATCACTTTAGCAGCAATACAAAAGGCTTTATGCAATTGATTTTTATTTGTATTATTTTATTTGTGATTAGAATTGCTTTTGGTGATAAAGACTTTAGAAATAATGTGACAGATCATTATAGAGGTTATAAAGACATTACTTTAGAAGATTTACAAAGATGCTTACCAGACAAAACTATAGAACAAGTAAAAGAAGATGCTTTTGCCTGTTTTGTAAATATTCAAGAGGCTTGGATGAATTTTGATTATGATGCTTTAAGAGAGTATTGTACGGACGAACTTTATAACACCTATGTTTCCCAATTAGAAACGTTAAAACTTAAAAATGGGCAAAATATTATGAGTGATTATCAAAATCTTGATATGAAAATTGTTAATATCACGAGTGAAAACAACGTGGTTTCTTTAATTGTTTATGCCAAAATTTGTCTTTATGATTATGTCATCAATACCAAGACCAAAAAAGTGATAAGAGGATCTAAAGAACGTCTAATGTTCAATCATTATTTAATGACCTTTGTTATTAAGAAAAGCAATACGAAATCTCTTAATAATTGTCCAAGTTGTGGAGCACCATTTAATCATAATGCCAGTGGAACCTGCGAATACTGTGGTTCTACCATTATAAAAGAAGCAGATACATTAGTTTTAAGTAAGAAAACAAATATAAATAGATAAAGGAATAGAGTATGAAAAAGAAATTTAAATCATTAATATGTATTTTATTGGGTGTTTTTGTCCTTTTAACAACATTAAATGTTAAAGCAGATTCGGGCTGGGATTCTTCTTATGACAGTGGTGGTTCTTCCTATAGCAGTAGTTCTCATTCTTCTTCTAGAGGTGGACGTGCTAGTGAATTGTGGTATGTTACCTTTATTATTGGAATTGTTATTGTTGTTATTTTGATTGGAAAAGATTCTGAAAATAGCACAACTACTAATTATCATTATGATGATATATCTTTAGAAGATTTACAAAAATATTTACCTGATAAAACTTTTGAACAATTAAAAGAAGATATTTTTGACTGCTTTGTAAATATTCAAGATGCGTGGATGAATTTTGATTATGGCATTTTAAAAGAAACTTGTACGGATGAACTTTATAACACTTATGTTTCCCAATTAGAAACGTTAAAACTTAAAAATAGACAGAATATTATGTATGATTATCAAAACCTTGATATGAAAATTACTAACATTACTAGTGAAAATAACGTGGTTTCTTTAACGGTTTATGCTAAAATTCGTTTCTATGACTATGTTATTAATACAAAAAATGACAAAGTTACAAGAGGGTCTAAAGATAGTTTGCTAACTAATCATTATTTAATGACCTTTGTTATTAAGAAAGGTAACGCGAAATCTCTTAATAATTGTCCAAGTTGTGGAGCACCATTTAATCACAATACAAGTGGCATTTGCGAATACTGTGGTTCTACGATTATAAAAGAAAGTGATGCATTAGTTTTAAGTAAGAAAACAACTATTAATAGATAAAATAAAAGTGTTAAGAAAACTAATGTAAATCAATTAATAAAAGTGGTTTTTTCTAGTACACTTTGCTAAAATAGATATATAAGGAGTAGAGTATGAAAAAGAAATTCAAATCATTAATATGTATTTTATTGTGTGTTTTTGCTGTTTTAACGACATTAAATGTTAAAGCAGATTCGGGCTGGGATTCTTCTTATGACAGTGGCGGGTCATCTTGGAGTAGCAGTGATAGTTCTTGGGGGAGTAGTGATAGTTCTTGGGGGAGTAGTTCTGATTATTCTTCCTCATATAGTGGAGAAGCAGATGCAGGCGATGTTCTTTTTATTGTGTTAGCTATTTTTATATTTGCTATTTTCATTATTGCTTATGGTAGTAAAGAAACTAGTAAAGCAACGAGAAGTTATCGTTATAATGATATATCTTTGGAAGAGTTACAAAAATATTTACCTGATAAGACTATAGAACAAGTGAAAAAAGATGTCTTTGCTCGTTTTGTAAATATTCAAGAGGCTTGGATGAATTTTGATTATGATGCTTTAAGAGAGTATTGTACGGATGAACTTTATAATACTTATGTTTCCCAATTAGAAACACTAAAACTTAAAAATGGTCAAAATATTATGAGTGATTATCAAAATCTTGATATGAAAATTACTAATATCACCAGTGAAAACAACGTTGTTTCTTTAATTGTTTATGCTGAAATTCGTTTCCATGATTATGTTATTAATATGAAAACAAATGAAGTTATTAGAGGCACTAAAGAGCGTTTGATGACAAACCATTATTTAATGACTTTTGTTATTAAAAAAAGTGACGCGAAATCTCTTAAAAATTGTCCAAGTTGTGGAGCACCGTTTGAACATAATGCAAGTGGTGTTTGTGAATACTGTGGTTCTACGATTATAAAAGAAAGTGATGAGTTTGTTTTAAGTAAAAAAACAAATATAAATAGATAGGAGAGAAAAATATGTCTATTGAAGAACTTCGTCAAAAAGATAAAAATTTTGATGAAAGCATGTTTTTAACAAAGGTGGCTAATATTTTTGTTAAACTTTTGACAAGTATTATGAGACAAGATATGAAAGATGTCGCTCATTTCTTAGACCCTTCGGTAAGAAGCCTAGCAGAAGAAAAAATTATAAAAATGAAAAGTCAAAATAAAAGACAAATGTATGATGAATTAAATGTCAAGGATAGTAAAATTATAAGTATCGAAGAGGGGGCAGATACTTATCAAATAAAAGTTCTCTTGCAATCTAGGTATATGGACTATATAATAGATTTAGAGAGTGGTCTTAAAGTTTCTGGAGACGATACAAGAAGAATACTTGTTAATTATTTATTAACATTTATGAAAAAGAAAAACACTTTGGAACAAAAGACGATTCGGCGGTGTCCTTCTTGTGGGGCACCCATAAGTGTTAATGAAAGTGGTACTTGTTTATATTGTAATTCATTATACAATGAAGAAGATTATGACTGGATATTAACAAAAATAGAAAGATATTAGGAGGAAAAAATGGGATTAATTAAGGCTTTAACAAGCAGTGTAGGAAGTGCTTTAGGCGACCAGTTTAAAGAATACGTGGTATGTCCAAATACCGAAAAAAATGTTGTGATGGTTCGTGGTGAAGTTCGCCATGGTGATGGTAATAGAAATCCAAGTGAAGGTGTTATTTCTAATGGTAGTAAAATAGTTGTGCCATCATCTTATGCAATGATGGTTGTGGATAATGGCAAGGTTGTTGAGTTTTGTGCTGAACCAGGGGAATATACTTATGATAACGGAAGTGAACCAAGTATTTTTACAGGTGGCCTTGGCAAAGGAATTATAAACACATTTAAAACGATAGGTCAAAGATTTACTTATGGAGGACAACCTGCTAGAGATCAACGTGTATACTATGTTAATTTATTAACTGTAACGGGAAATAAATTTGGATCTCCTCAACCTAAGAAAATTACTGATGAAAAATATGGCATGCTAGAGGTCACTTTCTTTGGCGAATATGCTTATAAAATTGAAGACCCTATTTTATTAGTAGGAACCCTTTTAGGAAGTAATCAAAAAGATGAAGTGACTTTTGAAGAATTAATGGGAAGTCAATTAAAAAGTGAATTTGTTGAACAAATTACGAGAGCTATTTCCGTAGTTATGCGGGAGAAAAAGGTTTCTTTTGGTGATATGGGCCTTTATGGTAGTGATATCTCTAATGAAATGAATGAATGTTTAAGTTCATCATGGAAAGATAAATATGGTATTTTAATTACTGATGTGGCGATGGGAGATATTAATATCACTGAAAGTAGCATGCAAAGAATTAATAAAATTGATGATGCGACTATTTTCTCTGATGCTAAAATGCAATCTGGTTTAATGGCTAATGCCTCTGCAGAAGCTTTAAAAAATGCTTCTTCTAATGAAAATGGGGCGATGATGGGCTTTGCAGGTATGAATATGGCTTCCCAAGCCGGCGCAGGATTATTAAACTCTGTTAATCAAAATGTTAATACAAATAATAACACAGTAGCTGTAGCTGAAGGTGTTGCCTTAAATTTCTGCCCAAATTGTGGAACAAAAACAAATGGTAGCAATTTTTGCTCTAACTGTGGTGCTAAATTAAAATAAAAGTGTAATTTTCTTGTTGACGTCTTTAATAAGACGGTCTTCTTTTAAGTTCTTTAATTCACGCATCATAGCACTGCGATCTATGGCTAGATAATCTGCTAAATCTGTGTAAGAATAATTCAAATTAAATGATTTTGAATTATTTTTTTTGGCTTCAAGTTCAAAATAAGCAAGGAGTTTATTTCTAATACTGCGGGCTGTTAAAAGTTCAATTCTTTCATTTCTTTTAATAATTTTTTTACTCATTACATCAAAAAGATTATCTAAAATCATTAAAGCATATTGGCTTGTTTCACATTTTTTAATGAGTATATCATAAGAAATAAAAATGACATTAGCATCTTTAGTGGCTATTACTGCTAACTCACTAGCGTGATTAGAAACAAACATATCTGAAAAAATATCACCTGTTACCATTTCTTCAACAATGGTTCTTTCTCCAGTGTAATCATAACGAATCATCTTGGCTTCTCCAGAGACGATTATTCCAATCAAAAAGCGGTTTTTTAAAGCATAAGTTATCGTTTGTCCTTTTTTATAAAAAAGTTCCTTTGCCCCAAGTATTGACAAAACTTTACGCTTTTCTTTTTCATTAAAATTGGCAAAGATATCATATTTTAAAGCCATTTTAAAGCCTCATTTCTAATAAAAAAATTATAATGTAAAAATGTTGCAATTGCAACAGACAATAAAAGAAATGCGCTATATGATTTTTATGTTAGGTTAAAGGAGTGGAAAAAATGAAAGTTATTAAAAGAGATGGAAAAAGTGTAGACTTTGACCCTGAAAAAATAAGAATAGCTATTGGTAAAGCCAATGCCCAAGTTTCTGAAGAAGAAGGGGCTAGCGATACCCAAATAGAAAATATTATTAAATATATTCAAAAATTAAATAAAAAAAGAATTTTAGTAGAGGATATTCAAGATATCATTGAAGAAAAATTAATGAGTCTTCGTAAATTTGCCCTTGCTAAAGAATATATTACTTATCGTTATACGAGAGCTTTAGTAAGAAAATCAAATACAACAGATGAATCTATTTTAAGTCTTATTAAAAACTCTAATAAAGAATTAGCAGAAGAAAATTCAAATAAAAGTACATCTTTAGCTAGTACCCAAAGAGATTATATTGCCGGTGAAGTATCAAGAGACTTAACCAGAAGAATTTTACTTCCTGAAAAAATAAGTAAAGCTCATGAAGAAGGTATTTTACATTTTCATGATGCGGATTATTTTGTTCAACCTATTTTTAATTGCTGTCTTATCAATATTGAAGATATGTTAGATAATGGCACGGTTATGAATGGTAAAATGATAGAGTCTCCAAAAAGCTTCCAAGTGGCTTGTACGGTTATGACACAAATTATAGCTGCGGTGGCTTCTAACCAATATGGTGGACAATCTGTTGATATTTCTCATCTTGGTAAATATGTTCGTAAAACAAAAGAAAAATTTTATGATCAAATTGAACCAGACATTAAGAAAAAACTTACAAAAAAAGATATTGATGAAATTGTTATGGACCGTTTAAAAACAGAAATTAAAGCTGGTGTTCAAACTATTCAATATCAAATTAATACTCTTATGACAACAAATGGTCAATCACCTTTTGTCACACTTTTCATGTATTTAAAAGATGGTGATGAATACATTGAAGAAAACGCGATGATTTTTGAAGAAATTTTAAAACAAAGATTAGAAGGTATTAAAAATGAAAAAGGTGTATATGTTACACCAGCATTCCCTAAACTAGTGTATGTTCTTGATGAAAACAATTGCTTAAAAGGTGGTAAATACGATTATTTAACTCATTTAGCAGTTAAATGTTCGGCAAAGAGAATGTATCCTGATTATATTAGTGCTAAAGAAATGCGTAAAAATTATGAAGGTAATGTCTTCAGCCCTATGGGATGCCGTAGTTTCTTATCGCCATTTAAAGATGAAAATGGTAATTACAAATTTGAAGGACGTTTCAACCAAGGTGTTGTCTCTATTAACTTACCACAAGTGGCTATTGTGGCTGAAAAAGACGAGGAAAAATTCTGGAGTTTACTAGATGAAAGACTAGAATTATGTCGGGAAGCCTTAATGTGTCGTCATGAAGCCTTACTTGGTACAACGAGTGATATTTCCCCAATTCACTGGCAATATGGTGCCATTGCTAGATTAAAAAAAGGTGAAAAAATTGATAAATATTTAAATACTTGTTATTCAACCCTTTCTTTAGGCTATATTGGTATTTATGAAACAACAATGCTAATGAGAGGAGTTCCTCATACTACAAAAGAAGGTGAAGAATTTGCTTTAAAATTGATTCGCCACTTAAGAGCTAAAGTAGATGAATGGAAAGCAGCTTCTGGTTTAGGATTTGCTTTATATGGTACTCCGGCTGAAAGTTTATGTTATCGTTTTGCTAGAATTGATAAAGAACGTTTTGGAACGATTAAAGATGTTACCGATAAAGGATATTACACCAATAGTTATCATGTGGATGTAAGACAACATATTGATGCTTTCTCTAAGTTTAAATTTGAAAGTCAATTCCAACCAATCAGTTCTGGAGGATGCATTTCTTATGTAGAAGTTCCCAATATGGAACACAACTTAGAAGCAATGGAAGAAGTTGTTAAATTTATATATGACAATATTCAATATGCTGAATTTAATACTAAATCAGATTATTGCCATGTTTGTGGTTATACAGGAGAAATTATGATAAATGATGATTTAGACTGGGAATGCCCAAACTGTCATAATAAAGATAAAAGTAAAATGAATGTTGCCAGAAGAACATGTGGATACTTAGGCGAAAATTTCTGGAATGTTGGTAAAACGAAAGAAATTAAAGCTCGTGTCACTCATTTATAGAGGTTTCTTATGCATTATGCAGAAATAAAAAATTATGATATTGCAAATGGGTTTGGGGTTCGTGTTTCTTTGTTTGTCAGTGGTTGCCCTCATCATTGTAAAGGCTGCTTTAATGAAATTGCTTGGGATTATAATTATGGTAAAAAATTTACCGATAAAGAAATTGCTGAAATTATTGAACTTTTAAAACCATCATATATTAAAGGCTTAACGTTATTAGGAGGAGAACCAATGTATCCTCCTAACCAAGAGGCCTTATTACCTTTATTAAAAAAGGTTAAAGAAACATATAAGGATAAGGATATCTGGTGTTATTCGGGATATTTATTTGATAAAGAAATCATGGATGACATGTATGACAAATATCCTTTCACTAAAGAAGTATTATCTTATATTGATGTATTAGTAGATGGACGTTTTGATATTTCCAAAGCTCATAAAGGTCTTGCTTTTAGAGGCAGTGCTAATCAAAGAATTATTGATGTACCAAGAACTTTACAAGAAAAGAGTATTGTTTTGATTCCTGTCAATGATAAGACTTTTCAAAAATTATAGAAAGAGGTATGAAATGAGAACACGTGGTTTTGAAATTGCTAAAGGATGGGAAGAAAAGGATATTCATCTTCCAAAAAGAAGTACAGCTTTCTCAGCAGGATATGATATCGAGGCTGCAGAAGATACTGTGATTCCTCCCTTTAAAGGTGAAAAAGTGCCAACCCTTGTTAAAACGGGAATAAAAGCTTATATGATGGATGATGAAGTTCTATATCTTTATAATAGAAGTTCTAATCCTAAAAAGAAAGGTCTTGTTTTAGCTAATTCAGTAGGGGTTATTGATAAAGATTACTATGGCAATGTTGATAATGATGGTCATATCATGGTTGCTTTTTACAACGTTCGTGATGAAGAAGTCCTTATCAAAAAAGGTGAGAAAATTGCCCAATGTATTTTTCAAAAATATTTAACGGTAGATAATGATGATGCGACCGGAAAACGCATTGGTGGTTTTGGCAGTACAAGTAAGAACTAAAAATGAAGTAGTCAAGTAAAAATAGACACTTTATAAAAAGAACGTTCTTTTAAAACCCTAATTCAATTTTATATTGAATTGGGGTTTTATATTTTAAAGAATAACTTGGTCTTTCATTGTTATAATAGTAAATATATTCTTCAATAAGTTTAGGAACATCTTTGCAATGTTTTAAATCAAAATCAACAATTAATTCTTCTTTAATCCAACCATTTAATGATTCATTAACTGGATTATCAGTTGGTGTTCCTGCTCGACTCATTGAACGAGATATGTTATAATTTTCTAGAAGCTTATTATAAGCTTTAGACGAATAAACTGAACCTTGATCTGTGTGAAGAATAATCAAATCATCAGTTTGTTCTTTTTTTATGCGGTTTAATACTTGATTTAATCCATCATAATATGACCTTGTATCTCCTTTTCTAGATACTAAACCATATCCAACTATTTCTTTATTCCAAGCATCAAAATACATTGTTAATTCATAATATGTTCCGCCAACCCAAAATGCAGTCATATCTGAAACTATTACTTCAAATGGTCTTGATAAATATTTCCATCCATTCCATACTAAATTATTAAATTTTTCATGTTCTTCATCAGGTTTCTTCCATTGATAATGTTTCCCTTTTGACTTAATACCTTCATATTTACAACATAAATGAACATGGTTATCAGACCAAACTATACCATAATGTAATCTTGCATAAGCATTAATCCATCTATATCCATGTGATGGATGCTTTTCGTGTATCTCTTTTATTAATTTTATATCGGATTGTCTTGATATCATTTTTTCTGTTGGGTGCTCCTGTCTGTATTTCCATTTATAATATCCAGACCTACTAATAGACATATATTCACATAATAATTTAACTCCATATTTATCTTTATATTCATCTATTATTTTGTATTCTTGTCGAATGTAGTAACGAATTCCTTTTCGGCACCAACTCCTTTCACCATGTAACCTTTTTTTAATCGAGCAATCTCAATATCTTTCTTCATCAACTCTAATTCAAGTTCTTCTATTTTATTTTTTGGCTTTTTTAAATGCAATCCAGTACTTAAACTCTTATGTTTTCCAGTATTTGATTTTAATCCTTCAATACCTTTTTCTTTATAAGAATAATACCATTTTGATAATACACTCTTAGAAATATCATGTTTTTTACTCATAGTATGAAATCCATATCCATTATTAATCATTTCTAAAACTAGTTTTTCTTTTTCTTCTGGTGTTCTCATTATATTTTTACTCATATATTATCCCTCCTATATATATTGTAACAAATTAAAAAAGTAAACAGTTCTTTTTTTATCTGTCTACTTTTATTGTATCACTTCAAAAAGTTCTTCTTTTTTTTGCTATTTAGCATAAAATTAGCAGAGTGGTATTGACAGTGCTAAAAAAAGTGCTATAATGTTAATAGCATTTGTAAGGAATGCCCTAAAAGGAAGTGAAAAAATGAGTGAAAGACAACAACGACTCCTAAAAGAGATTGTCGAGTCTTATATAAAGACAGCTAAACCAGTTGGCAGTAAATCTTTATGTAAAAAACTCAAATGCTCGTCCGCGACAATTCGTAATGAGATGGCTCATTTAGAAGAAATCGGCTTACTTGAAAAAAATCATATTTCATCGGGAAGAATTCCTTCTGAAGATGGATATAAATATTATGTTGAAAATTTGATGAAACCAAAGGAACTTACCGATGCAGATGCTCATAAGTTACAAGTGATTTTCAAAAATCAAGGACTGGCTTTATCAGATACCATTGAAGCCTGTGTTGAAATCATTAGTGAGATGACCAGTTATACGAGTGTTGTTTTAGGAAAAAATAGTGATGAAAATGCTTTGCAGCAAGTAAATATCATTCCTCTTACTAATGGCAAAATTGTTGCCCTTGTTTGTACGGATAAAGGAATTGTTCAAAATAAACAATTTCAATTAGCTAGTACGATTGATATGAATGAGGTTGTACAAACTTGTGAAATTATCAATAAGATGTTAGTGGGAACACCTATTAAAGATGTATCAACTAGGTTAGAGTATGAAATCAAACCAATTATTGCTGAAAAAATAAGACAATATGAAACAATTTTCTCTATTTTCTCCCAGACATTTCATGATATTGCTTCCAAAAAAGATGAAACCATTCACGTTCGTGGCAAAAATTATTTGCTACAAGAACCAGAATATAATGATGTTGGTAAAATCAAAAATATTTTAGATAAATTTGAAGATCGAGCTTTCATCGAAAAGATTGATGCCACTGAAGATAAAGCAGGCGTTAACATTTATATTGGTAAAGATAGTGAATTTGATCCTAATGTCACAGTTATTAAAACAACTTACAAAAAAGATGGAGAAGAAGGAACTATTGCCATCATCGGGCCAAAAAGAATGGAGTATGACCGTGTTGTTGGCTTACTTTCCTTTATAAATAAAGAACTCAATGAGGAGGATACTAATGGATAAAGAAGAAAAGAAAATTGAAAAAAAAGAAACAGCAAAGAAAAAGAAACATGAAGAAAATAAAGAATGTAAACATCATGTAGAAATGGAAAAATTAAGAGAAGAATCTAAATTAAAAGATGAAAAAATATTAAGATTATCAGCTGAGATGCAAAATATGCGTCGCCGTTTCGATGAAGAAAAAAGTCGTCTTTTAAAATATGATGGCGAAGAAATTGTTGAAAAATTACTTCCTATTTTAGATAATTTTGAACATGCCATTAAAATGGATGACAATAATTTATCAGATGAAATCAGCAAATTCTTAAGCGGCTTCAAAATGATTTATGCTAATATGATTGAAATATTAAAAACATTTGATGTTAGAGAAGTGGAAGCCTTACATAATCCTTTTGATGAGAAAAGTATGAATGCTGTCTTAGTCGATAATGATGAAGAATTTGAAAATAATATTGTTTTAGACGTTTTACAAAAAGGATATATGTATAAAGATAAAGTTATAAGACCAGCCATGGTTAAAGTAAATCAAAGGGGTGAAGAATAATGGATTTTACATTTTATAGTAATATTTTTGCAAATGATAGTCTTCTAGTTGAAAAATTAGTGGATACTGAAAAAATAGAATTAGATATGGGCTTATATCAAATGTGGGCTATGATGGGTAATTTTAAAGATAATTATCAATTATTAACGGAACAATTTGCCAAATCTAAAGCACAACTATTAGAATTATTTAAGCAAAAATATGGTAAAGAAACAACCTATGAAGAACTAAAAGATGCTGTTCATAAATATAGACAGCAAATGGAACAAGATGTTCAAAGAAATTTATAAAATAAGAAAGGATAGATAAATATGAGTAAAATTATAGGTATAGATTTAGGAACAACTAACAGTTGTGTTTCTGTTATTGAAGGCGGAAGCCCAGTTGTTATTCCAAATGATGAAGGGGGAAGAACTACACCATCTGTTGTAGCTTTTAAAGGGGATGAAGTTTTAGTTGGTGATCGTGCCAAACGTCAAGCTGTAACAAACCCTAAAAATACAATTGCTTCTATTAAAAGATTAATGGGAACAAGTGAAAAAGTGAGTGCTAATGGTAAAGAATGGACTCCACAAGAAATTTCAGCTAAGATTTTAGGAAAATTAAAAAAAGATGCTGAAAATTATTTAGGTGAAACTGTTAAAGAAGCAGTTATTACTGTTCCAGCTTACTTCAATGATGCCCAAAGACAAGCTACTAAAGATGCTGGTAAAATTGCAGGCTTAGATGTTAAACGTATTATTAATGAACCAACAGCTGCCGCTTTAGCGTATGGTTTAGATAAACAAGAAAAAACCCAAACTATTTTAGTTTACGATTTAGGTGGTGGAACATTCGATGTTTCTATCCTTGAAATTGGTGATGGCGTTTTCGAAGTAAAAGCTACTGCTGGTAATAACCATTTAGGTGGTGATGATTTCGATAAACGTGTTATGGACTATCTAGTTGATACGATGAAAAAAGAACATGGCGTTGATTTAACAAATGATGCAATGGCTATGCAACGTATTAAAGATGCAGCTGAAAAAGCTAAAAAAGATTTATCTGGTATGAGTGTTACTCAAATCAATTTACCATTTATTTCTCAAAATGCAGAAGGACCTATTCATATGGATATTGAATTATCTAAAGCTAAATTTGAAGATTTAAACCGTGATTTATTTGATAGTACTTTAGAGCCAGTTCATAAAGCTTTATCTGACGCTAAATTGTCAAACAGTGATATTGATGAAGTTATTTTAGTTGGTGGTTCTACACGTATTCCTTATATTCAAGAATTAGTTAAAAAAGAACTTGGTCGTGAACCACATAAAGGAGTTAACCCAGACGAAGTAGTTGCTATGGGTGCTGCTATTCAAGGTGGTGTGTTAACTGGTGAAATGGACGATTTAGTTTTACTAGATGTTACTCCATTATCACTTGGTCTTGAAACATTAGGTGGTGTTATGACTGTCTTAATTCCAAGAAATACAACCATTCCAACAAGTAAGAGTCAAGTATTTAGTACGGCTGCTGATAATCAACCTGCTGTTGACATTCACGTTTTACAAGGTGAAAGAAAAATGGCTAGTGACAATAAAACCCTTGGTAATTTCCAATTAGGTAATATTCCACCAGCTCCAAGAGGAGTTCCTCAAATCGAAGTTAAATTTGATATTGATGCCAATGGTATCGTTCATGTAACAGCTAAAGACTTAGGAACTAACAAAGAACAATCTATTACGATTACTTCTAGTACTAACTTAAGTGATGAAGAAATTGATAAAATGATGAAAGACGCTGAAGCTAATAAAGAGGCTGATGAAAAACGTAAACAAGAAGTAGATGCTAAAAATGACGCTGATGCTTTAATCTTCCAAACTGAAAAAGCTATCAAAGATTTAGGCGATAAAGTAGATAGCAAAGATAAAGAAGAAGCTGAAGGAAAAATTAAAGAATTAAAAGAAGCTATTGAAAAAAATGATGTCGAAGATATCAAAAAGAAAACTGAAAGTTTAAATGAAGTAGCGATGAAACTTGCTACCAAAGCATATGAAGAAGCTGCTAAAAATAATCAAGCAACTCAAACAGAAACACCTAATAATACTGAAAGCAAAAAAACAGATGACGGTGTAGAAGAAGCTTCTTACGAAGAAAAATAATGTTCTTAGAAAGTTCTAGGTGTTTCTAGGACTTTCTTTTCCAATTTTAGAAAGGATTTATTATGGAAGATTTAAGAAAAAGAAGCGAATTAGATAAAAATGATTGCTGGGATATTTCTAAGATAATCAAAGATGAAAAAGAATATCAAGATTTAGTAACTGCCGTAAAAAAAGAAAATCAAAAAATAATTTCTATGCGTGGTCATATTTTAGATTCTAAAGATTCTTTAAAAGAGTATTTAAAAACAAATGAAAAAGAAGAACGTAGTTATGCTAAATTATTATTATATACTAGATTTTTATATGATGAAGATACGAGAAATAATGAAGCTAAAAATAAAATGTTAGAAATAGAAAACTTAGCAAATGTTTTATCAGAAAGTGAATCTTTTGTAACTTCAGAATTAATGAAAAAAGATTTAGAAGATGTCTTAAAACTGTTAGATGATGATAAATATGTCTTATATTTTAAACGTCTTTATAAGCAAAAAAAACGTGTTTTAAGTGAAAAAGAAGAAGAGATTATAAGTGCAGCGATGAGTGCTTTTGGCACACCTGATGAAGCTTTTACTTCTTTAGATGTCGCGGATGCTTTTTTTGAACCAATTTCTGTTGAAGGTAAAAAAGTTTTCCTTAGTCATTACAACTATGGCGAATTATTAGAACATCCTTCCCAAAAGGTACGAGAAGCAGCTTTTAAAAACTATCATAAATATTATGCTGAACATAAAAATACCTTTGCGTCTCTTTTAAAAGGAAACTATCAAGAATTAGAATTTGTAAGAAAATTAAGAAAGTATGATACAGCTTTAGAAATGGCTTTAGATAGTATTGAAGTTGACAAAAAAGTTTATGAAAATTTAATAGCAATGGTTCATGAATATAATCATTTAAATATTTTATTTCAAAAATTAAAAGCTAAAAAACTTGGCTTAAAAGAATATCATTTATATGATACTTATGTTCCTATTGTTAAAGAAAGTAACAAAAAATACACTAAAGAAGAAGCTATCGCCCTTGTTAATAAAGCCTTAAAACCATTAGGAAAAGATTATCTCGAACATTTTAATAGTATGTTTTTAAATCATGATGTTGATTTTTATCCAAATGAAGGAAAACACAATGGCGCGTATCAATGGGGTGGTTATGACACTGATTCTTATGTTCTATTAAACTTTAATGGCACTTTTTCTTCCGTAAGTACTCTTGCTCATGAACTTGGCCATGCCGTGCATTCTATGTATTCCAAAGAAAATAATAGCTATCCTTATTATAGTTATGAAATCTTTTTAGCCGAGATTGCTTCTACGGTAAATGAAACCTTACTTTCCTTTTATATGTTAGATCACGCGAAAGAAAAAGAAGAAAAAATATATTATTTATGTGAATTTTTAGACAAAGTAAAAGCAACTATTTTTCGACAAACAATGTTTGCTGAATTTGAAAATATAATGAGTAAAAAATGTCAAAATAAAGAATCTTTAACAGAAGAAAGTTTTAGTGATGTTTATTATGATTTAAATAAAGAATATTTTCAAGATTCCGTGATTATTGATTCAGATATTCGTTATGAATGGATGCGCATAAGTCATTTTTATAGTCCTTTTTACGTTTATCAATATGCCACTGGTCTTATTAGTGCCATTAGTATTGTGAATGATATTTATGAAGATAAAGATAATTTTGTTCCAAAATACTTAAATTTCTTAAAAAGTGGTTCATCTAAAAATGTCTTAGATATTTTAAAAGAAGTCGATATTGATTTAACTACAAAAGAAACTTATGAAAAGGTCTTTCATTTTATAGAGGAAAAAGTACAAGAGTTAAAAAAATTACTAGAAAGTGGTGAAGAATAATGAATAAAAAAGATTACTATGAAGTATTAGGTGTATCTAAAACAGCTACGGCTGATGAAATAAAATCTGCTTTTAGAAAATTAGCTAAAAAATATCATCCCGATAACAAACAAACGGGTGATGAGGAAAAATTTAAAGAAATAGGTGAAGCATACGCGGTACTATCCGATGAAAATAAAAGACGGCAATATGATCAATTTGGTCATGCAGCCTTTGATGGGTCTTCAGGTGGTGCTGGCTTTGATGCAAGTGACGTCGATTTAAATGACATTTTAAGACAAGTCTTCGGCGGTGGCTTTGGCGGAGGAGGATTTTCTGATTTCTCTGACTTTTTCGGGGGAGGAAGTACTAGCAGAACTAGCCAAAGAGCTCGTAAAGGTAGAGATACTTTAGTTCGTGTTGATTTAACTTTTGAAGAAGCTTGTTTTGGTGTTCAAAAAGACATTGAACTTACTTTAAATGATACTTGCTCCGAATGTCATGGCAAAGGTGGCTTTGGTGAAGAAGTTTGTAGCTATTGTCATGGTAATGGCTATGTTGTAACTGAACAAAGAAGTCTATTTGGGATGATGCAAAGTAGAAGTGCTTGTCCAAAATGTGAAGGTACTGGTAAAACATTCAAAACAGTATGTAATAGTTGTAAAGGTACTGGACAAGTTAAAAAGAAAAAAGAAATTGAAATCAAAATTCCTGAAGGTGTTGAAACAGGCCATCAACTACGAATAAGTGGTAAAGGAGAAGCTGGTATAAACGGTGGTCCAAACGGTGATATTTATTTAGAAATTCATGTTGCTGAAAGTTCATTCTATGAAAGAGATGCCGAAAATTTAACTATCGAACTGCCTATTACTATTACCGAAGCTATTTTAGGATGTAAAAAAGAAGTTCCAACCATTTATGGTAATGTCATCATGGAAATTAAACCAGGTTGTCAAAGTGGAACAAAATATAAACTAAAAGGAAAAGGTTTAAAAGTTCCTGGTTCTCTACGTAAGGGCGATGAATTTGTTATTGTTAGGGTTATTACGCCTACAAAGATTACAAGAGAACAAAAGAAGTTATTAGATGCCTTAGATGAAACAGGACTTGATAATGATAGTATTTTTAAAGAATTTAAAAAACATTTATAATTTTTTAGGGTAAAGCCAATTTACTCTTTTTTTAATTTTTGTTACAATGATAGATAGTTGGTGGTAGTGTGAAAAAAATTTTATCTTTAACGCAAAATATAAATATTAAAATGGAAAATGATATTAAAGAAATGATGAATCCTAGTAAAGTTTTCTTACCTATAGATGAAACAGCCATTTTAAAAATAAAAAGTAAAACGGTTTTAAAAGGGGAACTATTATATACTTATTTGCAAAAAGATTTCTATAGTCCTGTCAGTGGCTATATTAAAAATATTGTCAAAAGAAAAGACTATACTTTAAAAGAAGTATCTTTTATGCAAATTCAAAATGATTATCAAGAACTTTCCAATTATAAAGGAGTGGATGGTACGACAACTATCATTTCTCCTAATTTAAAAGGCCAAATATTAAATTATAAAGACTATGATTTTAGAAAGTTTCAAAATAAAAAAAAGCTTTATATTAATGGTATAGAAGATGAACCATTTATTTTTAACAAACAAAAACTTCATGAAAACTATGCCAATGAAATCTTACTTATGATTGATTTATTATGTGATGCTTTAAACATTGAATCATCTTGTCTTCTTTTAAAAGAGACTGATTATAAAAGTATATTAAGTTTTGAAAAAAATATCTCTACTTACCCTAATGTTTCACTTTTTTATGTCAAAGACGAGTATCCTCTTGCCGATGAAAAAAACATTAAAAAATATATACCATGGACAGAAAATTGTCTGATGCTTTCAAGTGATAAAATTTACGATATTTATTACGAAATTGTCAAAGGCAGGCAAAAAGATTTTACTTTCGTAACTATATTAGGAGATGCTCTTTCTAAATCATTTGTCTGTCGTACTAAAGTAGGAACATATTTAAAAGAAATTATGGATAATATTAATCTTTTACAAGATAATAATTGTGAAATTTTTGTTAATAGTCTTATGAAGGGAACAAAATCTGAACTAGAAAATATTTATTTAACTCCTGATATTAAAGCTGTCTTTTTTATGAAAAAGAAAAAAGAAAAAACAAAAGAGTGTATTAACTGTGGCAAATGTAATGAAGTCTGTCCTTTAAAATGTCATGTGTATGAATGTGTCAAAACAAAGGGCCGTATAAAGCCATTAAATTGTGATAGATGTGGCTTATGTACTTTTATTTGCCCAAGTCATATTGATATTTCTAAATATCTTTCAAAGGGGGGAGAGGCATGAAAACATATCTTCATTATAAAGATAAAAGCGCCTTTTATGAAAAAGGAGTGTTTGTCTTTCTTATTTTATTTACCCTTTTTGGCTGGTATAAAAATGGGTTAACTTATGTCTTTATGGACAAAATGCCCTTTTTATCTTCCTTAAGAAACTTTATTTTACCTATTATTTCTTTAGGAGAAGGTATCATTATTTCTCTTTTAATGAAAAAAGAAAATAAGCTTTCTTTAATCAATAATAGTCTTTTATTTCCTCTTTTGTTTCCTCCAGCTCTTTCTTTTAAATGGGGACTTTTATTTCTAAGTGTTTTTAATTTTTGGCAATGTATTTGTAAGTTAAAAAATATAAAATTAGAAAATGTCTTATTATTTAAAATGCTCTTAATTATCTTTTGCTTTATTCAAAATATAGGACTTCAAAATGAAATGGAAAAAATGTATTCTTATTCTTATCAAACTCTCGATATTTTATTAGGAATTTCCGTAGGCTCTTTTGGGATAACTTCTATTATTCTGAGTTTGTTCCTTTATTTATTTTTAAGTACTGATTTTTACTATAAAAAGGATCTTCCTATTATAATAATTAGCAGTTATTTGTTAAGTGGCCTTTTGTATTCTATTGTCAAGACTCCTTTATGGCAAAGTACTTTTCTTTTAAATAGCTCGTTAATTTTTGCAGCCATTTATTTTTCAAGGAACAATTTTATAACACCTATAACACGGATGGGCAAAATGCTTTATGGCATATTAATTGGGCTTATTTCCTTCATTTTAAATCTTTTAGGGGTAAGTGAAGGCGTTTTTATTGTTTTTAGCATAGTTATGCTATTTTACCTTTTTTATCAAAAAATAAAATATAAAGTGTAAAATTTGTGTAAAGAAATGCAAAAAACGCCTTTTTTTTGCCATAAAAAAAAGGAAATGAGGAGTTTACCTGTAATATATATTATTAGGGGAGGAGTTATATGGCAAAAATATCACAAGAGACGATTGATGAAATAAGAAATAAAGCAGATATCGTGGATATTATCAAAGAATATATTCCTCTTATTCAAAAAGGAAAGAATTACTTTGGAGTATGTCCTTTTCATCAAGACCATTCGCCAAGTATGAGTGTTTCTAAAGAAAGACAACTGTTTAAATGTTTTTCTTGTGGAGCAGGTGGGAATGTCTTTAAATTTGTTAGTGATTATGAAAATATAAGTTATATTGAGGCAGTTAGTAAAGTTGGCAGTAAAGTTGGTATTAATTTAAATATTGAAAAGACATCGAATGTCAATGAAAAATACAAGAATCTTTATGAAATCATGGATTTAACTAATCTCTTTTTTGAAAATAATATTCAAACTGATAACGGAAGCGAAGCAAGAAATTATTTACATCAAAGAGGATTAAGTGATAATGATATAAAAGAATTTAATCTTGGCCTTTCATTAAATGATAATAATTTAGCTAAGTTTTTAGAGAAAAAAAAGATGTCTTTAGAACAAGCCTTATCTTTAGGTTTATTAAATCAAAAGAATTTAGAATACACTGATGTTTTTAAAAATCGTATTTTATTTCCTATTCATGATTTAGAAGGTCATGTCGTGGGCTTTACTGGTCGTATTTACAAAGATAGTAATGGCCCTAAGTATCTTAACAGTAGAGAAACACCTTTGTTTCGAAAGGGGCAAATTTTATTTAATTATCATCGGGCTAAAAAATATATTCAACTTAAAAAAGAAGTTATTTTAGTGGAAGGCAACATGGACGCGATAAGGATGTATATTAATGACTTTAAAAATACCTTGGCGTTAATGGGAACGAGCCTAACCGAAGAACAAGTAAGAATTTTAAAAAATCTTCGTTCTAAAGTCATTCTTATGCTTGATAATGATGAGGCTGGTCTTACCGCCACTTACACTGTTGGGGAAGAATTAATTAAAAGTGGTATCGAAGTTTACGTTGTCAGGTTAAGTGGCAAAAAAGATCCGGATGAATATATTTTAGCCTTCAAAGCAGACGCCATGAAAGAAAATATTGAACACCCTTTATCCTTTTTAGAATTTAAATTAAATTATTTAAAACAAGATCGAAATTTAAAAGACGCGAGTGAATTATCCGCATATATTAAAGAAGTTCTGCAAATTTTAAAAGAGGAAGATGAGATTACCAAAGGGATTATTTTAAATCAAATTTCTCATGAATATCATATTCCTATCGAAACTTTACAAAGTAATATTCCTCAAAAAGATGAAGTAAGAATATCTAAAGAACCTGTTAAACCAAAGAAAAAAGAAGGACAATATTTAACTTGTGTTAAAAATATTCTTTATTACATGATGAATGATGAAAAATATATTCAAATTTATGAAGATGAGTTAGGCTATTTTACCGAGACATTGTATAGAGAGATAGCTTCTGAAATACTTGGCTATTACATGAATAAAAAGAAAATGATTTTTGCTGATTTTTTATCCTTTATAGAAAATTCTGTTTTAAAAGATGAAATATATGGACTTATTTCCAGTATAAAAGATGAAGAATTGACAGAAAATAAATTAAGAGATTATATCTACGGTGTTAAACAAACAAATTTGCAAAATAAAATTAAAGATTTAAAAGAAGAACAAAAAAAGACGGTAGATATTTATCAAAAAGAATTAATTGGCCAAAAAATAATTGAAAGTAAAATTGAAGCTGAA
Organism: uncultured Bacilli bacterium; assembly: GCA_934085675.1. Classification (GTDB taxonomy): domain Bacteria; phylum Bacillota_I; class Bacilli_A; order RF39; family UBA660; genus Ventrenecus. The sequence goes on along the minus strand of CAKOHH010000001.1, from coordinate 89,030 downwards.
AATTTAAAAAAAGAAAGAAGTGTTGAAAATGACTAAGTTTGAAATGAAAAAAAATGAGTTGTTAGAAAAAGGAAAACAAGAAGGATATCTTCTTGTAAGTGAAGTAATAGAAATTGCTAAAGAATGTAAGGCAAGTAAAGCAGAAGTAATGGCTTTTCAAAAAGAAATCAAAGAAGAAAAAATTGAGTTATTAGAAAAAGAACCTGCTAAAAAGAAAAATGTTAGTCTTAAGGTTCATGAAATTAAATCTTTTGATGAAAGAAAAAATGAATTAATCAAAAAAGGAAAAGAAAAAGGACATGTCACTTATGAAGAACTTGCTTCTGCTTTAAAAGGGCTTGAAGTAGATAATGATTCTTTAGATGATTTATATAATGCCTTAATGGAAAACGATATTGCTATTATTGGTGAAGAAGATGAAACCGGTTCTAAAGATGGTGTGAAAATTGAAGAAGAGCCTATTATATTAAATGATGCCGAGATTACCAAAGATATTAATATTAATGATCCTGTGAGAATGTATTTAAAAGAAATTGGCCGTATTTCTTTGTTAACTCCTGAAGAAGAACTAGAACTTTCTAAAAGAGTGGCAAATGGGGAAGAAGAAGCAAAAAATAAATTAGCAGAATCAAATCTTCGTTTAGTGGTTTCCATTGCGAAAAGATATGTTGGTCGAGGACTTTTATTTCTTGATCTTATTCAAGAAGGTAATATTGGCCTTATGAAAGCCGTTGATAAATTTGACTATGACAAAGGATATAAATTTTCAACCTATGCCACTTGGTGGATTCGTCAGGCTATCACAAGAGCTTTAGCAGATCAAGCAAGAACTATTCGTGTCCCAGTTCATATGGTAGAAACTATTAATAAGATGGCACGTATTCAAAGACAATTGACACTAGAACTTAATAGAGAACCTTCGGAAGAAGAATTAGCCAAAAAAATGGGCATTTCCGTTGAAAAAGTACGTGATGTCATTAAGATTAGTCAAGATCCTGTATCACTAGAAACCCCAATTGGTGAAGAAGATGATTCACACTTAGGAGATTTTGTAAAAGATATTAATACAATGACTCCTGAAGAATATGCCACCAATGAAATCTTAAAAGAAGAAATTAAGGCTGTTTTAGAAACTTTACAAGAAAGAGAACAAGAAGTATTGGAACTTCGTTTTGGCCTTATTGATGGCACGAGTCATACTTTAGAAGAAGTTGGTAAAAAGTTTAATGTTACAAGAGAAAGAATAAGACAAATCGAGGCTAAAGCTTTACGCAAATTAAGACATCCTTCTAGAGCTAAAAAATTGAAAGATTTTATGACTGACTAATGAAGCAAAAACGATTAGAAGCCATTTGTTCTTTTCTTTCAATAGAAGATAGATTTATTGATATTGGTTGTGATCATGCTTATGTGCCCATTTACATGGCTAAAAAGGGCGCTACGCATATTTTAGCAACAGATATTCATGAAAATGCTTTAAATGTAGCTAAAGAAAATATTAAAAAAAATCATTTAGAAAATACAATTGAAACTCTTTTAAGTGATGGGCTAGATAAAGTAGATACTAAAAATTATGATACTTTAGTCTTAGCCGGTATGGGTGCTAACACCATTTTATCTATTTTAGATAATAAAGAAAAAATAGAACCAATAAGGAAAATCATTATTCAAGCCAATAATGATTTAGAAAAATTAAGGCAGACAATGATGAGCCAAAAATATTTGCTAAAAGAAGAAAAAATACTAGAAGAAAAAGGCCATTATTATGCCATTATGGTATATCAAAAGGGTTTACAGAAACTTAGTGAAGAAGAACTTTTACTAGGATTATATAATCCTCGTCATAAAAACTATTATCTCTTTTTAAAAGAAACTTATAGTGCTATTTTAAAACAAAGTCAAAATGAAGAAATTAAAAGAAAGTTAAAATTAGTATTAAACTATTTATACAAAGAAAACGGGACGATTTGATGTTTGCAAAGATGTCTCGTTTTTTGTTTGGGGTGAAGGGGATGTTTTACCCTTTGATTTTACAGAAACAGTATTATTGTCAGGAATCATAAATTCTTTAGCAATTTTAAAGGCATTTTGAGCGTTTGAAATTATAGGCTTTGCTTCTTTATATAAAGGTAGTAACTGATTGACGACATTTAAGGTTTTACTCATTCCCCCAATAACTTTAGTAAGGGTAAGACCACTTCTTACAGGATTTGGAAACATATATATACGTCCTTTCTAATGTATTTTATGAAAACAAAAAATAAATTAGACAAAAAATTAATAAATGTCATCTAATAGCAAAATATTTAAAGAAGAAATAGGGATTTAAAGTGAAGTCATTAAAACTTTAATTCTTAAAAATAATATGCAATGGTGGAAAAATTTAGCCTTTTTTAGGCTATTTTTTCATTTATTAAAATTTTTTTGACAAATTTCACATAAAAAAAAGGAAATCAAAGATTTTTTTTGTATATATAAGTAGAGGGTAATTTATTTATCTTCTTAGAAAGGAGAACTCGAAATGAACGAAACTTTATTATTTTGCCGTGAGCATAAGTTTTTTTGCACCTTGGTTTTTATCATCATTTTTTTAGCAGGTCTTTTTGGCTTTTATTTAAAAGATGTTACTGCTGAAGAAAGTTTTACTTGTCCTACTACGGATGTTGTTAAAGAAAAAGTACCAGAACAAGAAATAGAGACAAACTTTATGGTGGATATTAAAGGTGCAGTGGTAAGTCCTGGTGTTTATAAGGTGACTGACAAAATGATTGTCAATGATGTTATTACTTTGGCTGGCGGTTTGCTTGAAAGTGCTGATACCAGCAATTTAAATTTAAGCAAACAACTCACCAAAGAGATGGTTATAACAGTTTTTACAAAAGAGGAAATTAAGGAAGAAAAAATCCAAAAGAAAGCTGTTAGTGAAAATGACCGTGAAATAACGACTAAAGATGATAAAATTCATTTAAACACTGCAACTTTAGAAGAATTAATGACTTTGCCTAATATTGGCGAGGCTAAAGCAAAACTTATTTTGGATTATCGTAGTACTTGCGGTCCTTTTAAATCTTTAGAGGAATTAAAAAATATTAAAGGCATTGGTGAGTCTGTTTATGAAAAATTGGTCCCATATCTTGCCCTTTAAATTTTTCTTCCTCTTTCTTTTTCTTTTGTTAGGGATAAGATTGACTATTAATTATTTTTTCCCTTTAAAAAGTGTTTATAATGAGAATACTTCGGAGTTAATAGGGCAAATTAAAAGCCTTAAAATAGAAGGAGATTTAATTACTTTAAAAATCCATGGTAAAGAAGATGTAATGGGATTTTATTACCTTCAAAATGAAGAAGAAAAAACATTTTATGAAAATACTTTAATGGATGGCCAAATGATTTATCTAACAGGTGCTTTTGCGCGTCCTTCAAAAAATACTCTTCCTAATGGTTTTAACTATCAAAATTATTTAGAAAGTCAGAAAATATTTTATGTCGTTACTATTTCTAAATTTAAACTTTTAAAAGAAGCACCATTTTTATACAAAATAAAAAACAAAATTACTAAGTATTTAAAAAAAGCAAATTTAAAAAGTTATTATGAAGCCTTTATTTTAGGTGATACCACTTCTTTAGACAAAGATACTTTGAATAAAAATGGTATTAGTCATTTATTTTCTATTTCAGGTATGCATATTTGTTTTTTACTCATGGTATTAGAATTTATTCTCCCCAAAAATAAATTTACTTTTGGGTTAATTTTTTTCTTTTTTTCTTGTTATGCTTTTTTAACAAATTTCTCTGTTTCAATCTTACGTTGTCTTAGCTGCTATTATTTAGAATATATAAATCAAAAGTATCATATTGGTCTAACACATCGTTGGTGTTTAATTTTAGTTGGCTCGGTTTTTTTAATAATAAATCCATATTTACTAAAAAATGTTTCTTTTCTTTTTTCTTTTTATATTTCTTTTTGTTTAACTTTTATAAAAAACTCTAAGAATTATTTTATATCTTTAATTAAGACAAGTGCTGTATCCTTATTAGCAAGTCTTCCTATTTTAGGATATTATTTTTATCATGTAAATATACTATCTTTCTTTTTTAACTTGATAGTGATTCCTTTCGTTAATTTTCTTCTTTTTCCTGTTTGTATACTAAGTATTATATTTCCACCTTTAAATTTTTTATGTGCTTTTTTAATTCAAATTTTTGAGAAAATGAATAATCTTTTTGCATCATGGAATATAGGTATGATTTTACTTCCTAAAGTAGCAAAAGAGTATTATATTCTTTTGGCCTTTGTTATTTGTTTATTTTTATATCAAAAAAAGGCCCGAATTTTCCCACTTCTTCTTTTAATACTCTTATTAGGACTTTTAAAAATAAGTCCATATTGTGATTCTTCTTTCCGTATTTATTTTCTTGATGTTGGCCAAGGAGATGCCACTTTACTTGTTTTTCCACATCAAAAAGAAGTTGTTTTAATAGATACAGGTGGAAAGATAGATTATACGTCAGCATCGTGGAAAAAACGAGACAAAACTACCTTAGCAGATAATTTAATAACCTTTATGCATTCTTTAGGTATTAATAAGATAACAACACTTATTTTGACACATGGAGATTTTGATCATATAGGAGAAGCCAGCCGGTTGTTAGATAATATCAAAGTAGAAAAAGTAATCCTTAATTGTGGGGAGTTTAATGATTTAGAACAAGAATTGATTAAGGTATTAGATAACAAAAAAATTAAATACTATTCGTGCCTTAACGAATTAAATATTGATGATAATAAATTATATTTTTTGAAAACAAAAGAATATGATAATGAAAATAATAATAGTAATGTTATTTATACAGAATTTAATGGATATAAGTTTATGTTTATGGGAGATGCGGGAATTGAAAAAGAAAAAGATATTTTAGATAAGTATAACTTAGCAAATATTGATGTCTTAAAAGTAGGGCATCATGGGAGTAAGACAAGTAGCAGTAAAGAGTTTATAGATGAAATAGAACCAAAGTATGCCATTATAAGTGTTGGAAAAAATAATAGGTATGGTCATCCGAATAAAGAAGTGTTAAATAATTTAGATAATTCAAAAATATATAGAACGGATCAAGATGGAAGTATTATGTTTAAGATTAAAAATAATAAATTAAAAATTGAGACTTGTAGTCCATAGGAAGGAGTAGATATGAATTATTATAATGAAATTAAAAATGAATTAATAAATAATGAAATAAATAGAAAAGTTAAAAGTTATTCAATTAATAAAAGTGATTTAAATACTTACTATAATGTCGGTAAGTTATTACTAGCTGCGGGTAATCAATATGGAGAAAGTATTATTAAAGAGTATTCAATAAAATTAACTGAAGAGTTTGGCTCAGGATATAGTCAAAGAAATTTAAGAAATATGAGGCAGTTTTATAAAGTATCTCAGAAATGGCAGACACTGTCTGCCAAATTAAGTTGGAGTCACTATTGTGAAATTCTTTGGTTTGATGATAATAAATTTCAATACTATGTTAAAATAGTTGAATTAAATAATTTATCAATAAGACAGTTAAGAGAAAAAATAAAATCTAATGAATATGAAAGGCTTCCTGAATTTACAAAAAATAAATTGCTAAATCAAGACAAACAAAATGTAGTTGACTTTGTAAAGAATCCAATTAAGATCAAGAATGATAATAAATATGATATATTATCAGAAAAAATATTACAAAAACTAATCCTAGAAGATATTGAAAACTTTTTAGAAGAATTAGGAATAGGGTTTACTTTTATAAAAAGTGAATATCCAATTAAATTAGGTAATAGATACAACTATATTGATTTATTACTTTATAATATTAAATATAGGTGTTATGTAGTCGTAGAATTAAAGATAACAGAACTTAAGAAAGAACATACAGGTCAAATTATGACTTATATGAACTATATAGATAAGAATATAAAAACTATTGAAGAAAATGATACAGTAGGAATTATCATTTGTAAGCAAGATAATAAATATGTAATTGAATATTGCTCTGATAATAGAATAATTGCGAGAGAATATGAGTTAGTGTGACATTATAAGATTTGTTGCTTTCTAATTCTGTCAAGTAAATTAGTAAAATCTTAATAGAATGATTAAATTTATATGGTTCAATAGGATAATAAAAAGAAAAGAGCTAAGCCGTCATAGAAATGGATACAAAGACTTTTAATATAATTTGCCTAAACTCAATCGCAGATATTTATATTCATTTTTATAAAACTGAATATAAATATTATAACGTAAATATCAAAAGCATTAACTTAACAAAACTTATCAATTTACTACTCAGTATTATACGTGATACAATGACTATAGGATGTGATGAAATGAAAATATCTGGATTAAAAGAAAAATATTTACAAGATTTAAATTATTTTTTATATTATGCTGATTGCAAAAGAGGAATAGAAAATGATGAAAAATATCCGGAAGAAACCTTTCATTTGAATTTTTATTTAAATCATTCTGAAAAAGAATTATATGAATATATTAATCAATTCTTAATTAATAACAAAATAAATGATGATAATGATTTTTATTATTTTTTAAAATGTATTATTAAGTATATGAGTGGTGTTTCTGATTCTCATACTGTGATTTATAAAAAAGATAACACTTGGTTTCCTATAAGATTCAAAGTGATTAATAATAGTGTATTCATAGATAGGTGCTTTAATAAAAAAATGTTAAAAAAACGAATAAAAAGTATTAATGGTATTGATATAGATCAAGTAATAACTGAAATTGCAACTTGTACAAACTATGGAACTAATGGATGGTTGCTTTCTAATATTGAAAAAACAATGTCAAATAAAAATGATTTATTGAGTCTTCCAAGCCTTCATAATCATAATGGAAAGATAATATTTGAAACCGATGATAATGAAACAGTTGTGTTTGACATTAATAAAAAATATGATGAACAGGCGATATATCCTAAAAAAGATATAGAATATTATAAAATTTTTGATGATATACTTGTGTTTAAGTATCCTTCATGCAAACAAGAATATGAACCTGATATTAGTAAAATTGAAAATATAATTATGACAAATAACATAAGAAAATTTGTTCTAGATTTGCAAGGTAATGGTGGTGGAAATTCAAGTATCATTAAACCTTTAATTGAATATTTAGCTAATAAAGATTTAGAATTATTTACGATTGTTGATAGAAACGTATTTTCAAGTGGTAGATTTGCAGTTTTAGATATGAAAAGAATTGGTAGTAAAATAGTGGGTGAAGAAATTGGAACACCAATTAATTGTTTTGGTTATGTTTCAGGAAACGGTATTACTCCTAATTCAAAGATTAATTTTCACTTTGCAAGGGTATATTGGTACGAAGAACATGACTTTATGAAAGGTATATATACTAAAGAAGAACTGAATAAACAAAATGATAAGTTTTTTAAACCAAAATATTTACAAATAGATGTGCCTATAGAAATAAGTGAAGAAGAATATCAAAATTCTTCAGATGATGTATTTTTAAACAAGTGCCTTGAAAAAATCAAAACATTTAAACTAAAAAAATAAATACAGAAATAATATGCAATATGGGAGAAGCCAGCCGGTTGTTAGATAATATTAAAGTGTGAAATATATGATAAATCTAAAGATTATTCAAAAAACACGAATAAAGAAATTATATCTGAAAAAATTATGAATAATTAGTAAAAATATGATAAGATAAAGGTGCAGTAGTGATTGGAAAGAATTTCCTACTTTAACGAGTCGTTAAGGGACAAAATTAATAAAGATAAAAAATAGTAATACTCCAAAGGACTATACTACACGGAGTGTAGACGCTCCGCGAGGCTACGCTTTCAGTCCATTTCCATATTACCATATCAAAAGTACTGCATGTTAGGAGGTAGTGAGGATGTGGAAATACATTGGTACAAAAGAATGTAATGATTTTTTACTATCTCTTAATTTAATTAATTGTAAAGATAAAAAGAAATACATAAAGACTCTTTATTCTCTTAGTAATAATATAGAAAAAAATTATAAAAAATATAAAATAAAAAAAAGAACGGGTGGATATAGAATAATATATCAACCTAATGATATTTTAAAGCAAATACAGACACGTATTTTGAATAATATTCTTGAAAACAAAAGAATTTCTAAATATGCTAAAGCTTATCATAAAAATATTTCCTTAAAAGACAATGCTTTACCACATATTAATAAAACAATGATTTTAAAATTAGACATTAAAGATTTTTTTGAAAATATTTCCTTTTGGAATATTTATAATAGTTGCTTTTCTATCGAATATTTTCCTAAATCAGTAGGAATGATTTTAACTTATTTATGCACATATGAAAATCATTTGCCACAAGGTTCTCCTACTTCAGCTTATATTTCCAATTTAGTTATGAAAAATTTTGATGAAACGATTGCAAATTGGTGTGAGTTAAGAAAAATAAATTATACGAGATACTCAGATGATATGACATTTTCGGGAGAATTTAATCCTTCTGAATTAATAAAAATTGTTAGAAAAGAATTATATCGTTTAGGGTTAGAACTAAATGATAAAAAAATACACGTGATTTATAAATCATCTTGTCAAAATGTAACAGGAATAGTAGTTAATGAAAAAATTCAAGTAAGTAGGGCTTATCGCCAAAAAATTCGTCAAGAAATTTATTATATAAATAAATATGGGTTAGAATCTCATTTAAAAAGCAAAAATATTAAATTAGATAAAAAAGAATATCTTAATAAATTATATGGGAAGATACTGTATGTTTTACAAATTAATGAAAATGATAAACAATTTAATAGATATAAACAATATGTGAATGAATTAAAAAAATATATATGCTAGAAGACAAATTAAATGTAAAAAATTTAGTGATGAAATAAAGCCAAGATACTCAATTATAGGTGGTTGTAAAAAAATATCTGTTTGTAACATTAATATTAAAGTACTTTTTTATTAATTGCTTTTTTGATATAATAGGTAAGTAGATAGGATGATTATTATGGCTAAAAGAAAAACAAAAGAACCGATTGTTATTGATAAAACCCCATTAAAAGCAACGTCTTTAGGTAATTTAGATACTAAAGAAAATGGTCCTTTAGTGGCAATTTTATGGGTAGGATTACTTGTTGTGTGTATTATTTCCTTACCTTATATAGCTGATTTCGCTCAAAATTATCAAAATAATAAAATTATAGACACTCCTACAAAAAAACCAGATCACACTTCTGATAATAATACTCAAGGTGAAATAACGAAAGACCAAACCATTTACAATTTTGAAAAGAATTTAGTAATTACTGAAAATAAATTTAATCTTAGTGATTTTTCTGTTTCAAATAATGTTTTAACTTTTAAAATTACGAATGTTGGTGGTGATGTTGACTATTTTAAAAAGCATAATTATTTTGTGGAATTATTTAATGATGATAAAACTCTTTTACAACGTATTAAATTTGATGGCATAACGATTAATAAAAGTAAGACAATTACTTTAAATGTCGATACGGTTTCTTTTACTAAAATTTCGTTTATTGAAAAGGATGTCAAAGATTACCCTAATGTTACTTTAAAAACAGTTTCTGAAATACCAACACTTACCTGTCAAAATAAAGACCTTAAAGTAATTTATACTTTTAGTACTGATGAAGATAATAAATTAAAAACCATTGAAACTAACTATTCTTACGCATCTACTAATAAAGATTATGAACAAATGTTATCACGTTATGAAACTTATGCAACGTCTTATAATTCTTTAGGCGGGGTTAAAGCTACATTAATTCCTATTAATACAGGCTTTACTTTTAAAGTGAATATTGATTTAGCAACTATCCCTGAAGCATCTTATACAAGTACTTTTACCGATAACTATTATTATTCTTTAGATACTGAGGCCAAAATAGTCGCTTTTGAATTAAAAACAAGTGGTTTTACTTGTAATTAAGGCATTTATGCCTTTTTCTTTTCTGAAAATTTTGATACAATGACATAGGGATGGTAAACAATGAACTATGAAATTCACCTAGAAAACTTTGATGGACCCATGGATTTATTACTTCACTTTGTTAAAGAAACTAAATTAGATATATATGAAATTCAAATGAGTTCAATTATTGAAAATTACTTGAATTATATAAATTCTTTAAAAAATCTAAATATTGATATAGGCAGTGATTTTCTTTTAATGGCCTCTTCCTTGTTGCATTTAAAAAGTAAAATGCTTATTGGTAAGACACAGCCTGAGGAAGAAACAGAAGATGAATTTAATATTACAAGTGAGGAAGATTTAAAAAACAAGATTATTGAATATGAAAAATATAAAAATGTTATTAGTAAATTGCAAAATTTAGAAGATAAGAGAAAAGAAGTTTATACAAAATGCCCTGAAAATATGCAAGAATACCAAATAAAACTGGAACTTGTAAATGATGGACTTACAATAGATGATTTAAAAAATGCTCTTTTAAATGTTTTAATGCGCCATCATTACAAAGAACCGGTGGAGACAAGAATAACAAAAAAAGAAATTAGTGTTGAAAAGCAAATGAATAAAATCCGAGATGTTTTAAAAATAAGGAAGAAAATGTTATTTGAAGAATTCTTTGACAATTATGCGAAAGATTATGTCATCGCAACATTTTTAGCCATCCTAGAAATGACAAAGAAAAAAGAGATTATTTTAAAACAAACAACAAATTTTGATTCGATAGAAGTGGAGATGATTTAAAATGGAAAAAGAAGGCATTTTAGAAGGTATCCTTTTTGTTCAAGGAGATGAGGGAATAACTCTTGAATCAATTTGTAAAATTATGGAAATTGATATGGAAGAAGCGAAAGCCCTTCTTTTAAGTTTAAAAAATCATTATGAAGAAAAAAATAGAGGTTTACGAATTCGTTTTTTAGGTAATGCTTTTAAATTAACCACCAAGGAAGAACATAAGGCTTATTATCAAAGATTATTTACAGTGCCAGAAAATAAAGAATTAAGTCCTCAAGCCTTAGAAGTGTTGGCTATTATTGCCTATAATGAACCTATTACGAGAATTGAAATTGATGAACTAAGAGGTCTTTCTTCTGATTATACTATCAGAAAACTTCTTGCCAAAGGACTAATAAAAGAAGCTGGAAAAAGTACGATGCCGGGACGACCTAACTTATATAAAACAACTCATGAATTCTTAGATTATTTTGGATTGGCATCTTTAGAGGATTTACCTAAATTAGAAGAAAAAGAACAATCTTTAAAAGAAACGGAACTATTTACCTCTATTTATAAAGAAAATTTAGAAGAAAAAAGAGAAAAAGTCTAGTATAAAAATGAAAAGTTTGATATACTTTTCTTATGTTTGCTCGCATGGTGAAATTGGTAGACACGACAGACTCAAAATCTGTTTTCCTCAAAAGAAGTCCCGGTTCAAGTCCGGGTGCGAGCACCAATTTAATGTGTTTGAAAGTTAGCGCGTAGCTAGCTTTTTTAATATCTACGATAAATAAAAATTAAAAATAAAAGGCAAACTATTTTCAATATTCTGAAAAAGTGATATCATATATATTATGATGGACGTGATAATATGAAAAAAATGAGACAAGTAAAGACAAACATTTCTACTGTTAATTCATTAATCTTTCATAAGTCCAAAAGGTTCTCTTTTTAAGAGTGCCTTTTTGTTTGAAAAGAGGGTATATATGTTAAAAGAAAATATAGAAAATAGAATTATTAATTTGTTAGGTAAATATGAATTTAGATTTAAAAAATTAGGTAATTTTTTGGGATGTAAATCTAAAAATGATAAATTATATTTAGAAAATGTTTTGCAAAAAATGCAACTTCAGGGACTAATATATTATAATGAAGGAATTTATCAGTTATTTCCTAAGAAATTTGTTATTACGACGATTGAAGAAATGAATCATAAAAAAGAAGGACATACTGCATGTTTTCAAAATGATAAAAATGTTCTTGTACCTATCAAAGAACAAGATTTAAATGGGGCAATGCTTGGTGATGTGGTTGTCTTAGATAAAAAAAATAGAATTGTTAAAAGAATTCTTAAAAGAAAAATTAAGCAAATTCATTGTGAGGTTGTTTTAGAAGATGGCGTAAAACAATTAAAAGCGTTGCGCTTTTTAGGAAGTTCGTATTTAAAGGTTAGAATATCTCATCGTGACATGAAAAAATTAATCCCTGGCTCAATTATTTTGGTAGAGTTAACCTTAGATAAATATGATTCCTATTATGAAGGTAATATGGTGGATTTTGTAGGCCATAAAGATGATCCAGATATTGCTCTTAATATAATCGCGTCAAACCATGGCTTTTTCTTAAATCATTCTAAAGAAGCCCTAGATGAAGCCTACAAAATGCCAACTAAGGTGGAAGAGGAAGACAGAGTTGGGCGTGTCGATTTACGAGACGAGCAAATTTTTACTATTGACGGTATTTATACTAAAGATATGGATGATGCAGTAGGTTTAAAAGAACTTTCTAATGGTAATTACGAACTAACAGTTTCGATTGCGGATGTGAATTACTATGTTAAACCTGGTAGCCATTTATGGCAAGAAGCCGCGGAAAGAAGTACATCACTTTATATGGTTAACTCTGTTGTACCAATGTTTCCTCATCTTTTATCGAATGGTATTTGCTCTTTAAATGAAGGGAAAGATAGACTGGCCCTTACTTGCTTTATTATTTTAAATAAAGAAGGCAAAGTTTTAGAATATAAAGTGTTACCAACTGTTATTAATTCTAAAAAGAAAATGAATTATCGTGACGTCGAACAAATTATTAATGGTAAAATGGTCGAGGGGTATGAACCTTTTGCTAAGACTTTACAAAAGATGTATGAATTATCCCTTATTTTAAAAAGAAAAAGAAATGCTATTTTGTTTGATTCTAAAGATATTTCTTATACTTTTGATGAGAATAAAAATATCATCGATATAGACATGCAAAAAAATAATGAAGCAATGAATATCATTGAAGAATTTATGATTTTAGCTAATGTATGTATGGCAAAGTATAGTACTTATTTAGCTATGGCTACACCATATCGTATTCATGAAGCCCCTGATGAATATAAAATAGATAAACTTTTTGAACAGTTAAAATTAGGTAAATATGATATACAAGACGCTATGACTCAAAATTTGTATGACACCTTAAATAATATTTTAAGAAAATATCAAGACAGTCTTGATTATCCTTATATTTCTAATTTGATTTTAAAATCAATGAAACGGGCAAAATATAGTAGTTATAACGAAGGTCACTACGCTTTAAAAGAAGGTTATTATGCTCATTTTACAAGTCCAATTAGAAGATTTCCTGATTTACTTTTGCATTATCAAATCCATACTGTTTTAGATAAAACATATCCAGATAAAACAATAGATGATACAAAGATGGAAGAATTGTGCTATCATGCTAGTTTTATGGAACAAGCTGCTGACTTGGCAGAAAAAGAGGCTGATGAATACACTATCCTACGTTATATGAAAAATCACCCAGAAAAAATCTATCGTGGTTATGTCGTTGGTTTAGAAAAAGATTATGTTGATATTTTAATTTCTTCAGGAATAAAGGGAAGAATCAGTTATCAAAATTTATCTAATGAATTAACTATTAATCGGGAAAAAGGTGCTATTTATTTTCATAAAAATACATATTTAAAATTAGGAAATGTTTGTCTTTTCAAAGCCAAAGATATTGATTTATCCCGAAATGAAGTTGAATTAGAGTTAGAAAAAAACTTATCAATAAGAGAGTATGAAAAAGACTTTTCAAGAATTTTGAAAAAAGCTCATTAAAATAAAAAGAACTGTTAGAAAATTAGTTACTTAATTTCTTTCAGTTTTTTTATAATAAAAAAATTTTTAAAAAAAATTGTAAGGCTATTGACAAATAAAAAAAATAAGCATAAACTGTTTTGGTAAGGTGACTTACAAAGTAGGTGAATTGTTGTGAAAAAGAAAAGTATATTACATGAAATGAAAACATTGGATCATTTAATAATTCGAAATTTATTTTTAGAAATGCCAGAATATTTAAAAAAGCCTATGACTCTTACCCAAATGCAAATTATGGGCTATTTAATGAAAAATAAAAATCAAGATGTTTATCAAAATGATTTAGAAAGCTTTTTAAATTTAAGACGAGCAACTGTTTCAGGTGTTTTAAAGACGATGGAAAAAAATAACTTGATTAAAAGAGAAATAGCTCTTAAAGATGCTCGAACTAAAAAAATTATCTTAAATGAAGATGTTAAGAAAAAATGTGATATACAAAAAAATCGCTTTCGTGATTTTGAAGAAATATTAAAGAAAGATATATCTGAAAGAGATTTAGAAACTTTTTTTAATGTTTTAGTTCAAATGCAACAAAATGTAAAAATTTTAGCTTCATCAAAAGGTAAGTAAGGCCTTGAAAAAAGAAAGGAAAGAAAAATGTTAAAATTATTAAAAAATTTTGGTAAAAAAGAATGGCTTTTAATATTTGCTTCATTTATCCTAATTTTAGGACAAGTATGGTTAGACTTAAAAAGTCCTGATTATATGTCTAAAATAACACTTCTTGTCCAAACAGAAGGAAGCCAAATGAAAGATATTCTTTTAAATGGTGGCTATATGTTATTATGTACCTTTGGTAGCCTTGTTTTATCCATTATTGTTGGTTATTTTGCTTCTTATTTAGCCGCTACTTTTTCTAAAAAAACAAGAAGTTTACTTTTTAGAAAAATAGAAACTTTAGGTATGCATGAAGTTAAACAATTTAAAACAAGTAGTTTAATTACGAGAACAACAAATGATATTACCCAAATTGAAATGCTAATTGCCATGGGTTTACAACTTTTAATCAAGGCTCCTGTGACAGCTATCTGGGCCATTTCAAAAATTGTCAATAAATCTTTAGAATGGAGTGTTATTACTGCTGTCGCCGTTTTGGTACTTCTTTTAACGATTGGTCTACTTGTTGTCCTTGTTATGCCTAAATTTAAAGTAGTTCAAAAATTAACAGACCGTGTGAATAATTCTATTCGTGAAAATTTAACAGGTATTCGTGTTGTTAGAGCCTTTAACGCGGAAAAATATCAAGAAAATAAATTTGATATGATTAACTCTGAATTAACAAAGACACAACTATTTAATCAAAGAGCAATGTCTGTTTTATCTCCAATGATGTACTTAGTTATGTATATGTTAACACTCTCTATTTATTTTGTGGGCGCAAGTCTTATTAAAAATGCAATGTTAGGGGATAAATTGACTTTATTTGGTAATATGGTTGTTTTCTCATCTTATGCGATGCAAATTATCATGGCTTTTTTAATGCTTGCAATGATTTTTATGATGTTACCTCGTGCCCAAGTTTCTGCTAAGCGTATTAATGAAGTTTTAGATACTCCATTATCAATAGAAGATGGCGAGATATCAGCAAATAATCAAAAGGAAAAAGGTACGGTAGAATTTAAAAATGTATCTTTTAAATATCCTGATGCCGAAGAATACCTATTAAAAAATATTTCCTTTACCGTCAGAAAAGGTGAAACAGTTGCTTTTATTGGTTCAACAGGTTCTGGTAAGAGTTCTTTAATTAACTTAGTACCTCGTTTTTATGATGCGACAGATGGTGAAGTTTTAGTAGATGGGGTGAATGTAAAAGATTATAAACAAGAAACCCTTCATAATAAAATTGGCTATGTTCCTCAAAAAGCAGTTATTTTTAATGGTACAATAAACGAAAATGTTTCTTATGGTGAAAATGGTCAAGAAAAGATTACTAAAGAAAAAATAAAAGAGGCTATAAAAGTAGCGCAAGCAGAGGAATTTGTTTCCAAAATGGATAATACCTATGAGACTCATATTGCCCAAGGTGGAACCAATGTTTCCGGTGGGCAAAAGCAAAGAATTTCTATTGCAAGAGCTATTGCTAGAAATCCTGAAATTTATATTTTTGACGATTCTTTTTCAGCTTTAGATTATAAGACAGATGCTCTTTTAAGAAAAGAATTAAAAAAATATACAAAAGAGGCAACCAGTTTAATTGTGGCCCAAAGAATTGGAACCATTATGAATGCTGATAAAATTCTCGTTTTAGAAAACGGTGAATGTGTTGGCATAGGTACTCACGAAGAATTATTAAAAACTTGTGAAGTTTATAAAGAAATTGCTTTATCACAATTGTCAAAGGAGGAGTTAGAAAATGCATAGAGGTCCTCAAAATGAAACAGCCAAGGACTTTGGCGGTTCTATAAAAAGATTATGCAAAGAATTAAAGACTTATCAAAAAGTTATTTTTCTGGCCTTAATTTTAGCGGCACTTGGTTCTATTTTGTCTTTATTTGCCCCCAATAAATTATCTGCTTTAACAGATGAAATTCAAAAGGGTTTAATTATTAATCAAAATAACATGACAGAGATTACCACAGATATTCAAAATAATTTAAAAAATTCTTTACAAGAATATTTAAGCTTTAATTTGGATAATGATACTTTAATGAAAATTATGCTTTCTTCTTCTATTAGTACCGAAGAAAAACAAAATTTTCAAACTTATTTAAATGATTTAAAAGATGGTAAAAAAGATTTTACTTATTTAGCTACTTTCTCTGATGATTTATTAAATTTATTGTTTGCCAATTCAAACTTTAAAGGAATAACAGTAACTAAGGAAGATAAAATTTCTTTTCTAAAAGGAATGAATAACAAAGAGTTTATTTTAAAAGATGACGTTAAAAACGTTTTATTAACTGATATTACAATTGATAATATTACAATTTCTTCAGTAGATCAATTAAACTTTTTAAATATTTTATCTACTTTAGATGAAACAAATAGTTCCCAAATATATCAAAAATTAGATGGGGCTCCAGAAAGTGTTCGTTTACTTATTGAACCATATATGGATATGGATGCCATTAAAAAAATTGCTTTATTTTTATTAACACTTTATTTAACCAGCGCCTTATTTAATTACATTGAATCTATTTTAATGACAAATGTTTCTAATGGTTTTGCTAAAGAATTACGAGGAAAAATTTCTCATAAAATCAATTTATTACCTTTAAAATATTTTGATGCCCATCAATCAGGTGATATTTTATCTCGAGTTACAAACGATGTCGATAGTATTGCTCAATCATTAAACATGAGTTTATCATCTTTAGTAAGTGCCTTAACTTTATTTATTGGAACCATTATCATGATGTTTGTCACCAATTGGATTCTTGCTCTTACTGCTATTTTATCTAGTTTATTTGGTTTTATCTTTATGTTTGGTGTTTTAGGTAAATCCCAAAAATACTTTGTAGCTCGGCAAACAGAACTTGGTTTATTAAATGGTCATATCGAAGAAGTTTATGGTGGCTTAAATGTTGTCAAAGCTTATAATGGTCAAAAGACTTCTAACGAAAAATTCGATGCTTTAAATGAAAACGTTTATAATGCAAACCGTAAAAGTCAATTCTTATCAGGTCTTATGATGCCGATGATGAACTTTATTGGTAACTTTGGTTATGTTGCTGTTTGTATTGTCGGTGCTTTACTTACTATTAATGGTAAAATTAGTTTTGGCGTTATTATTGCTTTCATTACTTACGTCAGAATGTTTACTTCACCATTATCCCAAATTGCCCAAGCAATGACTTCATTACAATCTACCGCCGCGGCAAGTGAAAGAGTATTTGAGTTCTTAGACGAAGAAGAAATGAAAGATGAATCTTCTTTAAAAGAATATTTGCCTCTTCCTAAAGCCAAAGGAAATATTGAATTTAAAAATGTTGTTTTTAAATACGATGGTAATGAAAAGCCAACAATTCATAACTTTAATGCTAAAGTGAAAAGTGGTCAAAAAGTGGCGATTGTTGGTCCAACCGGTGCTGGAAAAACCACAATGGTAAATTTATTAATGAAGTTTTATGACATCAGTGGTGGTGATATCATTATTGATGGTAAAAGTATTCAAAATTTAACCAGAGAAAATATCCATGCTTTATTTACTATGGTTCTTCAAGATACATGGCTCTTTAATGGAACTATCAAAGAAAATATTATTTATAATCGAGATAATATTAGTGATGATGAAGTAAAAAGAGTTTGCAAAGTAGTTGGTCTAGATCACTTTATTAAAACTTTATCAGATGGTTATAACACAGAGTTAGGGGATAATGACAGTGTTTCATCTGGACAAAGACAGCTTTTAACGATAGCTAGGGCCATGCTTTCATCTTCTCCTTTCTTGATTTTAGATGAAGCTACAAGTAATGTAGATACAAGAACAGAAGAGTTAGTTCAAAAAGCAATGGATAAACTTTGTGAAGGAAAAACATCATTTATCATTGCCCATCGTTTATCAACAATTAAAAATGCTGACTTAATTTTAGTTATGAAAGATGGAAATATTATTGAAACGGGAAATCATAATGAATTAATGAAAGAGAATGGCTTTTATGCCAATTTGTATAATTCGCAATTTGAAAAATAACAAGAGTCTTATGTTTATAGGACTCTTTTTTCCTAAGAAATTAACTATGTACTATGAAAATGACAGTTTTCATATAATAATATCAAGTAAGTGTAAAATAGACTTAAATAACTAGAGTTATTCCTGATATTTTACTACAATCAAAGTAGGTGAATGATGTGAAAAAGAAAAAAATTAAAAAAAGTGTTCTCTTTAAAGGTATTTCTTTAATCGTTAATATATTTAGTCTTGTTGTTTTTATATTTTTGATACGCTTGCAAATGATTCCTTTTAAATATTTAATTTTACTTTTTGTTATCCTTCTTTTCCTAGATGGTTTCTTATATTTTTTGATGTCTCGCAAAAATTATCGTCTTCGAATGTTTGGAACGTTTCTTTCTATTTTACTTGTTTTATCCTTTAGTTTTATCCTTTATTATCAAAGTGTGACAGAAAACTTTTTGAAAAATATTTCTTTTTTGAATATTCAAACTGAAACTTACTATGTCTTAGTTTTAAAAGAAAGTAATTATGAAAGCTTAGATGATCTTTCTTCTAAAGAAATAGATTATTTAGAAAGTAAGAAAGGAGCCCAAAAAGCCTTTCAAACACTTTCAAAAAAGGTAACTTTAAAAGATAGACCTATTAGTAATACAACTTCTTTAATAGAACGACTAAAAAAAGGTTATACAGAAGCAATTCTTATGGAAAAAGAAGAATTTAATCTCTATAAAGAAATGAATTCTTCTTTAAGTGATGATGTTCGGATTATTGAAGTTTTAGAAGTAAATTATGAAAAAGAAAATATTGCCAAAGAAGTAGAAATTACTAAAGAACCTTTTAGTGTTTATATTACAGGCATTGATACCTACGGGAAACTTTCAAGTGTAAGTAGAAGTGATGTTAATATGGTGGTGACGGTTAATCCTAAAACCCATCAAGTTCTTTTAACAAGTATTCCAAGAGATTATTATGTAAGCGTTTATGGAAGTGAAAATGATTTAAAAGACAAACTAACACATACGGGCTTAAAAGGTGTCGAAACAACGGTTAAAACGATTGAAAATCTTTTAGAAACAGATATCAATTATTATGTTCGTTTAAATTTTACTTCCCTTATTAAAATTGTTGACGCTATAGGTGGCATTACGGTTGATAATCCCTTTTTATTCACGGCTGATTACGAAGAAGAAGACGAACACATTTATTATGTGTTTAAAAAAGGCGAAATAGACTTAAATGGTAAACAAGCTCTTGCTTATGTTAGAGAAAGATATAATTTAAGAGAAGGTGATGTGGCTCGTGCTCGACATCAACAACAAGTTATTAAGGGTATTGTAAACAAAGTAACTTCCCCAACGATTTTGATAAAATATCCCGAAATTATTGGCAGTATCGAGGGAAATTTCACAACGAATATGTCTTTAGATTCCATCAAAAGCTTTATGGAGTGGCAACTTGATAATATGCCTAGTTGGGAAATTAAAACAAATGTCTTAGCAGGTGTCGATGATTATCAAAAGACTCTTTCTATGCCTGATTTATATTCTTATGTTATGATGCCTTCTTCAAGTAGTATTTCCGAGGCTATTCAAAAAATTGATGAAATAACTGGCTCTAACTAGTTATTTTTTTTAGCTTATCTTGTCGAACTTCTTTAAAATATTTAAAAAATCTTCTATATTAAAATAGGCGAGGGTGATAGAATGCTAATTTTAAATTTAAGCTTAGAAGGACATACTTTGTACGCGAAGATAAAAGGCAATTTAACTAAGAAAGAAACATATAAGATTAACCATTATGTAATTCCTTATTTGCAAAAAAACAACATTTCTTCTTTTATTTTAGATTGCCGAGATTTAAAGAAGGTTGATAGTGAAGGGAGGTATGTTCTTTTAAAAACAAAAATTATTTTGAAAAAACAACAAGGAAAATTTCTGCTTTGCAATGTAAAAAATGATATTAAAGAAAGTTTAATGGGATATCGTATGCGCATACAAAATGGAAAGTGAGTGATTTAAATAAACACAGCTTCGCTTATTTTGGAGTTATCTCCTTTAATCAAACACATCGCAGCTAAGTTCTATGAAGTTCCGTTTGAAGATTTAATGCAAGCTGGAGCGATAGGGGTTTTAAAAGCCTATAAAAACTATCGTCAAAATAACAATGTGAAGTTTTCCTCGTATGCTTATGATTATATTTTTGGAGAAATGTATGAACTTGTTATGAAAAATCGTAAGATTAAAGTAACAAAAGACATTTTAAAATTAGCAAAACAAATTGAACACGCCAGAAATGCTCTTAGTTTAAAACTAGGAAAAATTCCTAATTACGAAGAACTTTCCCAATATTTAGAGATTCCTTTAACTCAAATTGCAGAAGTTTTATATGTAACAAGAGAAATGACTAGTCTTGATGATAACACCAAGGAAGCAAGAGAACTTTATGAGACCATTCCGAGTAAAGAAAGCATTTCCCTAGAAGAAAAACTGACCCTTGAAGAGGGAATAGAATCTTTAGAAGAAGAAGAACAGAAAATTATTAAGTATCGTTATTTTAATGATTTAACGCAAAGTGAAACGGCCAAAAAAATGCGTATGAGTCAAGTAATGATTTCTAGATATGAACAAAAGAGCTTAAAAAAACTACGGCAGTATTATGAAGTACGTTAAAAACTGAATAAGTTTTTAACCCTTAAGATTTTTAAGAAGTAAAAAATATATTTTACGGAGGAAAAGATGAAAAGGAAAGGTTATTTTATAATTTTAGTAGTTAGTTTATTTATGTTTTTAGGTAAGGTGGAGGCTTTAGAAGTTGCATCTTTAGTGAAAGATGGTAAAGAAGTAAAATATGAAGATATTGATGAGGCTATTTTAAGTGCTCAAGATAAGGACACTATTACTCTTTTAAGTGATGTAAATCCGACCAAAACATTTTATAAAAGTTTAACATTTAAAGGGAATTTTACAATTACTTACAATGTTTATGGTTGGCGTTATAAAAGTGATTTAACTTTGGATGGTAGTCATTTAGTTATTAACTCGAAAGAAAAAATGCAAAAAGCAGATAATGGCGAAGCGCCTACTTGGGCAAGTATGGTTTTAGGAGGTAATTTAACCGCGACAAATAAAGGTAGTATTACATTTTCTTATGATAGTAATAAAGGAGTTAGAAACGCTATTTATGCTGATAATAAAGCAACAATTAATGTTATCAATAATGCTAATTTCAAAATAGAAGGCCTTAATACTTTAGGTAAAACTGGTCAAGGTATTCAACTTGATATGACAGCAGGTTCAGGTATATTTGTTAAAAATAATTCTAGTTTTTTAATTGATGGGGCAAATCGTGGTTATGTTAATAGTCCAACGGTTTATGTGGAAAATTCTAATTTTACGGTGCAAAATTGTACTGCTAATGCCTCTAATGGTGGCCTTTTTGAAGCTAAGAATTCTAAGATTAATTTTTTGAATAATGCTGGCCATGGCTTATCAACGGGTATTTTAAAGGTTTCTAATAATTCTGTTATTAATGCAACCAACAATGCCTATTATGGTATTACTTCCACAAATGAAATCACGGTAGATGATTCATCAACTATTATTTCTAATGAAAATGGCTATGGTTTTATCGGCGGTGGTCTGCGCCTTGGAACTTCTGGTAACCTAAATAAAAGTGTTGGTAATATTGCTAGTGGTGCCAAAGTAACTTTAAAAGGTAATAAGAGTAATGCCTTAGAAAATTATGGTCAATTTAAATTTGATTCTGATGTTTTTTTAGAAATTACAGAAAACAAAGATAAGTCAAATGGCGCAGGTATCTTTAACGCCGGAACACTTACTTTACCAAATAAAGCTGTTATTCAAAATAATCATGCTTCTACTTATGGTGGTGGTATTTATAATAAAGGTATTGTTAACGCTATTAATAGTGCTTTATATAATAATCACGCTGGTAAAGCTGGGGATGATATTTATAATGTAACAGACGCATTATTTAACTTTTCTAAAACATCTATAAATTGGAACTTAGATGACTGTGATCATTTGATTGATGATTGGTATTTAGATACGGAAGAAAAAAGATATAATGTTCATGATGAAGAAAATTATTTTGTTCAAAAATATGATAAGGCTTTAGAAACAAGAGAGAATATTTCTTTAAAAGCAGCCCATAATTTACTTGGTAAAGTTATTGTAAAATATGTTGATGAAGAAGGAAATGAACTATTAAGTTCGATTGAAATGACAGGTTCATTAGATGATAACTATGAAACTGAAAGTAAAGAAATTTTAAACTACGAACTTGTTGGTATTCCTTTAAATAGTAAAGGCGTTTATCAAAAAGAAGATATCACGGTCATATACGTTTATAAAAAAGTTTCAGCTGTTTTTGAAGAACAAATTCCCCCAACTGGAGAGAACTTTAAACTATCTTATCCTGTTTTAATTTTAATTTCTTTGGTTATTTTTATATTAAAGAAAAGAATATGCAAAAAATATTAGAACTAATATTAGTAGTTATTAGTCTTTTTCTACTTTATTTTATTAAACCAGAGGCAATTTATAGTTATCAGAAAGAAAAAACAAAGGAAAATGAAAATTTGGAAATTGCTACAGATGATACTTTTCAAAAAGATATTTTTAATAATGAAAAAGTTGTTGCTCATTTAACTTCTTTAATTGGAATAGATACATTGATAACGCAAAGTACGAATAATAGCTATTATTTAAAACATGATTTGTATGATAAGGAAACAAAAGAGGGACAAGCATTCTTAGATTATCGTAATAAAATAGATGAAAGTTATCAATTAAATATTTATGGACATCATTTTAAAGACCATACGGGTGTTTTTGCCCCTTTAATTAACTACACGTCTTATGCTTTTTACAAAGAATATCCAAAGTTTTTCTTAGAAACAAGAAAAAGAAAGTCAGAATACTTGATTTTTAGTGTTATAGGGGTTAATAAAGATAATAATGAACATATGAGGCTTACTTTTTCTTCACAAACAGAATTTTTACATCATTTAGAAAAGATGAAAGAACATGCTTTATATGATACGAAAGTAGGGGTGAAGGCTACTGATAAAATACTTGTTTTACAAACATGCAACTATGATAAAGCAGTGGGAGATTATTTACTTATTTTAATGAAAGAGGTAAAAAGTTATTCTCTTTAAAGATGATAACTTTTTATTTAAAACATAAAAAAGAGGATATGAATTCATATCCTTTTTCGTAGTTATCGCGATTGCCTTTTTTGATAAAAATCTTGTTCTAAATCATAAATTTTTTCTTTTACTTTAAATAAAACATAAGCCTCACTAACACTTAAATTAATATAATCTTTTTGTTTTTTTTCTTGATATTCTTTCAATTCTTCTAATGTATTCATTTGGGAAAGATAAAAATCAGCTTCTTGTTTTTCACTTTCAGTTAATCTTTCTATCATAAAATCTTCTAAAGGAGAATGCATGAAAGAGATGACCTCATGTATTTCTTCCTTTGAACATTCTTTGTTTTGGTATTTCTTAAATAAACATGCTTTCCAAAGACGTTTTTTAATTTGTAAGTATTGTTCAAAATCTATAGAGTTAATAGTTCCAATTGACTTTGAATTAATCTTTTCTAAAATTTCTTTTTCCTCTGGTTTTAAATGACTTGTAAATTTTATCCATATATCAAGCGTCATATCTAAGTTTGCATATGAACTACATATAATAGGATATATTTTATTATTTTTGTTATATTTCATTGATAATTCCTTATAAATCTTCTTTTACTAATCGTTATTTAGTTGGATGCCTTTTGATAGAAGTATTACAACTATTAGGCCTAAATTTTTAGCTAGTAATAATTACTAACTGATATAAATATATCACAGTATTAGCAAAATTAGTTAAAAAATGTAAAATTTTATTTTATTTTGATATTGTATCATCATTTTTATGATATTGTATTATTACAAGGATGTGAGGCTATGAAAGTAGATTATGAATTAATCAATAGAATAAGTGATGAAATAGACTATAACGATGATAGCTATCCGGTGGAATATTATCAAATTATGTGTGACAAAAGTGATAATTTACAATATTATATTTCTAAATATAACATAACTGATTCTTTGACAAAAGTTTTATTGGGTCAATTATGGATGGATTATGATTTAGTAAAATCTGAAATTGTAAAGTTGCCTTTAACAGAAATACAATTTAAAAGATTAAAAAAAATTGTATCTAATAATGATTCTTGGTATGAAACATTAAATCCATTATTGCTGGACGATAAATATTCTTTTTTGGAAAAATATATGGATTTTCTAGTTACTGATATTAGAATCCAACAATTAATCTTAAGTTTGGATGATGCAAGTTTAAATCTTTTTTCAAAAATGTATAATAAGGTTGTTGCTGAAACAAGTAATGCAATACCATATATATCAAGAATTCTTGGCATAATTGGAACATCAATTACTGCTAGTTTGCTGACATTTCCAAAATATAATGATGAAATGTTTCAAAAGAAAACACAAAGTTTTAAAAATTTATCACATGCTTTTACAAATGAGCAATTAACGGAACATGATTTAGATTTGTTGATATTTGTATTTTCTAATAATAATTTTGAATTTACAATTAATAGTATATCTGAACTTAGGCAAATTGAAAAAAAAATATTAGCTTTTACAAGTGAATCAATTAATAAATTTAAGAATCAAAATGAATATTCGACTGATGATATAAATAATATCAAAACAGCTATATTGATGAGAAGTTACGGAATAGAACTTGATTATGCTAAATCAATAATTGAAAAATTTAATTTAGACGGTATCGATTTTGATAAATCTGATAAATATATTTCCATGTATAGAAGTATTTATAATGTTGCAAATGAAACTGATGTAAATAAATTATTTCAAATATATGAAAAAATTTCAAATAATTGTAATTTTTGTTTGGATTATATGACAATTTCATTATTTGAAAATGGGATGAGAGATATATTCTTAAGGCATTTAACAAATTCTACATTTAAATGCAATAGTGAAAATTATGAAGTAAAAGATGGTGTTAAAATATATGATGCTGGAACAGATTTTAAAATAATATTAACATCAGTTGGCGCATATAGGCCTGAAATGGAAACACAATCAAATTATTCAAAATATTGGAATAACAATTCTATAAGATCGCACGGTAATTGTTGCAGTTTAATAGCAAATAATAATTTATCAACTGCAACAATTAGAAATATATGTTTAGGTTTTTCTAATTTTGAAACTGGAATGCTATTATTATCTGGTTCACATGATTTAGGTTCTACATGTACAAGTAGGCAAATTAATTCTCAAGATCATTTTGGAGAATTTATGAGTATAAATTCTTTAATTGATAATACGCGAAGTGATTATAATGAATTAGTATTTGAAAGAAGAGATTTATCTCAAGATAGAGAACATTACAAGAAAAATCCAGATTATATAGTAATGTTTGAAGAATTAATTGATAATGATATTAATAATCAAGAAATAGATGAAGAAACTAAGCAATTATTAGTTGAACAAGAAAGAATAAAAGCAATTTCATTAAAAGCTGCACAAGATTTTAACATTCCTGTTGTAAAGATAAATAGGGAAAAATGTGCAATATCTGAATTATTTAAAATTAATAAAATGGTTGAAGAATTTTATCAAACACATAATTCTAGTTTATTAACAAGAATAGTTACCGATTTTGAAAATAATAGAATGGGTTTAAGATATCCTCATAACTATTTGAGAGAAAAGTATTTTTCAAAGAATATTATAAATCAAATATTAATAGGAATAATAAACGATATTAGTTCTATAGAAGATAATCAGTTAAAAGCAATGAATATGGAAATATTAAAAAATGCAATTTTAAATGAAAAGCATAAAATTGAAACGAAAAAAAAATATATAAAACACTCACAAGAATTAGGCATTGATAGTGATTTATTAGTTGAGATGATTGATAGTTATTTGGTTAGTGAAATAGGTAAAAAAGCAGGAGAGAATAGATTATGATAACAAATAAAGAACAAAGTAATCTTCTAAAAAACTATAAAACCAGTTTAATTATAAATGAATTATATAGTAAACCAAAGTATATGAAAGTTATGTTTGAAAATAAAGAATTTAATTTTAAATATAAAATTGATGAAGTAAATACTGCAAATAAATGGAATCCCAATACTTCTGAACCTGAGCAAATGGGCGGATTTGATTTTTATGCCGAAGATAAAATATTAAGATGGTTAGTTAACGGAGATACCGTTTATGATGTAATAATTCCAGATGGCACTAAAATAATAGAGTGCTCTAGTGAATTATCACCACTTGGTGTAATTAAAAGTAATAAAATAATTCCAACTAATCCAAGACACATAACCGATGAACTTGCTATGAATTTTTATTTAAAATCGAATTTGCCAGATAAAGAATATTATAAATCATTGGCAGGTGTTGCGATTATGGGCTATAGGAATACAGCATTAATGATTATTAAAGATAAAATAAATAAAGATAACATTACTTTGGCGTTAAGCGAAATAGAAAACTTCATTAAATCGTATCAAAACAAGGAAATAAAGAAAATATTTGAAAATAATAGTGAAGTATATAATGAAGTTATGGGCATACTTAATAATATAAAGCAAAATAATGGCTACAGTTAGTAGTCATTATTTTGCTTGTTTTATGTTCTGTCACATTTTGGTAAAAAAAGTCAATTTCATTTCCAGAATTGATAATCATTGGTAAAATTGAACTAAAGTTCACCTAACTTCTACATTGGTGCAAGAAAGGAGATTTGAACTCCCACGAATATAATTCACTACCCCCTCAAAGTAGCGCGTCTACCAATTCCGCCATTCTTGCATGGTGTCCCCAGTAGGAATCGAACCTACAACTAAATCTTAGGAGGATCTTGTAATATCCATTTTACTATGAGGACATATCCGTATTTTACAACAAAGATAATTAAAAATAAAGGATATTTTAAAAAAAGCCATACTGGAAAAAGAAAAACTGCCTTTAAAGCAGTTTGTAAAATTAATTGGCTATTGTTTTCAAATTAGCAATATACTGTTTCATAATTGTTAAATATGTTTCATTAGCTTTTCTACTATCTTCAGAAAGAGTATTCATAAAATCAACTGGCATAGAAACAGCTGAAGTGTCTTTTTTAAGGTCTTTTAAAACGGCTGATTCATCAACACCTTTTTTAGTTAGAACATATTTATAAGTACCGGCTTTAAAATTACTTTTTAAAGAAGCTAATGGGGAAGTATTTAAAGTATAGTCTTCTAACGAAATTACTTTAAAGCCATAGTTTTCCAAATATTTAAAAGTATTAGAATCGGCTATTAAAATGTGATTATTTCTTTTTTTGGCATTTTTAGCAATACTTCTTATTTCAGCATCCATAATAGATAAAGTTTCTTCCAATGTTTTATATTTATTTTCAATTTCAGCATTAATATATTTAGAACCAATTTGTTCTTGGAGGCTATCTTTAATATTAGCCGCGAGCATTAGATAATTGCTAGGGCTAAGCCATAATTCCTCCACCCCATAGTCATATTTTAAGGCATACGCGGCATCAATAATTTTTAGATTTTTATTCTTTTTTACTAAGGTATTAGCAATTTGCTTTTCAACGGTTGTACCATTATAAATAAAAAGAGTTCCTTTACTAAAATTATCAGTTTGTTTTTCAGTTAAAGTATAATTTTCGACATCCGCGCCATCAGGATAAATAGAAGAGGCTGTGGAGTGATCACTATAAAGGGTATTAGCTAAATATTCAATTGGATAAGTTGTCGTATAAATATTGGCATTTTCGAGATTATTACAACCACTAGCTAAAAGTAGTAAAACTCCCAAAATGAAGCTATAAATAATTTTTTTCATTTTCCACCTCCTTTTATTCTAAGGGTTGATAGCCATAAATACCATGAGGACGGCATTTCATAATTCTTTGAAGTCCCAATTTCATTCCTTTAAAAGAACCATATTTTAAAATGGCTTGTTTGGTATATTCACTACAAGTAGGAATACACCGACAATAACTGTGGGACGATAAAGGTAAATTTTGATAAAAATTAATCAAAAAAATAAGTAACTTTTGCGTAGCTATCACCTAAAATCATTTTACTACAAAAAAACTTACTTGTAAAATAACTTTTCTGTGTGTATAATTTTGACAGGAGGTTATGGAAATGAACTTTGAAAAATTTTTTGCAAAATATCATATTCAAATAAAAGATTTAAAACAAATGCAAACGGCATTAACGCATACATCTTATGCCAATGAACACCACTTAGAATCATATGAGCGTTTGGAATTTTTAGGAGATGCCGTCTTAGAACTTATTACAAGTGAGTATTTTTATTTAAACACTGATTTAAGAGAAGGTGATATGACTAAAACACGGGCAAGTTATGTTTGCGAACATGCCTTAGCTACTTATGCCAAAGAAATAGGTTTAAATAAATATATTAGAGTCGGTAATGGTCAGTTAGATAATATAAATGATACGATTGTGGCTGATGTTTTCGAAAGTGTTTTAGGCGCTATTTATTTAGATTGTGGTTTTACAGTAGCCAAAGAATATGCTTTAAAGATTATTGTTCCTTATATTGAAAGAAAAGAAATATTTTTATCGGATTATAAATCAGCCTTACAAGAAATGGTCCAAACTGATAAGGAAAGTTTAAGCTATGAAATTGTAAGAGAAGAAGGACCAGCTCATGATAAGACTTTCGAAGTAAATGTTATTATTGATGGTATTGTTTTTGGAACAGGAATTGGCAAAAGTAAAAAAGAAGCTGAACAAAAGGCTGCTTGTGATGCTTACCGGAAAAGGGCTAGATAAAGATGAAATTAAAAAGTATTCGTGCTAATGGTTTTAAATCATTTGCCGATAAAATAGATATTGAACTAAAAACAAACATAACAGCTATTGTTGGACCTAATGGCTCTGGTAAGAGTAATATTGTGGATGCAGTTAGATGGGTACTTGGTGAACAATCTGTAAAAAGCCTTCGTGGTGCGGGAGCGATGAGTGACGTTATTTTTGCTGGTAGTGAAACACGAAGTCCTTTAAAAAGATGTGAGGTGGCGTTAACATTTGATAACACGGATCATTTTTTAAATACGGATTTACAAGATGTAGAAGTAAAAAGAGTCCTTTATCATACAGGCGAAAACGAATATTATATTAATAATAGTAAAGTTCGTTTAAAAGATGTCACTAACTTATTTTTAGACAGTGGGATTGGTGTCGATTCTTTTAACATTATTAGTCAAGGTAGTATTGAATCTATTGTAAATTCTAAACCATATGATAGAAGAATAATCTTAGAAGGAGCCGCTGGGGTTTTAAAATATAAAACTCGTAAAACAGAAAGTGTTCGTAAATTAGAAAAAACAAAAGACAATTTAGAAAAAGTAACTTTAGTAACGGATGAACTTGCTTTATCAGTAGAACCTTTAAAAGAACAAAGTATTAAAGCTAAGAAATATTTAGACTTCAAAAAAGATTTAGAAGGCTTAGAAATTAGTTTAACAACTTATGATATTAATCAAATTCATGAAGTTTATAATGTATTAGCTAAAGAAATGGAAGAGTTACAAATTGAAAAAGAGAAACTTGAAGTAACAAGTACTAAAGATAACAATGAAACAGAAAGTTTAAAATTAAAACTTTTACATTTAGAAGAAGATATCGATAAAAAGAACAAGGAACTTATTTCTGTTAATGAAAATTTAGCCAAGATAAATTCCGAATACACATTACTTTTAGAAAGACAAAAGTATGAGGTTAGTGAAGAAAAAGTTAATGAAAATTTATTAGCCTTAAAAGAAAAAGAAGTTCTTCTTTCTAAAGGATTATCTCTTTTACAAGAAGATATTACTAAATTAGAGACAAACTTAAATCGTTTTCGCAGAGATTTAAGTGATTTAGAAGAAAAAGATTCTTTGCAAACTTTAAGTGAAAGACACTTAAATACTGAGTACGAGGAATGTTCCCGTAATAATTTGATTTTGAAAAATAAAATTAATTTATTAGAAGCAAATATTGAACAAGATATGTCTTTACCTGTTGCTGTAAAAAATGTTATTAATCATCCTCGTTTAAAAGGTATTCATAAAACAATTGGTAAAACTTTAAATATTAAAGAAGAATTAACAACAGCGATTGATATAGCCTTAGGAGCTTCTTCTAATTTTATCATTTGTGATAATGAAACTTGTGCAAAAGAAGCCATTAATTATTTAAAAAATAATCATTTAGGACGTGCTACTTTCTTTCCTTTAAATGTCATTAAAGGACGAAAAATAAGTGGTGAAGATTTAGAAATAGCTAAAAAAACTATAGGCTTTTTAGGTGTTGCCAGTGACTTAGTTTCGTATGATGAAATATATAATAATATTATAACTAACCAATTAGGTAATGTTTTGGTCGTTCGTGATTTTGACGCTATGAATCAACTTGCTTCATCTTTAAATTATCGTTATCGAGTAGTTACTTTAGATGGTGAGATTATGCATAGTGGTGGTTCACTAACTGGTGGTTCTATTAAAAAACAAACGTCATTTTTAACAGAAAAGAAAGATTTAATAAATGCCCAAGAGGCTTTAAAAGAAAATGAAGTTACATTAAAAAATATTTTAAGTAAAAAGGAAGAATTACAACAAGAAAGTGAAGAAAGAAAAGAAAAAATTTCTAAATTAGAAAAAGATATTTTTTATCAAGTAGAACTACTTAAAAGTAAAAATAAAGATAAAGAGGAAAATGAAAACAAATTAGCATCTTTAAAAGAGGACATGGCTTCAGCAAGTATGTTAAAAAATGGCACCGTAGCGGCTTCTATTGTTACTATTTTAGATGAGAAAAAGAATGTGGAAATTGCCAAAGAAAAAATAACCCGTGCTTTGACAGACTTACAAAAAGAAAAAAGTGAACTTTCTTCTTCTATTTCAGAATTAGAAAATAAATATCGTGAGAAAAATAGTCATTTTCATAAAATTGAAAATGAAATTAATAAGCATGAAATTGAAATTGGTAAATTAGATACAAAAATGGATTATTTACTTAATATTTTAAGTGAAGATTATCATATTACTTATGAAAAGGCTAAAATGGACTATGAACTTGATATTAAAGAAGACATTGCGAGATTAAAAGTAAAGAGTCTCAAAAATGAAATACGAGCTTTAGGAGATGTCAATGTCGGTAGTATTAGTGAATATGAAAGAGTAAATGAACGTTATGAATTTTTAATGACGCAAAAAGAAGACTTAGAAAAATCTTGCACAGATCTTTATAAAATCATTGATGAGATGGATGGCGTTATGGAAACTCGTTTAAAAGAAGCATTTAAAAAAATAGCAGAAGAGTTTTCAATCGTATTTAAAAAAATGTTTAAAGGTGGACGTGGTGAATTAAGACTTACCGAACCGGAAAACATTTTAGAAACTGGTATTGAAATTGTAGCAGAACCTCCTGGAAAGAAATTAAATAGTATTCAACTATTGTCAGGTGGTGAAAAAACATTAACAGCTATTTCTCTTTTATTTGCAATATTAAATGTCTATCCTGTACCATTTTGTATTTTAGACGAGGTAGAAGCAGCTTTAGATGAAGCAAACGTTGATACATTTGGTAAATACTTACAAGAACAAAAAGATAAAAGTGAATTCTTACTTATTACCCATAAGAAAAGAACAATGGAATATGCTGGTACTTTATATGGCATTACGATGCAAGAACAAGGTGTTTCTAAAATTGTCAGTGTTACTTTAGAAAATAGGGATATGTAGTTAATGAAAATGTCAACTTCTCAAAAAAATTTATTATGTTCTATTTTAGTACTGGTTTTAATTTTTATTTGAAAAAAATATCTGATAATTGGTACGACGTTAAAACAAGATAATTGCTTTAAAGAAAGACTAAATATATAAAGAATAAAATTGAGCAAAGGTTTTATTCTTTTTTTGATAGTTTTATCCTGTATAAAAAGACTTGACACTTCTTAATTAGAAATATAGAATATGTTTTTATAAACAGGGGGAGATTTTTATGAGTTATGAAAAATATGAAAAATTATGTATTCTTTTGAAAAAATGTTTAGAATATTATGAACAGTTACGGACAAAGGACTTTACTTTTTATTACAATATAGCTTCAGGAGATAATTTACAATTTAAAATTAATGAAAATAGAATTGCTCATTTACTTGGGGTGAATACCGATTTGATTAAAAATGCCAATCCATTATTAGAAACCAAAAAAATGAATTCTTTTGAATTACTTCGTTATATGTTAGATGATTATTATCGCTTTTATGGGTATTTTATTAAGAAAAATATTGCTTTCAATTTGCTTTTTTCACCGATGATTGAAGAAAAGATTAAAGTTTTTGAAACCAATATCCGTTATGGTTTGTTAGCCGTAGCTGCTACAATAAAAATTGATAAATCTAAAAACTGGCAGGATGATTTACCAGAAGCCATAGATGTTGATTATTTAATTATTAAAGAAATGGAAGATGATTATGCCGTATTAGGCTTACGTAAGGATGAAGATGCACATTATATTCCTGTTTCTAATATGTGCTGGAATAAAAGTAATCTTGATAAGTATATGAAATACTTACAAAAACAAGAGTGTTCTTTTCCAACTACACTTTTTATTAAGAAAATTAATAAAAAAATGTGGCTTAATTCCGAAGAAAAAAAATTGAGATTACGATTACTAAGACAATGGTCGAATCAATTTGATATGTCTATTGTCGTTTCTCGTGACTATGAAAGAGTGTTATTAAATAATCGTGATAAGACATTAGAAAAAGAAAGAAACAATGCTTTCTTAGAAGAAATCACGGCCTCTGTTGGTAAAAATGCTTTTCCAATTAGTACCGATTATGATGATTTTTATATAAAAAAACTTTGCTATGCTATCAATAATTCTCATTTTAAGGCTGGAGCAGGTGATGAATTAACATATTCAGAATTAAAAGAAGAATTAAATTCTTTGCAAATAGAAAATAAAGAACTCAAAAAAAGTGATAGTGAAAAAACAGCGGAAATTCAAAAATTACGTATGGAATTAAATGCCTATAAGTCTTTATATGAAAATATGAAACAATGTCTTACTTCTTTTGAAGAATCATCAAAAGAAGTACTTGTCAAAAAACGCCAATCATAATTCTATTTTATGATAGGCGTTTTTTATTAAATCTCTCGCATATTATCACGATTTTTAAAAGGATTTTTAGGATCGATTTTATCTATAAATAAAATACCATTTAAATGATCAATTTCGTGTTGAAAGGCAATAGCAATATCTTCTCGAACGCGAATTCGAAATTTATTTCCTTCTGTGTCATAGGCTTCTACAGTAAGTCTAGCAAATCTTGGTACAATTCCTTCGACAGGACGATTAATAGATAAACATCCTTCACCTTCACCGACAAATATTTCTTCTTCACTGTGAGCAAGAACTTTTGGATTAATAACAATATAATTTTTGAAAGTATGGTCATCTTTTTCTTCAACAATAACAAAAATTCGTTTTAATAAGCCAACTTGAACAGCTGAAAGGCCCATTCCAGGTCTTAAATTATACTTTTCTTCATATTCTTTAATTTGACTCATGGTAAGATAAGTTATCATATCATTAATCATATCTTTT
The DNA here is from genome assembly GCA_934085675.1 of uncultured Bacilli bacterium. Lineage (GTDB taxonomy): Bacteria > Bacillota_I > Bacilli_A > RF39 > UBA660 > Ventrenecus. The sequence goes on along the minus strand of CAKOHH010000001.1, from coordinate 54,792 downwards.
TCTTCTTTTGTTAAAGGAAAAGTAACTTCCTTACTCGTCATTCTTAACTTTTTATCATATTCTTCTAAAATATGTATCTTTGGTAAATTCATATACAACACCCCAAAACATTAATATTGTATCACAAAAACTAAAAAAACCAAAAATTTTCTTTTAAGTTACCAAAGTTAAAATGATTTAATGGAAACTACAACCATTAATCAAAAAAGGTAACCCGAGATGAGTTGCCTTTTTATCTATCCTTAGTTGTTAGAATTGTTATTCCAATTCCAGCCGGCTCCTATAATGATAACAAGTAAGATGAATAAAACAATCCAAATTGCAGCACCGGCACCGTAACCAGAAGTGTATCCGGCATATCCTGTGTTATAACATGGATTATATCCGCCACCCATACCACCATAGTAACCATTATTACCATAATAATACATAGTATTACCTCCTAATCTATCTATTATATTTTATACATCTTTTGCAAAAGTGATATAAAATGTGTATCATTTTTGTCAACCATTTTTTAAAATGCCTTTTTATCTATTTATTTTTGTGATACGATTATAATAAGGTGATATTATGAAGTCCTTAATGAAAAAAATAGATAGGTCTCTTTTTTTTCTAATGTTAGTTTATATAATTTTGGGAATAGTAATGATTTTAAGTGCTTCTTCTGTTTCAGCTGTATTAAGATATCAAGTTTCCTCTTATTATTTTTTTATTCGTCAAGTGATATTTGTTTTATTTTCTTGTCTTTTAGGATTTTTATTCATTTTAAAATATCCTACACGTAATTATAAATGGTTTGCGCCACTTTATTTAATTGGTGTCGTGGCCTTACTTCTTTATGTTTTTGGCTACGGAGCTATTGCTGGTGGTGCTCAAAGTTGGATTGATTTTGGCTTTTTTAATCTGCAACCAACCGAGTTTGCTAAGACCGCTTTAATTTTATATATGGGCGTTTTTTATGAGAAAAGTTTGAAAAGAAAAAAAACTTTTTTATATAATTTTATTCCTATTGTTATCGCTCTTTTTATTTTTATTTTAGTAGCCAAACAACCTGACTTTGGTGGTGCTGCTATTATCGCCGGTATTGTCTTTTTTACTTTTTTAAAAATTCCATTTCCAGATAAAAAGAAAGTAAATATTATAAAATATATAGGTATTGGCTCTATAATAAGTGCAATTGTTCTTCTTTATAGTGGCTCTGATATCTTTAATTCTTCGCAATTATCACGACTTAAGTTTGATGCCCCTTGTAGCCGTTATATGGACGATACAGGGTACCAAGTATGCAATGGTCTTATCGCTTATCATAATGGCGGACTTTTTGGAGTTGGTCTTGGTAATTCTAGTCAAAAGTATTTATATTTACCTGAAGCCCATACCGATTTTATTTTTCCTATATTAGTAGAAGAATTAGGACTTTTAGTAGGAATTTTCGTTTTAATTGGTTATATTTTAATATTATATCGTATTTTAAAGATAGCGAAATCATGTGATAATATCCGTAACTTTATTATTTGCTATGGAACATTTATTTATATTTTGCTTCATTTAATCATAAATTTAGCCGGTTCTTTAGCCTTAATTCCTTTGACAGGCGTACCACTTCCATTTTTAAGTTATGGGGGAAGTTATAACATGAATATTATTTTAATGTGTTTTGTTCTGCAAAGAATTGCTATAGAAAATAAAATTAATGAAGAAAAAAGACAAATTAAATTAATAACTAATTCTTAGAATATATATTTGTAAAGTCCTTTATACAAGGGGCTTTTTTCATAAAATTTGTAAAAATAAAACAATTGTCTTCTTTATAAAACTATGTTAAAATAAAAAATGCAAAAAACGAGCAATAATAACAGATTAAATTAATTATAAAATGACACAAAAATTTAAAAAACAATTTTAGAAAGGAATATGATTATGTTTGTAGATATTGTAAAAATGAAATTAATTGCCGGTAAAGGTGGCGATGGATGTACTTCTTTTCGTAGAGAAAAATATATTCCTATGGGTGGACCAGATGGAGGATCAGGTGGTAAAGGTGGCGACATTATTTTTGAGTGCGATGATAGTTTAAAAACACTAGTTGATTTGAAATATCATAAAATAGTAAAAGCCACAAAAGGAGAAAATGGCAAAGGTAAAAATAGACGAGGAGCCAATGCCGAAGATATAATTATTAAAGTGCCTGCTGGCACCACCATCTTTGATGATGATACAGGTTTGGTATTAGCGGATTTATTAGAAGATAAAGATAGAGTTATCGTTGCTCATGGTGGTCGTGGAGGAAGAGGAAATACAGCTTTTGCAACTCATGAAAAACCTGCCCCAGAATTTTCAGAATTAGGAGAACCAGGTGAAATACGTTATATTAAATGTGAATTAAAACTTTTGGCTGATGTAGGACTTGTTGGTATGCCAAGTGTTGGTAAAAGTACTATTTTAAGTGCCGTTACTAGTGCAAACCCAAAAGTTGCTAGTTATCACTTTACAACCTTAAGTCCTAACTTAGGTGTTGTTACTTTAAAAGATAAAACTTCCTTCGTTTTAGCTGATTTACCTGGTATGATTGAAGGAGCAAGTAAAGGAGTAGGTCTAGGGCTTGACTTTCTAAGACATGCTTCTCGTTGTCTTATTTTGGCTCATGTACTTGATATGGGAAGCGAAGAGGGAAGAGATCCTATTTCTGATTATGAAATTATTCGTAAAGAAATTGTGAATTACAGCGAAGCCTTAGCCAATAAAAAAGAAATTATTTTAGCCAATAAAAAAGATTTACCTTCTTACGAAGAAAATCTAAAAAAATTTAAAGCAAAATATCCTTCTAAAGACATCTTTGAAATAAGTGGTCTTACTCATGAAGGCTTAGATGAATTAATGCTTTATTTAAAAAAGACTATTGATACTTTACCTAAAACCGAGATTTATAAAAATGATGATTTTGAATCTACTGTGATTTATCGCTTTAAAAATGAAAAACCATACACTATTACGAAAGAAGATGGTATATGGGTTATTCGAGGCGAAGAAATTGCCAAATTGTTTCAAATGACTCGTTTTGAAGAAAAAGAAGCTGTTTTACGCTTTGGACGAAAATTAAAAGGTATGGGTATTGATGATGAATTAGAACGCTTAGGTGCTAAAAGAGGCGATGAAGTTCAAATCATGGATTACATTTTTGAATTCAAGGAATAAATTTTAAAACGGAACCAATGTATAATTTTTGACTAGTATTTTTAGGAATTTCTAAAATACTAGTTTTTTTTGGCTCTTCACTTACCTTAACAATTTTATTTTTAGGGACATCACGATATATATAAATCACTTGATTATTTTCATTTAAGCCAATAACATCAATGTTTTCTTTCATGAAAAAAGTATGTATTGCATTACAATTTGGAAACAAAATTCCATAGGTAATATTTGTTTTACCCATAAGGCCCAAAAGGCGGTCTTTAAAGTTAGTAGCCTTTTTGATTTCAATTTCTTGGTTATTTAATTTCAATTTCATATAAGTCACCTAATCTAATTTATGCTGTATATATTTTTATATGTCAAATTTATTATATAATTTTTTGGGATAAAAAGTACAGAGATTTATAGGGACAAATATTTTTAAGATAAAGAAAAAATATTTAGCACTCATATATTGACAGTGCTAAATAAATGTGCTATAACTTTAGGTGTTGAAAGAAGGAATAAATATGGCTAAAAAGCAATTTAAAACAGAATCAAAAAAATTAATGGATTTGATGATAAATTCTATATATACTAATAAAGAAATATTTTTAAGAGAAATCATTTCTAATGCCAGCGATGCAATTGATAAACTTCATTATGAGTCTCTTACCAATAAAGATATAAAAGTTAATACTAAAGACTTTGCTATCTTTGTGAAACCTGATAAAGAAAAACATACTTTAACCATTACAGATAACGGTTGTGGTATGACTAAAGAAGAACTAGAAAACAATTTAGGAACAATTGCTAAAAGCGGTTCTCTTGCTTTTAAAGAAGAAAAAGAGCATCAAAAAGATATTGATATCATTGGTCAATTTGGTGTTGGTTTTTACAGTGCCTTTATGGTTGCTTCTAAAATAGAGGTAATATCTAAAGCTTATGGCAGTGAAGAAGCTTATAAATGGATAAGTGAAGGTATTGATGGTTATACCATTGAAAAAGCAAGTAAAGATACTTATGGAACAGACATTATCTTAACTTTAAAAGAAGACACCGAAGATGAAAAATATTCAGAATACTTAGAAGAATATCGTTTAAAAGGACTTATTAAAAAATACTCTGATTATATTACTTATCCTATAAAAATGGAGGTTACTCACAGTCATTTAAAAGAAGGAACGGAAAATGAATACGAAAATCACACCGAAATTGAAACCTTAAATGATATGGTTCCTTTATGGAAAAGAGATAAGAAAAAAATTAAAGAAGAAGATTATGATACCTTCTATAGTGATAAATTCATGGACTATGAAAAACCTTTAAAAGTCATTCATACAAGCGCTGAAGGCTTAGTAAGTTTTAATAGTTTACTATTTATCCCAAGTCATGCACCTTATGATTTTTATACGAAAACATATGAAAAAGGCTTACAACTTTACTCTAACGGGGTTTTAATCATGGAAAACTGTGCTGATTTACTTCCTGATTACTTTAGTTTTGTCAAAGGCGTTGTTGATTCTCCAGACTTATCTTTAAATATTTCTCGGGAAATGTTGCAACAAGATAAAAATTTAAAATTAATTGCTAAAAATATTGAAACCAAAATTATTAAAGAATTAACAAGTATGATGAAAGAAGATAAAGAAAATTATGAAAAATTCTTTAAAACTTTCGGTGCTACTATTAAATATGGTATTTATGAAAACTTTGGTATGCATAAAGAAAAACTTCAAGATTTAATTATTTTCCCTTCTTCTTATGAAGATAAAATGACTTCTTTAAAAGATTATGTTTCTAGAATGAAAGATAAACAAGATGCTATTTATTATGCTTGTGGGGAAACAACAGATAAGATAAAACTTATGCCTCAAGTAGAACAAGTCGCAGATAAAGGCTATGAAATTTTATATTGCACTGAGTATGTTGATGAATTTACTTTCCAAAGTTTAAGAGAATATGAAGGTAAGAAATTTGTAAACATTTGCAAAGAAGATTTAAATTTAGATACAGAAGAAGAAAAAGAAGAATTGCAAAAATTAAATGAAGATAGTAAAGATTTACTTGCTACTATGAAGGAATCTTTAAAAGATGTTTCCGGGGTAAAATTTACTAATCGTTTAAAAAATCATCCAGTTTGTTTAGTATCTGAAGGAGATATTTCCATCGAAATGGAAAAGGTTATTAATGCCATGCCAACAGATGAAAAGATAAATGCCAATAAAGTATTAGAAATTAATGCAAATCATAAAATTGCTCAAAAATTAAAAACGTTGTATGAAACAGATAAAGAAGCTTTAAAAGACTATACTAAAATTTTATATGCTGAAGCAAGACTTATTGAAGGCCTTCCTCTTGAAAATCCAACAGAACTTGCAAGTCTTATCTGTGACAAGTTAGCAAATTAGTGAAAATCAAGGGTTATTCCTTGATTTTTCTTTAACAAAATGTATAACATATATGTTATAATCTTTAGTACGGGTGGTAGAAAATGAAACGCAGTGATGTGAATTATGAAGAATTAAGTCCTATGATGAAACAATATATGGACACAAAAAAAGAGTATGAAGAAGAACTTCTTTTTTATCGTATCGGGGACTTTTATGAACTTTTCTTTGAAGACGGAATTACAGCTTCAAGAGAACTAGAACTTACTTTAACTGGTAAAAATGCTGGTCTTAAGGAAAGAGTCCCTATGTGTGGAGTTCCTTTTCATTCTGTAAAGCCTTATATTGAAAAGTTAGTTAACAAAGGCTATAAAGTAGCCATATGTGAACAACTAGAAGATCCAAAAGACGCTAAAGGAATGGTAAAACGAGGTGTTACACAAGTTATTAGTAAAGGAACGGTTGTTGATTTAGAATTACTAAATGAACATAATAACCATTACATTGCTAGTATTCTAGACTTTTCTTATATATATACTCTTTGTTATGCTGATATATCAACGGGTAGTATTTACGTTTCTATTCTACCTCATCAAAAAGAGAAACTATTAAGTACTATTTTAAATCTAAATATTTTAGAAGTTGTTATTAAAAAAGATTTAGATTATGATCTTCAAGCAAGCCTAAAAGGAAATTATGGTATTGAAATGTCTTTTGACGAAGAACTTTTAGAAAATGCTTATGAATCCGTTTATGAAAATGTTGAAGAACCACATTATATTGAAGCTATTAAACATTTAATGCATTATTTAGTTGTAAAAGAATTAAAAGATTTATCACATTTTAAACCAGTCGAAGTGGTTATTCCTGATGATTATTTGATGATGGATGTTCACACGGTTCGCAACTTAGAATTAATTGAAACCCTTCGTCTTAAAGAAAGAACCTATTCTTTAATTTGGCTTTTAGACAAAACTAAAACAAGTATGGGTTCTAGAAAATTAAAATTTTGGCTTATGAATCCTTTAAAAAACCAAACTCTTATTGAAGAACGTTATAATAAAATTGAAATATTAAATCAAGAATTTATTTTAAAAGATGAACTTCGTAATTCTTTATATAATATTTATGATATTGAAAGATTATGTGGAAAAGTCTCTTGTGGTTCTTTAAATGCTCGTGATTTATTACAATTAAAACAAAGTTTAAAAGAACTACCTAAAATTAAAGAAATTGTTTGTAATTTGCATTTTGATATGGAAATTAATACCCACGAAGATTTATATAATCTATTAGAAGAGGCTATTTATGAAGATCCTCCTGTTACAATTAAAGAAGGCTACCTCATTAAAGAAGGTTATAATCAGGAATTAGATGAATTAAAGAAAATAAGAAGTGGTGGTAAAGAGTTTATTGCAAGTATTGAAAACAAATTAAAAGAAGAAACGGGTATTAAAAACTTAAAAGTTGGTTTTAATAAAGTATTCGGATATTACATTGAAATTACAAAAGGTCAAATTAGTAATGTTCCAGAAAGTCTTCATTGGGAAAGAAGACAAACTCTGACAGGATGTGAAAGATATATTAGTCCTGAGTTAAAAGAAAAAGAAGCTCTTATTTTGAATGCTGAGGAAAAAATTATTGATTTAGAATATCGTTTGTTCTGTGAAATTAAGGAAACTATCAAAAAACAAATTTTGAAATTAACAGATACTGCCAATTTAGTGGCAGAGTTAGACGCGATTACGGCTTTATCTGTGGATGCAGAAGAACTTCATTTAGTAAGACCAACTTTAAATACGAATCATAAAATTGAAATAAAAAATGGGCGTCATCCTGTGATTGAAAAAGTAAGTAATAAAGAATACGTTTCTAATGATTGTATTATGGATGAATCTATTAATACCCTTTTAATTACGGGCCCTAATATGAGTGGTAAATCTACTTATATGAGACAATTAGCCATCATTTTAATCATGGCTCAGATGGGTTCTTTTGTTCCTGCTACATCGGCTAATTTGCCAATTGTTGATAAAATATTTACGAGAATAGGGGCAAGTGATGACTTAGTAAGTGGTGAATCTACCTTTATGGTAGAAATGAAAGAAGCCAAAAACGCTATTTGTAATGCTACTGAAGATAGTTTAATTTTATTTGATGAATTAGGAAGAGGAACAGCTACTTATGATGGTATGAGTTTAGCAGAAAGTATTTTGTCTTATGTAGCTACTCATATTCGTTGTAAAACACTTTTTTCAACGCATTATCACGAATTAACAACTTTAGAAAGTAAAATTCCTTCTATTAAAAATGTTCATGTGAGTGCCGTTGAAGAAAATGGTAATTTAATTTTTTTACATAAAATCAAAAATGGGGCGGTAGATAAAAGTTATGGTATTCATGTTGCCAAACTAGCAGGCCTACCAGAACAAATTATTAATGATGCCAATGATATCTTATCAAAGCATGAAAAACAAACTAAAAAGAAAAAAAATGAAGAGCAAATTCAATTTGTAATGGAATTTCCAGAGGAAAAAGAAGATCCTATTAAAGAAAAATTAAAAAATGCGGATATTTTACATATGACGCCTTTGGAAGCTATTAATTTCATTTATGAATTAAAAGAAGAATTAAAATAAATATGCTATAATATAATTTAGAAAGGTGATTATTATGGAGGACAATGTTAAAACTTATTACATTAACCACTTTGGACTACCTGATGAATATGGTGAGTTAAAAAATGGTCTAGAAGTAAAACAAATTATTTTAAAAATCTTATATGCTGGTGATTATACAAGTGCTTTAAATTCATTTATTGACTTATATTATATTTGTCACAAAAGCATGAAAAAATTAAATCAGATTCTTGATTTACCTATGAAAAATTGTAAGATTAAAGATATGCCTATTATTCATAAATTGTTGCATGAATTTAATCCTAATAATATTATGAAAATAAATGCTATTGTTGGTATTGCCGATGTAGGACGTTCTTTAAAAGAAAGAGCAATTTATAGAGCTGATACTTTTTATATTTCTTGTGAAGGAAAAACAGATGAAGAAATTCTAACAATTTATAAGGAAAGAAGAGAAATCTATCGTCAAATAAATCAAGCAATTTTAAGTCAAAATATATCTTTCTTACAAGAAAATGTATCTTTAATTGCATCAATACCTTGTTATAATTGGTGTCTTTCTTATTATTCTTTAAAAGCAAACGAAATAGACCAAAATCAAACTGGTCTTACTAGAAAAAAAGAAAACTAAGTGTAAAGAAAAAAGAAACTTAATAGTTATTTTACTGAGTTTCTTTTTTTAAGATAAATGTTTACTAATCTTTTCTAAAGTTAATTTTTCATTTAAAAAATCATCTATTAAGGCTTCAGGAATTTTCCCACTTACTAACTCATGAAGATCAATATCTTCGGGATTTCTCAAAAAATCAGTAATGTACTCTCGAGATAAAAGTTCAATTACTAAGACACTTAAAGAAAGAGTTGTTGACCTTTCATAACATTCACTTGGCGTTTCAGAGTAAATAGCAGAATGACCATCAATATCAATAATCTCAGGATGAAAATCTCTCATGAGTAAAATATTGGTGTTTTTATTTTCTTTAGTAGGATGTTGGCATAAATCAATATGATAAATATTATGATCTGCTAACTCTTTTACTTCTTTTAAAATTTCTTTAACGATTTTTAACCGCCATTTATAAACAGGAATATGCATCACATTATAAATATTTGTGGCATGTTTATGATAATATAAGGAACATCCCCTTATTTTTCCATCTAGGTATACAGCTTTTTGGGGTAGTTTTGTTAAATAAATATTTTTTTGGGCTTCAATGGCTTTTATAATCGCGTCTTCTCTGGCTAAACGAACTCCTTCAGTGTCAAAATATTGAATCGTTTGATCTTTAATATTTGTCTTTTGTACCTTTTTAATAGGTGTTATATTAACGCCACTTTCATCAACAATAATATTTTGCCTTTTTCCTTGATTATAATCCGAATGACTATGATAAATTTTAATTAATTCATCATTACTATATTGATAAATTGTTCCTTCTGTTCCACGACCAATGATTTTAAGTTTTTCTAAATCGCTCTTTGTAATTTCAATTTTTTCCATAATTTCCTCTTTCAAAAACTTATTATACCTTTAAATGAACTTTAAAAATATAAAAGATAAGACGTTGACACTTAATTGACACTAAATATGGTCGTGGTGCCTTTAAAAATACAAAGAAAAAGGTTGATTTAGCCTAGTAACTTGTATCTTTTTTTGATAAAATAGTTAGGAATGAAGGTGATTTAGATGCTTACTAGAAGTGAGGCACGGAAAGTTTGTATGACATGCTTATATCAAATTGATATTTTAAGACAAAATAAGCATGACATTAATGTGGATGAAATTTTAAAAGATAATTTAGAAATTGAAAATGACTTTGTATACTTAGTTGTTAATGGAGTCACCCAACACTTAGATGAGATTGATAAATTATGTAACACTTATTTAACCAATTGGAAAATAAATCGTTTAGATAAAGCAGGCGCTAATATTTTAAGAATGGCTTTTTATGAACTAAAATATATGGATACTCCGGCAATTGTCGTTATAAATGAAGCTGTAGAGCTTGCTAAAACTTATACTGATAAGGAACTTGCTGATATGATTAATGCTTCTTTAGATAAATATGTTAAGGAGTCCTAATGGAAGTTAATAATGGAATTGTAAATCTTAAAAGTATTGTTCCAAATTGGCGAAAGGCTATTAAAAATCACACTGTTGTTCCAAATGATTTGTGTGGTTGTTATTATTCAGGATATTGGTTAAATGATATTGAAGGAGAAAATTACTTTTTAAAAATTTCTAAAAAAAATGGTATTTCTAAAGAAATTTTTGTTCAAATAATTGGGGAAGAACTAGCTAGAATGGTTGGAATTGAAACAGTCCATTCTAAGATAGTTGATGCTGGTTCAAATATTTATGGCCTGATGTCAACCAATTATATTAAATATGATGATAACATTTTATCAGGCAAAGAAATTGTTATTAATTATTTACAATATTTATACTCTAATAATTTACTATGTTTATGGTTAGATACTCCCTTAACTCCTGAGGAACAAGAAGATTTTCATGATCAGTATTTAGAGGGTATGATGGCTGCTTTTGAACGCCGGCATGTCAATTGTAATTCTTTAAATTTTATCTGGGATGCTTTAAGTTTTCAATTTAAAGATAAAGAAAATAGCCAAATTATTACCGAAAGAATTGTCAAAGATTTAACAAAACGTTACTTATTTTCCTTTATGATAATGAATAAAGATTTTCATCTTAAAAATTGGGAAATAATAGATATTTATGGTAATTATACTTTGTCACCTTTATATGATGTTGATTTAAGTTTTGATTGTTTTTTTACAGATTTAGACAAAAATAATTCGATGAAATCTTATGAAAACAGTATAGAAAGTATTTATGAGGATTTTACACGTTATTTTTCGTCTTCGGCGGAAAATTTTAAAAAAGAATTTTATCGTCAGCAAAATATTTTAACACCAGAAAATATCAAGGAAGCTATGGAACGTATTATAAATATTTATCAAAAAGAAGATTTAAAAAAATATGCTGAACAAATTTTAAGAGTTTATGTTCCACATTATGAACAAATGAGTCGTTTAGTAAAGGATCGAAGCTTATGATTCCTAAATATTTAAGTGTTGCTGAGATTAATAATTATATTAAAAATATTTTTGATACTAATATTTTTTTAAAAAAAGTTTATTTAAAAGGAGAAATTAGTAACTTTAAACATCATTCTTCCGGACATCTTTATTTAACTCTTAAAGATGACGAGTCAAGAATAAGTGCTATTATGTTTAAAAGTGCTGCTTCTAATTTGAACTTTAAACCAGAAGATGGTATGAATGTTTTAGTAACAGGACGTATTTCTGTCTATCCTATGGGAGGAAACTACCAAATATATATTGAAAAAATGGAAATGGATGGCCTAGGTAATCTTTATATAGAATTTGAAAAACTAAAAGAGAAACTAGCGAGCGAAGGCTTATTTGATTCAAAATACAAAAAGCCTATTCCTAAATATCCTACTAAAATAGGTATTGTTACCGCGCCCACAGGGGCAGCTATCAAAGATATTTTGAGCACTTTAAAAAGAAGATTTCCATATGCTAAAACCCTTCTTTTTCCTAGTTTAGTTCAAGGTGTTTCGGCGGCAAAGGATATTGCTAAAAATATTTATTTAGCTAATCATTATAAACTTGATGTTTTAATCGTTGGGCGAGGTGGCGGTTCCATTGAGGATTTATGGGCTTTTAATGAAGAAATAGTAGCCAGAGCCATTTTTGCTTCTAAAATACCTATTATTAGTGCTGTTGGTCATGAGATAGATTTTACGATTGCCGATTATGTAGCTGATAGAAGAGCACCGACTCCTACAGGGGCAGCCGAAATGGCAGTGCCAACCAAAGAAGAAGTTATGACTATTTTGACTCAAAAAAAAGATGAAATTAATCATCTATTCTTGTCTAAACTTCAATTTGCTAAACATCAACTTAGTATTTTAAGTAACCATTATGTATTAAAAAATCCACATATTTTATATGAAGTAAAAATGCAAAAATTAGATAATTTAACCGATAATTTAAATAAAAGTTATACTTATTATTTAAATTCTTTACAGGTAAAATTAGATAAGTATAAAGGCAATTATATATTGAACAATCCTAAGGTTCTTTATCAAAAATCTTTAGAAAGATATTGGGATAGAAAAGAAGCCTTACAAAAAGAAATAGTTAAATATATGAATGATAAAAAACAACTGCTTTATTATACGATTCAAAATTTAAAACTGCTTAATCCTTTAAATATCTTAGAACAAGGCTATTCTATTGTCAAAAAAGATAACGAAATTATCAAAAATACTGCTAAAATTAATATAAACGATAAATTAGATGTTACTTTAGCAAAAGGAACATTAAAAGTGAAAGTAGAGGAGATAAATGATGAAAGAAATGACGTTTGAAACCGCTTTAAATAATTTAGACGGGATCATTAAAGATTTAGAAAACGGCAATATTCCTTTGGAAGACGCCATTAGTAAATATACAGATGCGATGAACTTGGTTAAAATATGTCAAGAAAAATTAGATAATGCAACAGAGCAAGTGAATAAAATCATCGGTACAGACGGTGAAGCCCAAGATTTTTTAATGAAAGAAGATGAAACAAATGAGCAAACTAGTAACGAAAATAACTGATCGAGATACAGATTTTGCTACATGGTACACAGATGTTTTAAAACAAGCTGATTTAGTAAGTTATTCAAGTGTCAAAGGCAGCATGATTATTCGCCCATATGGCTACGCGATTTGGGAAAATATGCAAAGAATATTAGATAAAGAATTCAAAAAATTAGGTCACCAAAATGTTCAAATGCCAATGTTTATTCCGGAATCTTTATTAAATGTAGAAAAAGAACATGTTAAAGGTTTTGCCCCAGAAGTAGCTTGGGTAACTTATGGTGGGGAAAATAAATTAGATGAAAGAATGTGTGTTAGACCTACTAGTGAAGTTTTATTTTGCGAACACTTCAAAAATATTGTAAAGTCCTATCGTGATTTACCCCTTTTATATAATCAGTGGTGCACGATTGTGCGTTGGGAAAAAACAACAAGACCTTTTTTAAGAAGTAGAGAAATACTATGGCAAGAAGGTCATACTCTTCATCAAACTCGTGAAGAAGCGAGAAATGAAACACTTAGAATGTTTAAGGTTTATGAAGATTTTCAAAGAAATATCCTAGCTTTACCTGTTATTACAGGACGTAAAACAGAAAAAGAAAAATTTGCTGGTGCTGAAGAAACTTATACAATTGAAGCCATGATGTATGATGGAGTAGCACTTCAAAATGGTACAAGCCATTATTTTGGCCAACATTTTGCTAAAGCTTTTGGTATTCAATTTCTAGATACGGACAATACTTTAAAAACACCATATCAAACAAGCTGGGGCGTAACAACAAGAATGATTGGGGCCATTATCATGACTCATGGCGATAATCATGGTCTTGTTTTACCTCCTAATATTGCTCCTACTAAAGTGGTATTTATTCCTATTGGCAAAGATGAAGAAGTTTTAAAGACGGTAAAAGAATTAGCAAGCACTCTTCCTGAAGAAATCACATATCAAATTGACGAATCTGAAAAATCACCAGGCTTTAAATTTGCTGATGCGGAAGTAAAAGGTATTCCTATTCGCGTGGAAATTGGTAAAAGAGATTTAGAAAATAAAGAAATCACTTTAGTAAGAAGAGATACTTTAGAAAAAGAAACAATTGCTATTTCGGCTTTTAAAGAAAGAGTAGAAAAACTATTAGTCGACATTCAAAACAATATGTATGATAGAGCTTTAAAAAGACGTGACAGCATGATTTATGAAGCAAAAACGAAAGAAGAATTTCAGGATATTGCGCAAAATAAACCAGGTTTCATTTTAATTTCTTGGTGTGGTAATACTTCTTGTGAAGACAAAATTAAAGAAGAAACAGGTTTAAAAAGTCGTTGCATTAAAGAAGAAATTAGTGATGGCGTTTGTGCTTACTGTGGTGAAAAAGCTAAATATAAAATTTATTTTGGTAAACAATATTAAAAATCAAAGGTTATTATTTTCCTTTGATTTTTTTTCTATTTTTTTAAGAGATTATCTCCTGTTTCTAGCATCGTTGTAATAAATATTCCATACCCTGTAATAGGATTGTCTGTAATTACATGGGTTACTGCTCCAATAATTTTGCCATTTTGAACAATAGGAGAACCACTCATTCCTTGAACAATCCCACCTGCGGTATTAATAAGGTTATCGTCTGTCACAGTAAAAGAAATGTTTTTAACATCGTTATATTCTTGAATAGATGTAATATCTATTTTATAACTTTTTTTCTCCTGACCGTTTAAAACAGTGTAGATTTCGGCTTCCCCAATTTTAATTTCTTTATTTTTAGCCACAGGAATAAAATTAGAAGGAATAGTATCTTTATAAATTCCATATATTCCATGTCTCGTATTATTATCTAAAGAACCATACACTTTATTAAAGTGAAATTCGGCATTTTTTTCTCCGGCATTACCTCTTGTACTTTTACGAATACTTGTCACAGGACTTTCAAAAATATGACCAGTTTTAACCTCTACTAATTGTAAACTATTACTTTCTAAAATTTCATGGCCTAAAGCACCATATATTTTACTATTAGGATCAATATAGGTTAAGGTACCAAGGCCTGTAATACTTTCTTTGACATAAAGACCTGTCTTGTAAATACCATCAACATTTTGAAGTGGCATCGTAATATTCATGACCTGTTCATTTCTTTTTAAAGTTAATTTTACTTGATTATCTTTAACATTTTGTAAAATAGCTTCACTTAAAGAATTCACAGAAGAAATCTCTTTCTCACCAACTTTTAAAATATAGTCCCCAATTTTAATTTCTGGTGTACCCTTTAAATAAGCACCATTTACTTTATAAAAGCCAACTACTAATACACCTGGTGTTTTTATTTGAATACCGATGTTTTCTCCACCAAGAGCCACTTTATCAGAATAGGCAAGTGTTATACTAGGAAAAAGAAAATAAAGAAATAAGAACATACTTAAATAAATCTTTTTCAAATTATCACCTCACTTATATTATGGTGGTTTACTAATATAAAAAAATGGTAATAACTGGATTACCATTTTTAAGTATCTATATTTTAATAATTATGAAATAGCATAGGCAATAATACTACCAGCAATACCTAATACCATAATAATTAAAGTAAGCCAAGTGACAATTTGTCTTGTTTTTTTACTCATTCTTATCGTCTCCTTCTAAATGAAATTCATTATAACTTTATCATAAACTACCAAAAAAGTACATAAAAAATTATTTTAAAACATACAATCTGATAGGTGATAAGATGACGATTTTAAAAAAATTTTTAAGTCGTAAGAAATACCTTTTTTTATTTATGGGCATCCTCACATTTATAGGTATTTTAGTGGGACTATACTTAAGTTTTAAAAATATAAATACTTTAAAAGACAATGTTTATTATTATATTAACAATTATCAAGGTTTGTCATTTAATTACATCTATATTCATTTTTTCTTTTTAGTTATTAGTTTTATAGGTTCATTTTTTATCATAGGACTTCCTTTACTATGTACGCTTATCTTTTACCAAGGTATATCTTTCGGTTTTCTTTTGGGTATTTTTAGTCTAACATTATCTTTAAAAGGACTTTTATATGCCATTATATTTTATACTGTCACTCAATTATTTTATTTAATTATTTTATATTTCTTTTTTATCAAATGTTTTAATATTACAAGAAAAATGATAGGTAAAATGATTTATAAAACGAATCCTGCAAACTATCTTATTTCTATGACAAAGAGTTGTGGCTTACTTATTTTATTACAAACTTTATATGACTTTTGTTTGCTTTTATTTAATAAACCAATTTTAAACATTTTTGCTTTTCTACTAGAAATATGATAGAATAGGCTAGAGAAAAAGAGGTCGGATATTATGGCAAAAAAAGTAATTGTCGGTATGAGTGGGGGAGTAGACTCTGCAGTAAGTGCTTATTTATTAAAACAACAAGGATATGAAGTAGAAGGCTTATTTATGCGCAATTGGGATGCGGGACTTAATAATGATATTTTAGGGAACCCTACTTTAAATAATAATATTTGTCCTCAAGAGCAAGATTATAATGATGCCTTAAAAACATGTGAGATTATTGGTATTCCTTTGCATCGTGTAGATTTTATTAAAGAATATTGGGATAATGTATTTACTTATTTTTTAAATGAACTAAAAAAAGGACGAACACCTAATCCCGATTTACTTTGCAATAAATATATTAAATTTGATGTTTTTAAAAAAGAAGCTAAACGTCTAGGAGCTGATTTTATGGCTACCGGTCATTATGCTAGACTTAAAGATGGTAAACTTTTAAAGGGTGTTGATGAGAATAAAGATCAAACTTATTTTTTAGCCCAGTTAAGTAAAAAACAACTAGAAGATGTTTTATTCCCAGTCGGAGACCTTCATAAAGAGCAAGTAAGAAAAATTGCTTCAGAGTGTGGCCTAAATGTTGCCAAAAAGAAAGATTCAACAGGTATTTGTTTTATTGGCGAAAGAAATTATCAAGAATTTATTCGTAATTACTTAAAACCTAATCCTGGTAATATTATTGATGTCGAAACTAAAAATGTAATTGGTACTCATACTGGTCTTATGAACTATACAATTGGGCAAAGACGTAATGTGGGACTTTCAGGATTCCAAGAAAGACATTATGTGTGTGGTAAAAATGTAGCGAAAAACGAATTATATGTTGCTTTTGGTGATGATTCAAAATATTTAATTAGTGATAGTTGTCTTTTAGAAGATGTAAATATTACTATTGATAATCCACCCAAAAAATGTCAAGCCAAGTTTCGTTATCGGGGAGAAGAGTACCCTATTGAATTAGAATTATTAAAAGGCAATATGGCGCATGTTACTTATAAAGAAGGCGTGAAAGCGGTGACACCAGGACAATTTTGCGTTTTTTATGATGGAGATGTTTGTTTCGGTAGTGGGGTTATTAAAGAAATTTATAAAAATAATGATAAAATATGGTATTTAAATAATTAAAAAGTACCGTATTTTTTTTAAAGATTTATTTTCATTGTTTACTTTTACTTGACACAAAAGTGTCTAGTGCCTTATAATTAGAATGTAAATTAAATAAAAAGAGAGTAGGCAAATTGAAATGAACAGATTAAATGAATTATTACAAGAATTAGGAATTTCTAAAGTTAGACTTGCAAAATATTTAGGGGTATCAAGACAAATGGTCTATAATTATCTTGAACTTGATGACATTAATAAATGGCCTAAGGAAAAAAAGATTTTGTTGTACCGTTTATTAGATATTAATGATGAAAATAATCAAACGATTGATTCTATCAAAGTAACGACAGATTATCTTATGAGTGTTGAAAATCGTCTTAATACAAGTGTCAAAGGTTCGGCTAGTATTTCTAATTATTTTGATTTAAAAAATCTTAATAAGGATTCTCAAATATTAATTACAAACATCTTGAATTTGTTACGAGAAAGACTAGGGGATGAAAAAAAGCAAGAGAATTATTATGCCTTTTTGTATTTGTACCATATGTTGCAATCTATGGATAATGTTCCAGAAATAAAATATATTTTTGGATATATGTCAAAGGCAACAGGTTTTACAAATCCAGAAGAATTTAGATTTAATGAAGATAGACAATTCATTTTTGAAGGAATTTTGTACTCTGCCCTAACACTTTATAATAATGGGGGAGCCTCACGAAGTAAACTTGCCCTATCTCATAAGCGTTTTGTTCAAGAGATTGAAAAGCAGAAAGAAGAAAAATTAAGTCGTACCCAACAATTATTTACTTTAAGAACTCAAGCCTTAAAAGAACTTGGTTATTCTGAATTAAATGAATCAAACGCTTCAGAAATTATAGAAAAAATTGCCGAAATTGAATCACGAGGATCCATTATGAATATGGATGAATAAATATCTAGATAAATAGATATTTTTTCTTTGCTAAAATTTGCAACGAGATGGATAACTATCCATTTTAAATATTTTCGTTGCAAATTAGATAGGGTCTCTAAATAATATATTTTTAATTTAATAAAATGTTTATAAATTATTAGCAATTAAAATTAAATTCATTGTATCAATACCCAAAATATTATTTTAGATAAGGATAACTTTAATAAAGTGATGCTAAGTTTTCTTAAAGAAAATACTTAATAGAATTTAATTTAACAATTTTATCTTAATTTTTAAAAGTTTCATAATATATATTATGTTAACCGCTATATTTTAAACTACAATAAAAAATGATTTATTAATAAAATAATAATCCCTATTATGCTACCTAAAAATAAATACTTTTCCTGATGATAAGAAAGGGCTTTAGGAAGTAATTCTTCAATGGCCAACGTAATCATAATACCACCGACAAATAATAAAATAAAACCAATTAATTCTGACGAAATATAATTTCTTAAAAATGTACACGCTAATAAGGCTCCTAATGGCTCAGCTATTCCTGATAGAAATGTCATTTTAATGGCTTTCTTTTTACTTCCTGTCGCATAATAAATGGGAACAGCAATGCTAATACCTTCCGGAATATTATGAAGCATTATAGCAATACTAATATGAAGGCCTAAGGTAATGTTTTGATAACTACTTAAGAATGTAAGAATTCCTTCTGGTAAATTATGTAACATTAAAGTAATCATACTTAAAACTCCTAAACGATATAAAGGAACATCCCCTCTTCCCTTCTCTATTTTTTGGTTTATAAAACGAATGGCTAAAATAGAAAAAATAAAGATTATTAAAGAAAGAAAAATTCCTTTAACAAGTTTAAATTTAGTTAAGATAATAAAACTGGCTTCGGGTATTAATTCTAAAACAGATATACCAATCATTATCACTAATGAAAGACTCAAACAAAAAGTTATAAATTTATTAATGTTTTCTCTTTGCCATTTAAAAAAAATTACAAATGTACCTAATACAGTCGATAATCCTGCTAATGACGATAACAGTAAAGGAATAAAAAAAGACATAGTATCACCTAATAAAGTGTATGTCTTAAATCAATTTCTTAGAATTTTTCTTTTTAATTTTTAAATATTGTTCATTACTATAAAAACCTATTCTAAGTAAATCTTCTGGACTTGAATCATAAATATCATTAGCGTCCATTTGTTCCATGACGGCTTCTAAACCATTTTCTTTGCTGTTTGAAACACTATAATAAACTCTTTCTAACTCAGGATTATCAAATGGTTGCCATTTAATTTGTTCTATTAAAGATAATTTTTCAAGTGTTACCATGATTTCAGTTTCTTTAGGACTCATTAATTTACTATGTAAAGCCCCTTCTTTAAAAATTTTTCGAGCCTCATTGATAGTCATCATTTCATTAGAATTTTTAAAGCCAAAAATTATTTTAGGATAAAAATAATTTATTCTGCTTTTTATTTTTGCTTTATCAAAAGGTGTCTTATTTAAATAACTTAAATATTCTAAAGACAATCCTCTTAATTTTTTATATGATTGCAATTCTGTTAAGATACTTGGTTCTTTAAATTCTTTATAATCAATAAGCTGCTTTAATATTTGAGGATCAAGGCACGCACAAGTTTCAAAATTAAAATGTGTTGCAAAAGTATTTGAATTACTAGTAATATTGCGAATCAACATTCTAGCATAATTTTTGAATTCAACATCTTTCTTTAAAGAAATAGTTCTAGATTTTGCATCATTAACTTTTGAAAGTCTTACTAATGCTTCTCTTTTTAATCCTAAATAAAGCTTGCTTTTTAAGGCTCTTAATCTATCTGGTAAAGGATAATCAAAAATCAATTCATATGTGTGCAAGTTTATTAAATTTTCTTTGCTATTTGCTATTCTTAAAACAAATAAATCAGTATCACTGCGAAAGGAAATACTTTCGTTATAAGGTAGAATAGATTTTATGAAGTCTTCTTTGGATTGTCCCATAGAAATTAAATCAAGCATTGAAATATCCTTAAAAAAATCTTGTCCTTCTGTCGCAATACTAGGTATCTTTACAACTTTGCCAACAGCCCCATTTGCGGCGATTAAATAATATTTACTATTTTTCATAAACTCCCCCTACGTCAATATATTTTAGCCGAAAATTTCTAAAATCTCAAGTCTCTTTTTTACCAATATTTGTTATTTAATTTACGTATCTTTTTTTAATCTTTATCCATAATACTAGTGGGAGGTAAAATAAAATATGAAAAAAAATCAAAAAAACAATTCTAGAAAACAAGAACGTAAAAATAATAACCAAAATCAAAAACGTGAATCTAGAAATCAAGAAAAAAATTGTGATTAATTTAATAAGGAAGAATGATTTATTTCTTCCTTATTTTTTGGCATGAGGATGAAAAGAATCATATTCCTCTTTATTTTTCACGGATGTAAAATGCGTATATATCTCCGTAGTAGTAATGCTACTATGTCCTAAAAATGTTTGAATAACCCGTAAATTGGCCCCATTTAAAAGAAGATGAGTAGCAAAAGAATGACGTAACATATGAGGATTTACTTGTCTTTCAATTGTTTTTAAAGAAATTTCTCCTAATAATTTGTTCATACCTTGTCTTGTTATAGGCGTACCACGATTATTTAAAAATAATTCATCATAGTTTTTATCTTTCTTTTTAAGTTTAGAACGATAGTTATTTAAATATAATTTCAAATAATAAAGAGATGTTTCATTTAAAGGGACAATTCTTTCTTTCTTACCCTTTCCTTCAATACGTAACCATTCATTTTGAAAATCAATATTTTTATCTTTTAAAGAAACAAGTTCACTAATACGAAGTCCCGTAGCATATAAAACTTCTAACATGGCCTTTGTTCGGTAGTCATATACAGTTTTTAAAGGAAAATTTAGCAATTTATCCACTTCTTCATATGTTAAATAATTAGGAGACTTTTCATTTACTTTAGGAAAAGGTATTTGTTTGCATGGATTATGTTCGATATTTTTATCTTCATTTAAAAAAGCGTAAAATCCCTTTAAAGTAGAAAGATAATGAGAATGGGTTCGAACATTATTTCCTTTTGTTTTTAGAAAGTTAATAATATCTTTTTCTTCTAATTTTAAAGAGGAAGAACAAGGGCCAAAAAATTTTAAAAATTCTTCTAAGTCATTAGCATAAGATTTTAATGTGTTGTCGCTTAACTTTTTTTCGTATTTTAAATAATCCAAATAATTTGTAATTTCGTGTTCCATATTTATCACAAGATAAGTATAAAGTCTTTTCAAAAGGTTGTCAAACTGATATACTTAACAAAGGTGATATATATGGAAATATTAGCAAATCAGATGCGGCCAACAACTTTAAAAGAAGTCATTGGTCAAACACATCTTGTCGGAGAAAATAAGATTATAACCAATTTAGTAAAAAATAAACATTTATGTTCGATGATTTTATATGGCCGTCCGGGTATTGGCAAAACCTCAATTGC
The DNA here is from genome assembly GCA_934085675.1 of uncultured Bacilli bacterium. Lineage (GTDB taxonomy): Bacteria > Bacillota_I > Bacilli_A > RF39 > UBA660 > Ventrenecus. The sequence continues at coordinate 33,068 of CAKOHH010000001.1, read as the reverse complement.
TAATGCGATTGTTCATGATTTAAAAATGCCTTATAAATTTTTAAATGCAACTATGAATAATAAAAGTGATTTTGATATAGCTATTGAAGAAGCCAAAATGCATGGTAATTTAATTTTAATTGTTGATGAAATACATCGTATGAACAAAGATAAACAAGATATTTTATTACCCCATATTGAATCTGGCTTAATTACTTTAATTGGCCTTACTACTTCGAATCCCTACCATAAAATTAATCCGGCTATTAGAAGTCGTGTGCAAATTTTTGAACTTCATGATTTAACAAAAGAAGATATTATAGTAGGCCTTAAAAGAGCCGTGACTAAATTAGAAGGTTGTCAAATTGAAGATGACGCCCTTTCCTATATTGCTACCTACTCAAGTGGCGATGTAAGAAGTGCCTTAAATTTATTAGAAACAGCTTATTATGCTTCTAGTGATCATCATTTAACGCTTGAATTATTAAAGAATATTCAAAGTAAGCCAGTCTTTTTTCATGATAAAAACGAAGATGGACATTATGATGTATTGTCGGCTTTTCAAAAATCAATTCGGGGAAGTGATGTGGATGCTGCTTTACATTATCTGGCTCGTTTAATTGAAGCAGGTGACTTAGATAGCATTTATAGACGAATGAGTGTGATTGCTTATGAAGATATTGGTCTTGCCAATCCTTCCATTGGTCCCAAGGTAATGGCCGCTATTTCTGCAGCCGAATTAGTAGGTCTTCCTGAGGCTCGCATTCCTTTGGGCACAGTCATTACCGAGATGGCCTTGTCTCCCAAATCAAACTCTGCTCACATAGCCTTAGATGAAGCCTTAAATGACATTAGAAAAGGCTCTACTGGTAATGTTCCAGATAATATTAAAACAACTAGTACTACTTATTTATATCCTCATAACTATAAAAATTCTTACGTTAAACAAGAATATTTGCCATCTAACTTAAGAGGAAAAAAATATTATCATCCACGTGATAATAAATATGAAAATAATTTAAATAAACTATGGCACGAAATGAAGGGAGAATAATATGAACAAAATACTACTTGTTGGCGATGGAGCCTTTTCCAAAGCCTTATATCATGTTTTTCAAAACAAAAAGGAAAACAATCTTACCATGTGGAGTCCTAATTTTCATTTAAAAAAGAAAAAGTTAAATATTACTTACAATTTAAATGAAGCTGTTCAAAATAATGATTTTATTTTTGTTTTAGTTAGTACTCCTTATTTAGAAAAAATATTAGAACAAATCTTAACAAATGATTTAACAAATAAAATTTTATTTTTAGGAACAAAAGGTTTTTTACCAAAGCCACCTTATTTTATAAGTAATTATTTAGATAAAAAACAAGTTTCATATTCTATTTTTGGCGGACCTAATTTAGCCAAAGAATTAAATGAAGCCTCTCCTACTTCAATTACTTTTTCAATTAATGATTTTAAAAAGACAAATCAAATTAAAACTTTATGGCCACCTTTTATTAAACCTATCTTTATAAAAGACGCTATTTCGTTGGAAATATGTAATAATTTAAAAAATATTTATGCCATAGGAGCAGGAATGATAAGTTCTTTATATCCTTTTCAAAATAGCCATTTTACCTATTTAAATGAGGTAATTAAAGAACTTCAAAGCTTAGTAGATGAAGATATTTATCCTTTTTTAGGAGACTTACTTCTTACTTGTTCAATGAAAGATTCCCGAAATTTTACTTATGGAACCTTAATTCATGATGTTAATAAAAGAAAAAAATATCTTTCAAAAAATACCGTAGAAGGTTTAGCAAATTTAGAAACGGTAAAGCGCATTTTAAAGGATAAGGATATCACCCTCCCTATTTTTGAGGGAATATCTGAAAGTTTATCCTTAAATAAAGTTTCAGATAAATTAAAAACAGCTATTTTTCATGATTAATAGCTGTTTTTTTAATGTCATTAATTACATAACTAGACATCATTGCCCCGGCTGCCATTGGTACTGCACAAATGGTACCTAAAAGAGCTTGGTGTTTAGGAACTTCTAAACTACAAACACATATAGATTTCATAGCTTTAGGATTCTTACTTAATTTGTTACGAATTTTTTTAGCTAAAGGATCACTTTGCGTATTTTTAAGAGGAACAATCTGAAGCATTTCAGGATGTGTTTTATTGGCTGTTCCCATACATGTAATCAGTTTTATTTTTTCTCTACTACATACTTCAATGAGTTTAATTTTTACCGGTACGCAGTCACAAGCATCTAAAATATAGTCATAATTAGTTAAAAACTCTTTAGTAATATCTTCTTCTGTTAATTCTTTTTTAATCCTTGTAACAAGGGTATTTGAAGGAATTAAAGTAGCTCTTTTAAAGGCCGCCTCGACTTTATCTATGCCAATAGTTTTTGTTGTGGCGTAAATTTGCCTATTTAAATTGGTAATGTCAAAAACATCCTTGTCTATGACAGCTATTTCTTTAAATCCTGTTCTAAGAAGAGATTCAAAGGTATAGCCTCCCACACCACCTAAACCAATTAACAAAATCTTTGTCTCTTTTATTTTATTGATAGTTTCAATTTCTAATAATCTTTCAATTCTTTCAAACATAATATCACAACCTTTATTTCATAAAAAAACCAAATGTAAGTCAGCGTGATAAAATCCCCGCTTTCTCGCAGGTGGGCATCTCACTTACATTTTAGGATCCTAATGCACTTAACGGATTAGTTTTCTACACCATATAAGGTTCTGATTCCCGTATATCACCATAGTCGGTTTTATGTAACTATCTTACACTTGGTAATTAAATTATACAATAAAATAAAACGATTAGCAATGCTGTTTAAAAAATTATTTAGTTGTCTTTCTTATTTTATTAGTTATTTTCATTATATATTTAGAAGGTTATTCATATGATATAACTGATTGGTAATAAATTTAAGATAACTATTTGGTTATATGAAAAAATGGTGTTGGGTGATAAAGTTGAATATAGATAGATTAAAAGAAATTAGACAAGACCGTGATTTACAGCAAGTGGATATTGCCAAAGTTTTGAAAACTAGCCAAGTACAATATTCCAGATATGAACGTGGTATTAGAGTTATGCCTATTGATAAAATAGCCATGCTGGCTAAATTTTATGATGTCAGTATAGATTATTTATTAGGGCTTACTGATATTCGCAAACCTTATCCTAAATCAAAAATTAATTCTTAAAAGATTTAGAAAAAATTATCACAAACAAAAATAGATAGACGCTTTTGCCTATCTATTTTTCCGTAAACCCTATCCTAAGTAAAAACTAAGGACTTAATAGCCGAGGCTATAGATGAGTTTTTCCTCATCCATAGACATTATAACATACTTTTTTAGAAAATGCTAACGGTACACCGTTATTTTTTTTAAAAACTGAATTTTAAAAGTTACTTTCACTTTTATTTTTTATTAAGTTCCTGTGTTAAAATTTCTTTGGTTAAAACAGGATTGGCTTTTCCTCTTGTTTCTTTCATAACTTGACCAACGAAATAATCAAATAAATTTGTTTTTCCTGCTTTATAAGCCTCAATTTGCGTTTGATTTTTATCAAGAATATTTACAATAATTGAAGTAAGTTCAGTGGTATCTGAAATTTGGCCATTTTCCTTACTAATAAAGTTTTTCGGTTCTTTTTTCTCTTCAAGGGCTTTATAAAAAACTTCTTTGGCTTGTTTGGAAGATAAAATCCCATCTTTGATACCATCAATAATTTGTTTTAAATAAACAGGAGTAATAAAAAAGTCACTAATATTTATATTTTCTTTATTAAGTTCACCCACAATAGTAACAGTTATCCAATTAGACGCTGTTTTAGGATCTATAGAGAGTTTTAAACATTCTTCAAAATAATCAGAAATAGCTTTATCTTTAACTAGGACATTAGCGTCATAAGAAGATAAACCATAGTTTCTCGTATAATCTTCTTTACGTTCATGAGCTAGTTTTGGAATAGAAGATCTTATTTCTTCTAACCAAGAAGGACTAATTTTAAATTTAGGAATATTAGGTTCTACAAAATATTTGTAATCAACGGCATCGGCTTTACTACGCATGTAAATCGTGCTAAAAGTATCTTCATCCCATCTTCTTGTTTGCTGTGGCATTTCATCATAAGTGCCATTTTCTTTAAGTTCTGTTTGTCTTTCAATCTCATAGTTAATGGCATCTCTTACACCACCAAAAGAGTTAACATTTTTAATTTCAATTTTAGTACCCCAGTTTGCTGGATTTTCTTCATCAAGACTGTTATCCATAATAGATACGTTCACATCACATCTAATTTGGCCTTTTTTAGGATCGGCATCTGAAATACCAGCATATTGATAAGTACGACGCATATGTTCTAGAAAAGCCACTGCCTCATTGGCTGAATGAAAATCTGGCTCAGTAACAAGTTCTAGTAAAGGCACTCCTGCTCTATTATAATCAATTGTCGATGTTGTTTCATAGTGATCAAGACTAGCCGCATCTTCTTCTAAGTGAATATTATTAACGCGTACACGTTTCATTTCTCCATCACATTCATAATCTACATAACCATAAATACCAACGGGTATTGGTTTAGTTTCTTGCGTTAATTGAAAACCTTTTGGTAAATCAGGATAATAGTAGTTTTTTCTTTCAAAATACATATATTCTGGTTGCGAACAATGCATAATCATGGAAGCCATTAAAGAAAGTCTTACGGCTTCTTTATTAACAACTGGCAAAGTTCCTGGGAAAGCCATATCTAAAGGTCTTACCGAAGAGTTTGGCTCATCTGAATAAGTGTTTCTTGCACTTGAGAATACTTTACTTTTAGTTTTTGATATCTCACAGTGCATTTCTAAGCCAATTTTAGCAATATATTTACTCATTATTTTACCTCCTTAGCAATTTGGCCTTTATAATTCATTTGACTTTCTAATAAGGATGCTAATTTTAAAACTTTTTCATCTTCATAACAATTACCCGTAATATTAATACCTACAGGTAAGCCATTTACAAAGCCATCAGGAATAGTTATAGATGGGAAACCACCAAAGTTACCAATTTGTAAATGTTCTTCTAAGACTTGCGTATTTTCATCTAAAATATTTTTAGCTTCACTAAGTTTTTTAGCTGGTCCTGATCCCACTGGTAAAATAACGGCATCATATTCTTTGAATAAATTTTTGTAAGTATCTACAATTAAACGACGAACACGTTGAGCATTATGGAAATATCGGTCTTGATTTTCTTTTTGTAAAACATAAGAGCCTATCACAAAACGACGTTTAATTAAACTTGAGAATCCTTTAGTACGGGCATCTTTCATCATATCAATGTAATTATCACCCTCACCTCTTGGGCCAAAAATGATACCAGTTAAGTTAGACATATTACTACTTGCTTCAGCGCAAGAAATAATAACATAGACACTTGCCACAGCCTTTAAAAGTTTTTCATCAACGGATACTTCATCTACTTCAATACCTAAATCTTTAAAATGTTTTAAAGTATTATGGAAGTTTTCTAAATGACTTTTTAATTCATCACTAGCATTAGGGTAACGATTCATATCACATATTTCTTTAATATAACAAACTTTCTTTAAAGGTATATCTTTTTGAAGAGCGTCTTTTAAATGGATATCTTTACTATCAAAACTAGTCATATCATTTTTATCAATACCTTTCATAGCATCAACTACGATGGCGGCATCTAAAACACTTCTTGTTAAAACACCACAGTGGTCTAAACTAGAAGCAAAAGGAAATAACCCATAACGACTAATCATACCATAAGTAGGTTTGTAACCAACAATACCACAGTAAGCCGCCGGTTTACGAATAGAGTCCCCAGTATCACTTCCAAGAGCATAAGGATAAACACCAGCCGCGACAGCAGCTGCAGAACCAGCAGATGATCCTGCAGTCATTCTTGTGTGATCCCAAGGGTTTGTCACAACACCTGTATGACAAGTTGTTCCGGTTCCCCCCATTCCAAATTCGTCTAAAGCAGTTTTATTAACCATAATCGCGCCAGCTTTTTTTAAGTTTTTAACAGCAGTTGCATCAAAAAATGGTACATAGTTTTTTAAGATGTTAGAAGAACCCGTTGATAAAACACCAGCCGTAGAATAATTATCTTTAACACCATAAGGAATACCAGATAATAAGTTATCTGTTACTTCAGTGCCTTTTGCATCATCTAAAATGGTAACAAAGGCATTACATGAGGCTTGAACTTCATGTGATTTTTCTAAAGACTCTTTAACAAGTTCATCACTTGTCACTTCCTTATTAATTAATTTTTCATGTAAGAAACTAATACTTTTATCCATCATTTATCCCACCACCTTTGGTACGACGATGTAGGCACCGTCTTCATCGCCACTATTTCTTAATAAATCATCAATTGGAACCGATTCTTCTGGTTCATCTTCTCTTAATTCGTAAACAAAATCATCTAAAGTATGTGTCATAGGCTCTACTTCACTTAAATTAGGTATTTCTAAAACAGATTGTATACTCTTATCAATATTATCGAATTCAAGAGTTATCATATCTTTTTCTTCATCGGTTAAGCCAATAAGTAATTTATCCGCATAACTATCAATCATTTCTTTTGTAAATTTATTCATTTTTTTCTCCTCTCTTACTCTGATAATGAGTTTTTTAATTGTATTTCAGTAAGACTACTTATGAAACCCATTAAGTTATCCATACCAGTAGTACTTGTTTTAAATCATCAGGACTTCTTTTAAGTTTAGTTCATCTCTAGAATTCACAAGAACCTGGAACTCTTGGGTAAGCAATAACATCACGAATGTTATCAACGCCAGTTAGATAAATTAAAAGTCTTTCAAAGCCCATACCAAAACCAGAATGGACTACCGTACCGTATTTACGTAAATCGGTATACCATTTTAACTCTTCGGTATTCATATGAAGCTCTTCCATACGTTTTAAAAGCTTGTCATAATCTTCTTCTCTTTGACTACCGCCCATAAGTTCACCGGATAAAGGAACTTCTAAGTCTACAGCTCGAACGGTTTTACCATCTTCATTTTGTTTCATATAAAAGGCTTTAATATCTTTAGGCCAATCAGTGATGAAAACAGGACCATGAAAATATTCGGTAATAAAGGTTTCATGTTCTTTATGAATATCTTCTCCATATTCTGGTTCAAATTCCCATTTTTGCTTAGCATTTTTTAAAATAGTAATAACTTCTTCATGAGTAACACGGGTAAAAGTACTTTTAGTTAAGGTTTCTAGTTTGTTAATTAAGCCATTAGATACGAATTTATCTAAGAAAGCTAATTCATCTTTACCATGTTCTAATACATAAGAAACAACATGTTTTAACATATCTTCTTCAATATCCATTAACTCATCTAAATCACAGAAAGCAATTTCTGGTTCGACCATCCAAAATTCTGCAGCATGCGTTTTGGTATTTGAGTTTTCTGCTCTAAAAGTAGGGCCAAAGGTGTAAACCTTGGAAAAAGCAGTTGCAAAAGTTTCAGCTTCTAATTGGCCAGATACTGTTAAAGAAGTTTGTTTACCAAAGAAATCTTTTTTATAATCTACTTCGCCTTTTATTTTATCTAAAGGTATTGTTGTTACTTGAAACATTTCCCCAGCGCCTTCACAGTCAGATGCTGTAATTAAAGGAGCATTAAAGTAAATATAACCTCTTGATTGAAAGTATTCGTGAATGGCAAAAGCAGCCAAAGAACGAATCCGAAAGACGGCTTGGAATAAGTTTGCTCTTGGTCTTAAATGAGCGATGCTTCTTAAAAATTCTTTACTATGTTTTTTAGGTTGTAAAGGATAATCTTTTGCACACTCGCCAAGTAAGGTTATTTTTGTAGCTTTTAATTCAACACTTTGCGTTCCCTCTCCTTTTTTTAAGATACCTTCTACTTCAATAGAAGAGCCAAAGTTAATTGTATCCACTTCTTTAAAATTTGGTAAAGTCGTATCATAGACAACCTGAAGTTTTTTAATAGAAGTGCCATCTGCTAAATCAATAAAGCCAAAATTAGAGCCATGTCGATGATTACGAATCCAACCACTCACCTTTATTTCTTTATCCATTAATTTCTCTTCATCTTTATAAATATCCATTAAATACATTTTTATTCATCCCTTTCTTTTAACAAAAAAACCTAAGTAATTTTATAAGGACGACTTAAAAAGCCGCGGTGCCACCTTATTTTACCTAGGTACTCTCAAAAATAGTTTTATCGGTTCAACCGTTTTAAGGATATAAAGAGTTGTTTTTCAAAAAGCATTATAAAAGCATTTACACCCACTAGCTCTCTCTTTGTTATAAATATACTTTTCTACTCGTCTCTTTCTTAAAAGACCTCTTTTATTTTAACCCCTTTTATAAGAAATCGTCAACATTTTTTACACCAATCATCTAAAGAAGCACGTTTAATAGTTAATTACATTGCTTTTTTAGAATATATTAGAAATACACTAAACAACCTGCCGGATTATTTTATATTGAAATAGACTCTCAAAAGACCTCATTTTCGCATCATTTTGTGGCGATACTCTTCTTGCAAATAAGAATTAGATAAATGTGTGTAAATTTCGGTGGTTCCTAAGTTTTCATGACCTAGTAAGTTTTGAACCGTTTTAATATCAGCGCCGTTTGAAAGAAGATGTGTTGCAAAAGTATGTCTTAATGTATGAGGAGATAGATGATGATTAAGGCCTGATAACTTGGCTTTTTTTTCTAGTATTTTAAAAATACTACTGCGGCTTAATTTTCCGCCCCTTTGATTTACTAATAAATAATCATGTTTTTCTTTATTTAAAAGACTTAGTCGTACTTCAAGGTATTTAGTTAAAACATCTTTGGCTACTTCGCCATAATAAACCGTGCGATATTTTTGCCCTTTTCCCTTAACCACGATAATTCTTTCTGAACTATTAATATCCTTTAATTTAATATCGGATAATTCACTGACACGAAGGCCTGTTGAATAAAGAAGTTCTAAAACAAGATTGCATTCAATATCCCAAGGCGTTTCAAGTTTATCAAAATGTAAAAGTTTCTCAGTTTCTTCATAGTTTAAGGTATTAGGTAAAGGTTTATTTAGTTTAGGATTATGAATTTTTTCAAAAACATTATTTTCTACTACACCTTTTTGTTCTAAATAACTGTAAAAACTACGAAGAGCACTTAAGTGTCTAGCAATACTTTTGTTTTTGAATTTTTCTTGATCCAACAATTTTAAATATGTTCGTACATCTTCTTTAGTTAAAGATAAATATGACAAGTTATGTTCCTTTAAAAATAAGGCAAATTCATTTAAATCTGTTTGATAAGCTAACACAGTATTGGAAGAAACCATCTTCACATCTGTCAAGTATTGTAAAAATTCTACGACTTTATTTTTCATTTATATCACGTTTTAATTCTAGCATCTTTATTGTCAAATGGAAAGGTATTTGCTATAATTTTCTTAGGTGATGAAAAGATGATGACAACTTTACAAATAATAGTTAACAAAACATTGACGTTCGTTTGTAAATTATTTCATAGAAACGGCAGTCAATTTCCAGGAGCAATCAGTTACAATATGAATCAACATGTCCTAGAAAAAATTAAATATCCAAAATATGTGATTGGTGTAACTGGTTCTAGTGGTAAAGGCACTACAACCCAAATGATTTATCATATTTTAACAGATGCTGGTTTAGATGTTAGTTATAACGCCTCTGGAAGTAACGGTATTCGGGGAATTACAACCTTAATTTTAAATAACTGTACCTTAACAGGTAAGTTTAAACATGATGTTTTACTTTTAGAACTTGATGAAAAGCACTTACATTTAGCTTTTGGTAAAAATAAAATGACACATCTTGTGGTAACCAATATTACCCGTGATCAACCTGCTAGAAACGGTTCTCCAGATCTTATTTATGACGCTATTTTTAATGCCATAGATGAGCAAACAACGCTTATTTTAAACGCTGATGACCCAGGTCTTATGAAAGAAAAAATTAACTTTAAGGGTAAAATAGTTACTTATGGTATTAATAAGACAAAAGATTCTTATTCTAAAAAAGAAAACTTTTCAGTAGATAATGCTTACTGTCCAAAATGTCATAAAAAACTTGTGTATTATTATTATCATTATGGTCATATTGGTTCTTATTATTGCCAAAACTGTGACTTTAAAAGAGGAAACCCTGATTATACGGCAACTAAAGTTGATTTAAAAAATAAAACAATGTTAATTAACAATAATGAGGTTTGCTTAAATAAAAATTTCTTTTTTACAGCCTATGCTACCTTAGCGGCCTATGCTCTTACAAATACCATAGGTATTAAAGAGAAACAAATTTTATATGCTTTAAATGACGACATGATTGAATCTAAAAGAGGACATGAATATTTGATTGATAACCGACATGTTTTAATGCTTGAAAGTAAAAACGAAAATGCTTTGAGTTATTATCAGTCTTTACGATATATTGTGAACGAAGATGGTCAAAAAAGTGTTATTTTAGGTTTTGATAATGTTTCAAGAAGATATAAATTTAATGATTTAAGTTGGCTTTGGGATGTTGATTTTGAACTTCTAAATGACGACAGTATTGAAAAAATATTTTTAATTGGCCGGTTTAAATGGGATGTTTTAGTAAGGCTTAAATATGCGAAGATTAAGGCTAAAAAAATCGTTCTTATTGACGATTTAAACAATTTAATTGATACAGTAAAAAAAGAATCAATTGGTGATATTTATACAATGGTATGTTTTGATATGACAGAAATCATCAAAAAGAAAATAAAGGAGTACAATAATGGAAACAATTAAAATAGCGCATTTATATTATGATCTCATGAATTTATATGGTGAACATGGCAATGTAAGATGTTTAACTCATCATTTGGAAAGTCATGATGTCCGTGTCATTGTACACAATTTAAGTATTGATGATAAAATTAAATTTGATGATTATGATATTTTTTATATAGGAAGTGGCTCTAAAGAATCCTTTCTTCTTTCTTTAAATGATTTAATGAAAAGAAAAGAAGATATAGTTAAGGCTTATAATAAAAATAAATTTTTCTTTGTGACCGGTAATGCCCTAGATTTCTTTGGCGAAAGTTTCACAACAGTAGATGATGTCAAATATGAAACATTAGGCTTATTTAAATATCAAAGTTATGAAACAGATTTCCGCATTGTTGGTGAACAAGTATTTGAAATGAAAGATTTAAAAGATGAAGTTATTGGTTTTGAAAATAGAAATTCGGTTTTAAAAAATGTGCATGAAAAAAATTTATTCACGGTTAAATCTGGAACAGGTTATGCTCCGAATGAAACAAAAGATGGTATTTTAAAGAAACATTTTTATGGCACTTATCTTCTAGGTCCTATATTTATTCGTAATCCTTATTTTACAGAAAAAATAATTAAGGAAATATTAAAGCAACGAAAATTAGAATACAAGCCCTTTGAAGATGAAATTGAAATTACTGCTTACCATGAATATCAAAAAAATTTATTAAACGAAAAAGAAGACGAATAAGTCTTCTTTTCTACTACTTAGAAGAAAGCAAAAAATGAATACGATAAACTGCCATAACCTTTAAAATAAAGGCTATAAACAGCTTCAAGGAGAATAATTTTCTCCTCAAGAAAAAATACTATCATAATAAAATATATCTGTCAAAGCCAATGTCTAATTTTTATTTTGAATCTAAAGAATCAACTGAACAAGTAAATTCGCTATTTTGATAAGTGATTTCAACATATGTTTTAGAAGAAATCTTCTCGTGTTTTCGAGGATCTATTAAATCATCATCACTAATAAGGCCTTGTTCTAATAAGACAGTTACAGCCACATCACATTTACCCCTAGTAACACATGTACTTCGAAGTGTTTTGCCGGCATTTAAATGAATATAACTACAAGCGGCCTTCGAAAGAGTTGTTTTAAAAAGATCGTATTGTTTATCCTGCTCTTTATTTAAAATGCCACTCATATTGGAGACAATAACCATGCCCAAGACACCTAAAAGAGCAATAGTAATAACTAGCTCCACTAGTGTAAATCCTTTTTTATTCATTTAATTTCACCTATTTTCTGTCCACATTTTACCACAGCCTCTTCCCCTTTTAAAGATTTTTCTAGTAACTTTACAGGCTCTTTTAAAGTGTCTTTCATAAAACATAAAATCACCGTGGAACCCCCAAAGAAAAACATCCCCTTTTCTTCTCCTCTTTTAAAATTTTTTTGATAATGATTAAAGATTTTTCCAACACCTAAAGCTCCAACTTCGAGATATATTACCTCTTTAAAGTTTTTTGTTTCTATAAAAGAATATTCTCTTGTATTTTCTAAATAAACATGCGTTTTCTTTAAAGCAACATCTCGAACAGTATGAAAAGCACCCTTTATTTTTTTAACAAATAAAAGGTTGCCATCATCAAAATAATGGTAACGGTGGTAATTTGTTGGGATAAGACGAAAGATATATAAAAGGCCACCTTTATATTTTTGGGCTAATCCTTGATTTAAAATTAAATCTTCTAAAGAGTATTCTAATCCCTTTATCTTAAATTTACTTTGCAAATCAATACGATAAGCGCTTAAATAAGCGTCACATGGTGAACATAAATCTTTGGAAACTGAAGAAAAGTTTATCTTCTTTTTTTCTCTCGTAAAAAAATCATTAAAACTCGTATACTCTTTTTTCTTATAAGGTTTTATATCCATTTGGTTTTTCTTTATAAAACCTGGAATTATTTTTTTAGATAATCTAGAATCATAAAACTTTCCCATTAAAGTAGTTAAACCTTTTGAGGTAATTAATGGCAGCAATTTTTGACCTAAATTATTTTCATAAAGAAAAGATAAAAACTTATTTTCCTGATATTCTTTTACATACAAAAGTGTAGCAGAGCTCCAAGAAGAACTATCCCGTAAATCACACATATGGTTTCACCCTTTCCTTTTAAATGAGGAACTTTAAGTTTTGATATTTGCAGTATGGCTACAACAATCATACTTGCTATATAAATATAAGAAAAAACTTCTGTAAAATTATGAAAAAGCAAATAAACAGTGGGAAAAATAAGCGCAGCAGGTGTCACAGGAAGACCTGTATAATACTTTCTTGCCGTTGTTTCTTTTGTTCTTCTAATTTCTTCATCCACATTAAACCAGGCAAGACGTGAAATAGCCGTTAAAAGATAAATTAAGCATAAAACTTGAAGCCACATATTATCTTTAGCAATCGTAAGACCAATAAATAAAGGGGCCGTCCCAAAACAAATAACATCTGATAAAGAGTCTAATTGAATGCCATATCTTTTATCAAAATCAGAGCGATTCTTTTTAGTCCTTGCAACCGTGCCATCTAAAGAATCGAAAAGTCCAGAGGCCATCAAGCATAATAAACTATATAAAAGAGAACCGGACATAGAAAAATATATACTTAATATGCCACATAAAGTTCCTAAAAACGTAAATAACGTTGTATAATCAAAAATTCCTATCATAAATCTACTACTCTCTTTCTTTTAATGGAATGAAATATTAAATAAACTATTGCACAAAAAATAACAAATAAATAAAAACTTATGGTTCTTAGTAAAATCATCGCTGAAGTTGCTAGTAACGGTCCATAAACTGATTCATTAATGGCTAATAAAAGGTTTTCACTAACGACAACTCCTCCCGGAAAGGGAACAAAATCACTGGCTAGGGTAATTCCTACTTGAACAGCAATTAAGTAAAAGATACTATAATCATGAAGTCCAAATGATAAATAAATAATATAACTAACACCAAGCAAAGAAAGTCTTTGAAAAATCATATAAAATAAGCCTTCTAATAAAATAAGGGGTTTCTTTTTGGTGAGTTCAGCACAGGCCTTATAGTCTTTCAAAGCTTTCTGAAATTCATCTTTTTTCTTTTTTTCGTCTTTAACTAAATGAAGTCTACTTCCTAAATGAATTAATCTTATCATAAATTGAGGAAAAATTTTATGACTATATACCAGAAGTAAGAAAAGAAATATAACCAAAATGGTCGTGGCAAATCCTAATATTACTAAAATCGTAAAGACTTTGTTAATTGAAAACAAAGAATGAAAATAAATAGGAAATAAAATGAAAGCTAATAATATTAAGGCAATTTTATAAAGAATAGTATTAAGAAGAATAATAATACAATTAATTCGATAAGGAATATTATCTTTATTCATTTCATACATTTCAACAGGTTGTCCTCCCATACTACTAGGAGTTATGGCTGAAAAATAATTTTCTGTACAAACATAGCCTAAAGAAGCTAATAAAGTTGCTTTTTTACCAAAATGAAATAACATTCTTTTTAAGAAAAATGCTCCCCAAAAAGCATAAAAAGACATAAAAACAAGACCCCATAATAAAGTGGATACATGGCAATTTTGTAATGAAAACTTTAAAGCTTCTAAAGAATAATCTTTTAAAATAAAATAATAAGTGGCAAAAATAAGCAAGAAGAAAAATAATATAAATAAAATATATCTCTTTTTAGACTTCACTTTTATCACCATCATAATAGTAGCATATAAAAGAAGAAAAAGCCAGATTTTAACCTGACTTTCTTTTTATTTCTCTAATAAACTTAATTTTTGCTTCTCAGCCTCTAATTTTTCTTGTTCTTCTTTAACAAGTTTTTCTGGTGCTTTTTTTACAAAGTTTTCATTGGCTAATAATTTTTCTCTTTTTTCAATACTTGCTTTTAAGAAAGATATTTCTTTTTCTTTTTTCTCAATATCTTCTTTACTTTCTTCTTTTTCGTCACATAAAGTCATATTATAGTTTTTATAAACTACTTCATATTTATTTTGACTTTGACTTTCAGAGGCTATATGATCTGTTATTTTTAATATTTGCATAATAAAGTTATAATCTTCTTTATTATTTAATAAAACGTGATATTCTTTGCCAATGTTATGTTCTGCTTTCATATTTCTAAATATACGAATGAATTCCATTTCATCATCAACGTCTAAACAAACTTCTTTAAACACTTCTTTTTTATCATATTTTGGATATTCACTCAACATAATAGTCTCTTTTGTTTCTAAAACTTTTTGATAAATTTCTTCTGTTACAAAAGGCATGAATGGATGAAGCATTTTTAAAATGCCTACTAAAACTTTACGTAAAACAAGTTTTGTTGTATTTTCACTCATATGAAATTTGGCCATTTCGATATATTTATCACAGAAATCTTCCCAAATAAAACGATATAAAATAGTACCAACGTTTTGGAATTCAAATTTATCCATATATTTTGTTACAGCTTTAACTGTTTCATTATATTTTGTTAAAATCCATTTATCCTCTTTATTTAAGGTAAGTTCTTCTTTTTCATCTAAACCGTCTAAATTCATCATCACAAAACGAGAAGCATTCCAGATTTTATTAATGAAATTCCAAGTACTTTTTACTTTTTCTTCATCGTATCTTAAATCAGTTCCCCCAGCTGTAGAAGTAGTTAAATAGTATCTTAAAGCATCAGCCCCATAAGAATCTATTACATCCATAGGATCTACCCCATTGCCAAGACTTTTACTCATTTTTCTACCTTGTTTATCCCTAATTAAACCATGAATATAACAATATTCAAAAGGACGAGTATTTGTAAAATGAAGGCCTTGAAAAGTCATTCTATTAACCCAGAAAGGAATAATATCATAACCAGTTACTAAGACATTCGTTGGATAATACTTAGAAAGTAAATCTGTGTTTAAAGGCCAACCAAGGGTTGAAAATGGCCATAAGGCACTGGAAAACCACGTATCTAAAACATCTTCATCTTGAACCCAGCCTTCTTCTTTAGGAGATTCCATACCAACGTAAACATTGCCATCTTTATACCAAGCTGGTATTTGATGTCCCCACCAAAGTTGTCTTGAAATACACCAGTCATAGGTTATTTCCATCCAGTGATTCATTATTTTTTCATAACGTGCTGGTAAAAATTTAACTTTCGTTTCTTTGTTTTTTTGATTTTCTAAAACTTTATCAGCCAAAGGTCTCATCTTAACAAACCATTGTTTAGAAACCATAGGCTCTACCATAGCATCAGTTCTTTCAGAGTGGCCCACACTATGGATAATAGGTTCTACTTTAAGTAAGTATCCTTTTTCTTTTAATTCTTCGAGTAATTTTTCTCGGCATACAAAGCGGTCCATACCAACATAAGAAAGACAATTTTCATTCATAGTACCATCTAAATTTAAAATATCAATACCTTTTAGACTATGTCTTTTGCCTACTTCGTAGTCATTTGGATCACTTTTAGGGGTTATTTTAACACAACCTGTACCTTTTTCCATATCAGCGTGTTCATCGGCAATAATAGGTATTTCTCTATTAACAAGTGGTAAAATAACGGTTTTACCAATGTATTTTTGATATCTTTTATCGTCTTTATTAACCGCAACTGCCATATCCCCAAACATTGTTTCTGGACGAGTTGTGGCTACATCTAAATATTCGTCTGTGCCTTTAATTGGGTATTTTAAATGATAAAAATTACCTGGTACATCTTTATAAATAACTTCTTCATTTGACAAGGCCGTTTTAGCAACAGGATCCCAGTTAATCATTCTTTCTCCCCGATAGATAAGGCCTTCGTTATATAAATCAACAAATACTTTACGGACAGCTTTAGATAGTCCTTCATCTAAAGTAAATCTTTCTTTAGAATAATCGACACTTAGGCCAAGTTTAGCCCATTGACGGTGAATATTAGATGCATATTCATCTTTCCATTTCCAGGCTTCTTTTAGCCAATCTTGCCTTTTCATACTACGTGGGTCAATGCCTTCTTCACGAAGTTTTTTATCTACCTTAGCTTGAGTGGCAATACCAGCATGATCCATTCCTGGAACCCATAAAGCATCAAAGCCTTGCATTCTTTTATAACGAATCATAATATCTTGAATAGATGTATCCCAAGCATGACCAAGATGTAATTTTCCTGTTACATTAGGTGGGGGAATAACAATACAAAATGGTTTGCCATTGTTTTTACCACTTTCAAAATAGCCATTTTCTTTCCAAATATTATATTTTCCCTCTTCTACTTCTAAATGATTATATTTTTTATCGATTAAGTCCATTTTGTTTTTCCTCCTTTATTTTTGCATAAATATCCAAAAGTTTATTCATATTTATTTCTTTTAATTTATCAGATGATGCAACATATTTTACAAGATGAAATCTTTTAATATTTTTCTTTTCTTCAGCCTCTTCTGCAAAATTTTCAATAAAGTAAATAATTTGTTTAGGGGAAATAACATCTGGGAAAAAGGCAACCAAATCGTTATCATCATCCAAAATGGCTAATATTTGATAAAATTTGGCAGCATTAAGAGAATTATCATACATAGCTATAGCAGTAGGAGGTTCTTGATAATCCGCGTCTATACGGTTTTTTAATATGGCCCCGGCAACTATATCATGTCTAATTTTATCTCCAGGAACGCCTGAATGTACATCTCCGTTTTTTGTAACTAATAAAACTTCTCTCATTAAATTAAATCCTTTCTAAAATAAAAAAGATGGTGCCTCAAAGGAGTCAAAGCTGACGGTACCATCCTTATTTTTTCTTTTTTTGATAAAGGAGTAATCTCCTACATGCATTTGTTAACAACCTTCTAAAATAATTTTTGTTTATTTACACCAACCATAAACTCTCTTTAAAAAATTTATTTTATACTCCTTTAACTTCTTCGCATTTCTTAAATATCATACCAGTATATTTTCTAAAAATCAAGATAGTTTAATCGTTTGTCTTAAACTATTACCAACATATACTTTTAGATTTGTTTCTTCTAAAATTGTTTTACCTTCATTACCAGCCAAAGAAAAGGTATCACTAATTATTTTATTATTCATTAAATCGTAAACATAGAAAGTATCTTCATTTGTTGTACAATTTAAATATTTACCTGTAAAAGATAATTTTTTAAAATGACCATCTAATTTTTCATTATTATTATAATCAATCAAAACATTATCATTATTAAGTGTTTCAATGATAATAACGTCCCCATTAAAAGCTACGATTGGTTCAGTAATATTTGCTGTTAAAGTCGCGTCATTAGTATCAATAATATTCCAAGTTCCATCTTTTAAAGCAATGTAATAATCCGAATTTAAAAGTTCTGTACTTTCTTCATAAGAAAGACCAATGAACTTATAATTATCAGTAAAAGGAATAAGCATATGGGGCATATTTAGAAAACTCATTACGCCATAATTACCATCCATATCGGCTAAAATAACATTATCATTAGTTAGTCCCTGTCCATAATCTTTAACTTCTTTATAAGTTGTAGTTTTATAGGCTGATTTTGTTTTTATATCATATAAGAAAGTTATTCCATCATCTGTAATAAAAGCATATCTATCTTGAATAACTTTAACGTAAGCAGAAGAATCAATAAAAGTCTTTTTATATGTACCATCAGTCACAGTATTTTTAGCAATGTCGCATTCACTAGAAACACATTCATAATTACCAATTAACTCTCCGTCTTCCGAATAAAACCATAATTTATTATCAAAAAATTTTTCTTTATTTGTATTTGGTTTTTCATTATTAATGATAATCTGTTTTTTAGAATGATGTAAAAACATGCCATATCCCCCTAAAAAGGAAGAAAGGACGAGTAAAATAACAATGGTAATACCGGCACTTTTAGTTATTCTCTTGTCCATCAGTCGTCTCTTCTTTCTCACTTACATAACTACCGTCTAATAAAAATTTTAAAGGAGCATTATAAGTATTATTAGTATTGCCAATTTCAACATAAATATATTTACTATCAAAAGTTATTCTAAAGGCATTAACATTACTTCCATAATAACGGTCTGTTAGAAGCTTAAGTCCATTCTCACCTTTTTCATCCCCATTTACTTCATAAATGAACTCTTTATTTGGTTCATCATAACGATATAAATGAACACGATGATTAATAACAGCGGCATAAAAATCATCATAAAGTTCTACATAATTATAGGCTGTACTACTTATTTCTTTAGCAAATGAATGAACAAAGAACATGTTATCTTTAAAAGTTTTTAAATAATTTTTGTAATAGTCGACAATAGGAGAAGCTTTATCTTCAGTTTGTTTCGAACCATTTTTATCATACAAAGAATATTTATTATTTTCTGTTACAACAAAGTAGTCGCCTAAACGTTTAATTTCAGATTTATTAAATTGAATAACAGAACTTACGCCTTCACTTGTTATTTTATTTACACCGTATTTACCGCTTGCTTTTGAAACAGCAATAAAATATAAATTAGAAGGAGTTATAAATGTGACATCTTCACCACCTGTATAAGAAGAAGTATCCACACTAGAAAATTCACTAATTGGTTTGGTAGTATTATTTAAATCAACTAAATAAATACTAGAACCATCTTTAATGAAGGCATATTTTTTGCCAATAATAGGAATATAGCCTTCTTTAACGTCTCCTGTTTCTTTCATATTTCCATTTGTTTCTCTATAAACAGAATCACTGGCTATAGTACAATTAGTAAATTTTTGGGTATTATTTTCAATTGTATTTTGATTGTTACAACGATAAGAACCTAAAAGTTCTTTTTTGCTACTATCACCATAAATATACAAAGAGCCATCAAAATAACTTAAGAATGCTTGGGTTTTAGACAATCTACCTTCTTTTAAGTTAACGTTATAGTTTGTTTTCTCCTCATCATCATAAACATTAATAAGAAGAATATCATCTGTTAATTCATAATCAAATGATTTTTTGGTATTTATAAGTTTTAAATCATTATTGTAAATTTCTGTTTTATTATAAACATTATTTTTTAATTCAATATCTTTCATGCTGTATAAATTATCTTCATAATCTAAAACATATAACTTATTTTGACGGACAGAAAGCATAATATCTTTTAAAAGGACAATATAGTCTTGATTATCATTTTTATTTACTTCTTTAGCATTATAATCATAAACATGATATTTATTTTGACTATTTTTTGTTACCACATATTTATCACTAGCATTCACAATTGTCTCATTAAAAGCTTTAGTTAAAGGCTTATTTTCTAAATTAGATACATAGGAATTGTTATCTTTACGAACCGAAACAAGTTTTAATTCCTCTTGATTAGGAATAATATGCAATTCATCATAAGTAGCAGGAATAACCGTTTTAGCTTCATCTTCAGTTAATTCTATTAAACCATATTTACTTTCTTCGTTTTTGATAATGATATCATTTTCATACTGATAACTGGTTAAAGCATCATACACTGTACTAATTATTTTTTCATCTTTTAGATCATACAAAATATAGTTTTTTACATTTTCATCTTTTGTATCTCTAATGAAAACAAACCGATTATGATAAATAGAAGAACGAAGCTGTAAAGGCTCTTCTTTTTCGTTATCAAGTCTTGTTGTATCCATCACGGCATCTTGATTTAAAAAAGCCACTTCGCATTGTTTTTCGTCTTTATTCTCACACTCATATTTACCAAGTTCTTTGCCATCTTTATCAAGTAAAATAAGCGTACCATTTTCATAACGATAATTATCTTTTTCTAAAATAACATCAGGATTCGTTAAGGAAGAAGAATCATCTTTTTTAAAAGCGAAGAAAACAATGATTCCTATAATTAATAGTACAATTAATAAAGCAATAATAGAAAAGATAATTTTCTTTTTTTTATCAAGTGACTTCCACCAATCTTTTAATTTATCTAAAGGCTTTTTTTTCTTAGGAGGTTCTTCTTTTTTCATTTCTTCTTTCGTTTCTACCTCTGTTTTAAAAATCAAATCCGAATCTTTCATATGTTCATCAAATTCATTTTGATACTCATTGGCCATGTTTTCCAAAGATTCTAAGGCTAAATCACTCAAAGTATTAAGTTCTTTCGTATCTTCTTTTTTACTCAAATTATCATTTTCATTATTCATATTGAGAACCTCTTTCTATTTTAAGAGTACAATTACATTACTCTCTTCTACTATTAAAGAATATCACATTTTTTTTCTAAAGTATAGATTAAAAATCATTGCTACTTCTTGGAATAAGTATCAAAATCTAACTTGAAACAAAAAATCTAAAAACCATGAGAACTTATCATAGAAAAAGAAAACTAAGCATAAAGCACTTATTAAAAATGGACCGTACGGTAGTTCATTTGTATGTGATGAATATAAATTAAACGTTGCATAAGGCAAAGCTAAAAAAGTAGATAAAGTAAGGGCAATAAGACCATGAGAAAGGCCTAAAACTAAGCCAAAAAGAAAGGAAAGTTTAATATCCCCACCACCTAAGGCTTCTCTTTTAAATAAAAATTTTCCTAAAATACCAATGAAATACATAAAGAAAAATAAGATGATACCGGCAAGTATTCTAGAAAAGGCAAAAGAAAGACCATAGAAGAACCACTCTAAAAGAAAAATGCCTAGAGCACTTATTAGTAAAGGCGAATCCAAAATTATCATATATTTAATATCGGTTAGAAAGATTAAATCAAATAGTGAAAAAAGAAAAAGCGATATTAAAAAGTTATAAGAAAAGCCATAATAAAAATAAGAAAAAGCAAAAGAAAGGCCTAAACCTATCTCGGTAATTATCATTGTTTTTGAAAGTTTCTGATGACATGAAGAACATCTTCCTTTTAAAAAAAGATAAGAAAAAATGGGAATCAATTCATAAAAAGCTAAAGGATGATTACAGTAATCACAATGACTTCTTGGTTTTACAATTGATTTATTAAGGGGTAAACGACAAGCCATTACCCCATAAAAGGAAGCAAGAACGCTTCCTAAAATAAAACACATTATTCCATTAAACACATTCATAAAACCACCTATTCTAGTTTTCCATATAAATCGAACATTGGAATCATAACAGCCATTAAAATAATACCGACTATAACCGCTAATAAACAAATGGTAACTGGTTCAATAAACGATTTTAAACTGTTTACCATGGAACGGTGCATTTCTTGATAATAAGTACTTACTTTACTCATCATTTCTGCAAGTTGTCCTGTTGATTCACCTGTTTCAATCATAAAATAGGCAACATCAGGCACGGCCCAATGATCTTTAAAAGCTAGGCTTATTTTATCACCTTTCACAATATTGTCGATAGTATTATACATAATTTCTTTATAAATTTCATTATTGGTTATTTTACTTAAAATATCAATACTATCAGTAATGAAAACATTGTTTTTTAAAAGAGATGCAAACGTTTTTGAGAAAATAGTCATCTCGTTATAAATAATAACTTTGCCAATAACAGGTATTTTCATGGCAAAAGTTTGTAAAGATTTACGAAAAGCCTTTATCTTTTGATAAAGCAAAGCAATAACTAGAATTACAGAAGCAATAATTAAAATGAGTGTTAAAGCATTGGCTTGTAAGAAATTACTAATATTTAAAATAAGAAGCGTAAAGCCATTTAAGGTAGCTCCTGCTTCCTCATAAATGTTTACAAATTGAGGAACTACCCAAACCATAATGAAAGTAATAACCGCTAAAGCAAAAATCATAATAATAGTTGGATAAGTCAAAGCAGACACCATTTGTTTTCTTGTCTTTTCAATTTCTTCGTAATAATTAGCCATATCATCTAAGGTTTCTTCAAGTTCTCCAGTTGCCTCGGCAGCTTTTATCATATTAATAAGAAGGGCCGGAAACATATTACCTTGTTTTTCTAGAGCATTTGAAAAAGATTCACCCATGGTAAGTTCATAAATAATGGATTGAAAGGCTCTTTTATAAGTAGCATTTTTATTCATTTGACGATTAAGTATTTTAATAGAATCTGTTAAAGGAATACCACTTTTTAAATAAGTCGAAAGTTGTGTTAGCCAAAATAATAAATCTTTATTTTTTAAGCGAACAGAAAAAAGACTTGATTTGCCATAAACTAAATTAATAAAATCACTTGTTTCAATTTTATAAACGTCATAACCATCTTGAACAAGAAAAGTGTTAACATCTAATTTAGAAAAACTGTTCATAATACCTGTTTCAATTTTACCTTCTTTATTTTTGGCTGTAAAACGGTATACTTGAGCTTCTTTACTTCTAATTTTACCTGTTGTTTCCAATTCTTTTAAAAGTTTTATTTTTTCTTTTTCAAGGCCTTCTATTTTCTTTTTCATAAAAGTTGTGTTTTTTAATAGATCATTAATATCCATATTTAAAACACTTTTTTTCTTTTCTTCCGCCTTTGCCTTCGTACCTGCATTATCACTTGTTCTTTTATTTACCGGAGCCACAGCTTCTGATACTTTGACACTGGCGTGTTGCCATAAAAAAGTTGGTAAATCTTTAAAAACATAAACAATACCCCGCCAAAGGCATTCAAACATATAAATTATAACTTCCATCACTGATTTAAATGACATAAATAAACCAATACTAGGATATTTTAAAGGATTCGAATTTTCCTGCATACTATTCCCTCTATTCTCTTATTTAGTATATCATATTTCTTCGTTTGCTAACAACTTAATTTTTTTTGTTATCATCCAATCGTTTATAAAAAAACAAACAAAGCTAAGTAGCTATGTTTGCTCTAATTTTTTGAAATGTTGCAAATAGTTTTTCACATTTTTCTGGGTCCATTTCAGGTGTATTAATTAAGGGATTTGTTAAATGTAGTTTTTCATATTTATTAAAACCTAAATGGTGAAATGGTAAAAATTCAATTTTTTCAATATTATTTATTTTATTTAAATATAACGCTAGTTTTTTTAAATAATCTTCATTATCCATCATAGAAGGAACAATAACTTGGCGTATCCAAACTGGTTTACCACTTTTATTTAAAGCTTCAATAAATTTTTCAGACTCATCAATAGGATATCCTGTTAATTTTTGGTACCCTTCTTTATCCGCGTATTTAACATCAAACAAAACTAAATCTACTAAAGATAAAATTTTATCATAATCCCCTATCCCTACTCCAGCAGTATCAAGGGCAATATGAATGTTTTCTTGTCTTAATTTAGTCATGACTGCTATTAAAAAATCTTTTTGTAAGAGAGGTTCGCCACCTGAGAAAGTAACCCCACCATGATTTCTTTTAAAATAAGGTTTATTTCTTTTTATTTTACTGACAAGTTCATCTGGGCTAATAGTACTACCATTCATCTTCCACATTTCAGGGTTATGACAATACAAACATCTTAATTGACACCCTTTTAAAAAGACGACTGTCCGAATGCCTGGACCATCAACAAGGCCAAAAGACTCGATTGAATCAATATATCCATTCATTATAGCTTCTCATGGAAAGTTCTAGAAATAACTTCTTCCTGTTGTTTTCTTGTCAAGCGATTAAAACGAACAGCATAACCAGAAACTCTAATAGTTAAAAGAGGATATTTTAACGGATTGTTCATGGCATCAACAAGCATTTCCCGATTTAAAACGTTAACATTTAGGTGATGTGCTCCTTGACTAAAATAACCTTCTAATAAGGAAACAAGATTATTTATTTGTTCGTCTAAAGAATGGCCAAGACTTGTTGGGACAATACTGAATGTATTAGAAATACCATCTTCACAGCAACCTTGGTAAGGAATCTTAGCAACCGAATTTAAACTTGCAATTGCACCACTTTCATCTCGTTGATGCATTGGATTGGCACCTGGGGCAAAGGCAACACCTTTTTTACGACCATCTGGAGTAGCACCTGTTTTAGAACCGTATACCACATTAGAGGTTATAGTTAAAACTGATAAAGTTGGATGAGCGTCACGGTAACATTTATGGCTGGAAAGTTCTTCATAAAATTTTTCTAAAACTTCTTTAGCTAAATCATCTACCCGGTCATCATCATTACCATATTTAGGAAAATCTCCTTCAATTTCAAAATCAATAGCTAAGCCATCTTCATCTCTTATGGGTTTTACTTTGGCATATTTAATCGCAGATAAAGAATCAGCTACCACAGAAAGTCCCGCAACGCCATAAGCCATTAAACGTCTTACATGGGTATCATGCAAAGCCATTTGACCAGCTTCATAAGCATATTTATCATGCATATAATGAATAACATTCATAGCATCGCTGTAAACAGAAGCAATTTCTTTAAGCATTTTAAAATAGTTTTCTTTAACAGTTTCAAAGTTTAAAATGGTATCTGTATTTTTAAAAAAACCATCTATGACTTTTTCTTTTTTGATTTCATCAATACCACCGTTAATAGAATAAAGAAGGGCTTTAGCTAAATTACAACGAGCGCCAAAAAATTGCATATCTTTTCCTTCACGCATGGCTGAAACACAGCACGCAATGGCATAATCACTGCCATATAATGGTCTCATGACATCATCATTTTCATATTGAATTGCATCGGTTAAAATAGACATGCGAGCACAGTATTTTTTGAAATTTTCAGGTAATTTTTCACTCCATAAAACCGTCATATTTGGTTCTGGAGCAGTATCTAAGTTTGTAAGCGTATGTAAAAGCCTTAAGGAAGTCTTTGTTACTAAAGATTCGCCTTTTTCGGTAATTCCGCCGATAGAACATGTTACCCAAGTAGGATCTCCAGAGAATAATTCATCATATTCTGGTGTTCTTAAATGTCTTACTAAGCGAAGTTTAATTACAAATTGATCAATGATTTCTTGAACTTCTTCTTCTGTTAAAAGACCATTTTCTAAGTCTCTTTCAAAGTAAATATCAAAAAAAGCATCGACTCTACCTAGACTCATAGCGGCCCCATTATTTTCTTTGACCGCAGCTAAATAGGCAAAATATGTCCATTGCACTGCTTCACGTGCACAAGAAGCCGGTTTTGAAATATCAAAGCCATAAGAAAGAGCCATCTTTTTTATATCATCTAAAGCCTTATATTGCATGGATACTTCTTCTCGAAGTCTTATTAAATCATCCGTCATTGGTCCAATTAAATTATCCCAATCTTTTTTCTTTTCCTGCATTAAATAATCAATACCATATAAAGCAACTCTTCTATAATCTCCAATAATACGACCACGACCATAGGCATCAGGAAGTCCTGTTAAAAGACCAACATGGCGAGCTTTACGAACACTTTCTGGATAAGCATCAAAAACGCCATCATTATGAGTTTTACGAAATTCCTTAAAATATTTGGCTACGGTTTCATCTAAATGATAACCATAAGCCTCGAGTTCTTGATGAACCATCCTTATTCCTCCATAAGGATTGACAATTCTTTTTAAAGGCTTATCTGTTTGTAGTCCAACAATCACATCATCTTCATCACAAATATATCCTGGAGCAAAACTATTTATTCCAGACATATGTTTTGTATCAATATCTAAAACATGTTTTTTTAATTCTTCTTTAAGTAAATTTTCACATGTATTCCAAACTTTTTTTGTTTTGGCTGATGAAGAAGTCAAAAAAGATTCCTCTCCATCATAAGCTTTATAATTTTTTAAAATGAAATCTGAAACATTTATTTCTTCTGTCCATATTCCATCTTTAAATCCATTCCATTCTTGTTTCATTTTTTCCTACCTTTCACCTTTCAAGTATATCAAGATAATTTTGCTTTTTAAAGTGGTGTGACATTTATTTGACATGAAAAAAAATTGCTTTAAATAGCAATCTTTTAATTTTCTTCTAATATTTCTTTATGATAATCACAACTTAAACAATGAAGCCCATCTTTTTTAATAACAAGAACTCCGCCACAAGAAGGACATTTTTCCCTAACTGGTTTATCCCAAGTAGCAAAATCACATTTAGGATAATGGCTGCAACCATAGAAAATCTTACCTCTTTTTGTTTTTTTCTCAATGATTTTACCATCACATTTTGGACAATCCATAACTTCTACTACTTTTCTTTCTTCTTTTTTTATGTACTTACAATTTGGATAGTTAGAACATGCCACAAATTCACCATATCTCCCGTGTCTTATAACTAAAGAAGAACCACAAAGAGGACAGTTTTCACCTGTTTCTTTTGGTTGTGTTTTTGCCATTTTAGAAAAAGCATCTTCAACCATAGGTTCAAATTCATTATAAAAATTTCTTAGAACCTCGAC
Organism: uncultured Bacilli bacterium; assembly: GCA_934085675.1. Classification (GTDB taxonomy): domain Bacteria; phylum Bacillota_I; class Bacilli_A; order RF39; family UBA660; genus Ventrenecus. The sequence continues at coordinate 5,972 of CAKOHH010000001.1, read as the reverse complement.
ATTATTTATTTTGTCTTCGGCAATTTCATCAAGTTCTGTTTCCATGTTAGCAGTGTATTCAACATTTATAATGTTACTAAAAAATTCTTGTAACTTATCTGTAATTTCAAAACCTACTTTAGTAGGGACAAACTTTTTCTCTTCTAAAGTAACATATTCTCTATCTTTTAAAGTTTGGATTGTTGGGGCATAAGTACTTGGTCTACCAATTCCTAAACTTTCCATAGCCTTAATTAAAGAGCCCTCCGTATATCTTGGTTCTGGTTTGGTGAAATGTTGTTCTTTTTTCATTTCTTCTTTTTTAATTTGACCATTTTGATATGTTTTAAAATCAGGCAAGATGGTATCTTTTTGATCTTCATATTTACTATATGCTTTTAAATAACCATCAAATTTTAAAAGACTACCAGTTGTTTTAAATAAGTAATCATTGTTAAGAAGGGACACAGATGTATTTAAAAGTTTTGCTGGCGCCATAATAGAGGCTAAAGCTCTCATATAAATCATTTCATAAAGTTTATATTCTTCTGAAGTTAAAGATTTTTTGACCATTTCAGGAGTATTTAAAATACTTGTTGGCCGAATACCTTCATGGGCATCTTGAATGTTTTCTTTTTTCTTTGGTACTTTAACATTTCCAACATATTCTTTGCCGTAAGTTTCTTTAATAAATTCTTTAGTTTCGGCCACAAAAGAAGGAGAAACACGTTCTGAATCTGTTCTCATGTAAGTAATAAGACCTATGCTTTTACCATTTACTTCGACACCTTCATAAAGTTTTTGAGCAATTTTCATTGTTCTTGAAGAAGAATATCCTAATTTTGCAGAAGCCATTGTTTGCATGGTGGTTGTTTTGAAAACAGGCTTACTGTTTCTTAGTACCTCTTTTTCATTCACATCAACAATATCAAAATAATCTGTTAAACTATCTAAAATTTGATTAGCTTCTGTTTCATTTTTAATCGTTATTTTTTTATCTTTATATTTTTCTAAAGTAGCACTGAAATCTTTAAATAATGCTTCAATTGTCCAATATTCTTCTGGTACAAAAGCAAGGATTTCTCTTTCTCTATCCACAATAAGTTTTAAAGCAACGCTTTGTACACGACCAGCACTTTTACCACCGGTTTTACTTTGCATTAATTTACTTAAGCGAAAACCAATGATACGGTCTAAAATACGTCTTGTTTCTTGACTCTTAACTAGATTATCATCAATTTTTCTTGGATTATCTAACGCATTTAAAACAACATCTTTCGTAATTTCATTAAAAGTGACCCGAACATAATTATCATCTTTGATATCCAATGTTTCTTTTAAATGCCAAGAAATAGCCTCTCCTTCGCGGTCGGGGTCGGTTGATAAAATAATTTCATCGGCATCTTTCACTTCTTTTTTTAACTCTTTTATTAAAGCACTTTTACCTTTAATAGGTACATAACTGGCTTTAAAATCATTTTCGATATCTACTCCTAGACCAAATTTGCCAGATGTAGCAAGGTCCATAATATGACCCTTACTAGATACTACTTTGTAATCGCTTCCTAGAAAACCACTGATAGTTTTACTCTTGTGAGGTGATTCCACGATCATTAATTTCTTCATTTTGTGCATCTTCCCTTTCTTTTAAGGCTTTTTCTAAATAAGCAAAATAATTAGTTGTAATGGCAAGCCTACTCATTTCTTTTTTATTATATATTGTTTGATTTATTTTTTGAATTTCTTCTGTTGTATAAGTTTTATCACCAAGATAAGTAATTTTACTGTTTAAAGCATCATAAAAGGCAATATCGTCTATCCACGAAGAATCATTAAAAACAACTCTTCCCACATAATCTTTGCTTAAGATGTCTTCTCCCATATAAAATCTGGCATCATAATCTAAATCAAACAAATTAGCCAAAGTGGGCAATAAATTAATATAAGATGTTTTATCATCAAATACTTTGGCACTCAGTTTACTATTATATATGACAAAAGGTGTCTTTTCAATGTCATTGTAAAGATTTACGTCATAGGGAACAATTTTTGAGACATCTTCTTTTGATAATCCGTAAGGATAATGATCACCATACATAACAATAACTGTATCATCTAAAATTCCTTCATTTTGTAGAGAATCAAGTAATACACCTAAAGAATCATCGGTTATTTTAAGTTTGGATAAATAACGTTTTGTTTCTTCGTCATAATCTTTATCCTTAAATAGTCCCATGTATTTATCGCCTTCGCCACTTTTATAAGCATAAGACATATGGGCACTTATGGTTGTAATAAACGTCATAAATGGTTTGGAAGAATCTTTAGCCAAATTAACGACTTGCCCCATCATTAAACTATCATTGGGCCACTCCACACCATTACTGACATAGGAAATGCCAAGGTCCTTTACATTATAAAATTTTTCACTTCCTAAATTAGGATGATAAATACTTCTTTGGTAATAAGTATCATCGTAATCATGAAAACTACTTGTTTTATATCCTGAAGTTCGAAAGCGATTAAACATAGATTCAAAATAAGTATTATTTAAATAAGTATTTGTCGTGCAGGTACTACTTATGGCATAAAGACTTGTAAGACCAGAAAATTCATTGTCGGCAGTAGCACAAGTTCCCCTTGGACTATAGTGATTAGTCCAATACCAACTATTTTTTAAAATTCTGGTGAAATTAGGAAAATACTCAGCATTATCAATAGCATAATTAGCCGATTCCATCATAATTACAATAACGTTTTTTCCTTTAAAATAACCAGTGTAATCGTTTTTTTGGGCTTCTTTGTTTTGAATAAAATAAGAATTTAATTTTTTATAGGCAGGATTTTGTTCTTCTTTTATAACTTCTAACCATAAAGTATCTGCAGACTTTTCTTCTTCTAAAGTGCCTGCAGACTTTACTTGATGAGGCCAAATAAGTTCTTTAAAATCTAAAAAGAAATAAGTAATACCCCCAAATTGATTAATAGCAACAGAAGAATTGGTAGGATTTAAAACTAATTCTTTATTAGAAACTAACTGTAAAGGATTTTGAAACAAAGGAACATAAATCGTTGTAAGCCATAAAAGAATTCCTAAAATAATTCCTGTTAAATTAACTCCAAATTGTTTTCTTTTATTTAATTTTTTTTCTTTTTGGAAAAAGATTAAATAAATAACATATATACATAGGGGAGCATAAAACATATAACTTTCGATAGGAAAACTTTCTAAAAAAGCCTCGATGTAATCTGTAACTGCACCGGCTTGAGAAGCCGTATTTAAAGAAATAAACATTCCTAAATATTTATGAAAGCCTAATTGTCCCCAGTCATAAAGGCTAACTAAAAAGAGCCAGATTAGTATAAAAATATTTCTTTGTTTATTGGTTTTAAAAAGTAAAGAAAAAAGATTCAAAAGAGATACCAAAAGAACACTTGAAAAGAAAATGCGAATAGTTGCATAATCTAAAACAGGAAAATTAAGTAAAATGCGAAAAAGAACTTCTACCGCAAAGAAAAAGAAAATAGGCATTAAATAAGAAAGAACATTAATTTTTTTTCTTTGCTTTTTCATTTATTTCACTACTTTCTAATACTTTTTGAACAGGCTTATAAGTAAAACGATAATCTTCTGTCACCCCATATTCATTTATTAATTCCAAGTGTCTTTTAGTCGGATAACCTTTATGTTTTTTAAATTCATATTGGGGATATTTTTTATCTAATTCATACATATAATGATCTCTTGTTACTTTAGCAAGAACACTTGCCGCGGCAATAGTAATTGATAGACCATCACCATGAATAATTGGCTTAACAGGTACATCCATATCTAATATTGGCATGGCATCCGTTAAAATGTAATCGGGTTTTATTTGCATATTAGAAATGGCCTTTTTCATAGCTAAGCGACTGGCTTCATAAATGTTTATTTCATCAATCTTTTTAGCGTCCACAATACCAATACCATAGGCAAGAGCATCTTTTTTGATAATTTCAAAAAATTTTTCTCTTTTCTTTTCACTTAATTTTTTAGAATCAGTTAAGCCCTCTAAATGATAATTTTTGGGTAAAATAACAGCGCCGGCAACAACAGGTCCAACAAGAGGTCCACGGCCAGCCTCATCCGTTCCACAAATAAATTCATATCCTTTTGAATATAAATCTTTTTCATAAGCTAATAAATCATTTGTCATATTTTACTTCCTATCAAAAGTTACGCCTTTTATTTTCTCTAATTTAATATCATTTATAATTTTAGTAGATACTCGTTCATAGTCTACTTCCCCATTTTTCATGGCTCCGATTTTCTTGCCAATAATTTCATAAGCTTCCATAATGTTTTCATCATCCACTTTTTCTATACCATAACATTCTTTTAATTTTTCTGGGTAATACATAGATAACTTTTTCAAAATATAAACAGCAATGTCATCAATAGGTAGCACTTCTTCTTTAATGGCTGTAAAAGACGCTAAATTATAAGCCACTTCGTTTTGATCTAATTTAGGCCACAAAATACCTGGGGTATCTAGTAATAAGATGTCACTATGGGTTCTAAGCCAACTAATATTTTGCGTGACACCTGGTTTATTGCCAACATTAGCCACTTTTCTTTTACATAAGCGATTAATAAGAGTACTTTTACCAACATTTGGAATGCCAACAACTAAAGCACGAATTTCTTTTTCTTTTAAACCTTTATCCATTCTTTTTTCTTGTGTTTTAGCCATAATTTGATGAGTTAAAGTCACGATTTTTTCATAATCATTAGTATTATTTAAATCAACTAATACCACAGGATTACCTAAATTTTCATAATAATTAACCCAAGCATTTGTGATTTTTTCGTCACATAAATCTTTTTTGGTCATAATTAATATTTTAGGCTTATTACCTATAATATTGTAAATATCTTTAATTTTAGAAGAAAATGGAATGCGAGCATCCACAACTTCATAAACAATATCTATTAAAGGATATTTTTCAGCAATTAGTCTTCTTGCTTTGGCCATATGACCAGGATAAAAGTTAATATTGGTTACTTTTAAATTATTATTCATTTTATTCACATCCATTCTTAGTTTATTCTTTCGTTTCTACTTTCCCAAACCGACTAAAAGGAAAGATAATAAAATCAGCCACGCCTTTAATATTTTCTCTCTTTTCAGGACCAAAAATATGACTATCTAAAGAGATTTCTCTATTATCTCCTAAAATGAAATACTCATCATCTTTTAAAGTAACAGATTCAAAATCATCAGTTTTGCCATAAGCATATGGGTCTTCAATTTTATGATCATTTATATAGATAATACCATTTTCACATTTAATTGTTTCATTTGGAAGACCATATACTCTTTTAATTATGGTATCTGTTTTCTTACCATTTTCCATTAAATCAGCCACAATAATATCGTATCTTTTAATATCTTTTTGATACCATAAAAGCATAATTTCTTTGCCATTTAAAGTATCATACATACTCATACCATTAACCTTGATAGGCGTTACAATAAAAAAACGAATACCAATAACAACAAGAACAATAATAACATAAGGTAAGGCTTCTTTTAAAGTTTGTTTCATGATTTATCACCTGTTTTTTCATTTTATCATAGATTTCTAAGAAAAAAAAGTAATCTCTCCTAAAACAGACCGATTTTGTTTGACTTTAGCTTCTCTTTTTGATAAGATTTTTAAAGAGAAAAAGCGAGGTGAATGATAAATGGCAAAGAAAGTATCAACCAAAAAACCTTTAACAGTTAATTCAAGAAGTAAAGCGCTTAATGCAACTAAAAGAGTACAAAAACCAAATCTTCAAAAGAAAACTATCAATGGAGAAAAAGTAGTCATTAGTGCAAGAGAAGCAAAGAAAAATGCTTAATAAATATCCACCAGCTTAACTGGTGGATATTTCAGGTTGTTGACAAAAAGGTATGTTCAAAAAAGAATATGCCTCTTTTTTTGAATAATTTTGATATTTTAAGAAA